>JAFXFR010000182.1 GCA_017513475.1 Clostridia bacterium
CGGCCGGAAACGCCCGTCATGACAGCCTCCAGCTTTGGGAAGGTATCCAAAGAACGGGTCTTCTTATTGGCAAAGAACATCACGTTTTCACCGTCGCCCACGCAGTCCATATTGATGATGAGCTTTTCCTTCTTGACCGCCTTGTGGCTGGAGGCGTAGGCGCTGCTGCCCAGCATACCCTTCTCCTCGTTGTCGAAGAGGATGAACGCAGCCTTGGCGCGCTGATCCGCAGGAATGCGCAGCATCAGCTCCATCACCGCCGCCACACCGGAGGTGTTGTCGTTGACGTTGTTCTTGTTTGCCGGGCCAAACATCATGATGCCCAGGGTCATGTACACGCTGACAAAGCCCACTGCTGCACCGATCTCGCTGGCCATGAACGCATTATCCGTCAGTACGCGCAGAACATGGCCCGTCAGCGCACCCGCCCGCGCGCCGGGAATCAGCAGGATCGGCACCAGCAGCAGCTGGTACAGGATGTACACCAGCACATTGCAGGGTGTGATGAAATTCGGCAGGGGCATGACCGCCGGGGTGTCATAATGGGCGGTAAAAACGACCTCCGCCGTTTCCGGGTCGCCCACGACCACATTCGAGGAACGGAACATGCCCTTGGGCTTGGTCGCTTCAGCGGTGTAGCCCTGTTCGCCGGCCCAGCCGATGAACCACTCCCGGAAGGCCTGCTTCTGCTTGTCGCTCTTGCGGACAGGGAATTTCTCCACCAGGGTGCTGATGATGCTCATTTGTATCATACCTCCAAAATATCGATCACGGTCAGAACGCCGTCTTTCACGGTGAACTTCACGTCCATGCCGCCAAAGGGCAGTCCATAGACACGGTTTTCGTCATGCTGATACGCAGGCCGGGGATCCTGAGCCAGAACGCCCAGCAGGGTTTCCCGCATTTCTTTGGGGACGCGTCCCATAAGATCTGCGGGGAAATCCACGTCCAGATGGTAATCCGCCGTGCCCTCGGTGAACCCGCCGACAGCCTCCGGCACGCTGTCCACATAGGGCAAATACGGCTTGATGTCATAGATCGGGGTGCCGTCCATCATGTCCGCACCGGCCACGATGAGCACCTTGCCCTCCGGGGAATCCTCCACCGCGAGCAGCTTCACCACCGTCAGCCCCAGCGGATTGGGCCGGAAGGGCGAGCGCGTTGCGAATACGCCCATTCTGGTATTACCTCCCAAACGCGGCGGACGCACGGTAGGCTTCCAGGGGGCTTCACCCCCATTTTCTACGCTGCCGCGATGTGCTTGATGGAACTCCCAGATGAGCCACAGATGGGAGTAGTCTTCGATGCCCCGCAGCGCCTCTGCCACGCGGAATTCCGGCTCGAACACGATGGTGGACACAAGCTCCGGCACGAGGCCCGACTGGCGTGGCAGCCCGAACTTCGTCGGGAATGCATTGTGGATCCGCGCGATAACCTCCACAGCAGCAGCCTCCTTTGCCAAAATGTTCTCAGTATACAGAATATCACATTTTCCGATTGGATGCAAGGTTTCCGGACCAAAAGGAGGCTTCACACACGATATCCTCACCCTCTGTTTTTTTGAAAAAAGGGACGAAGTCCCTTGCATCCTCCCCTTCCCCGTGCTATAATAGGTAGTGACGCTGAAGGAGAAAGCCCCGTCCGTCGAACCCCAGAGAGTCTGCCGTTGGTGTGAGGCAGGCGTTCGGCTGATGACCCGCTCCCGTCTCCCGAGTCCGCAGGAGAACCCGCATCGCGAAATCCTGCCGGCCGCCCCCGTTACCGGGCACGCGAGGGCGCATCCATATGCGCTGAAGCAAGGTGGTACCGCGAAGTTCACGCTTCGCCCCTGCAACAAGGGGGACGAAGCGTTTTTTCGTCCCGAAAAAGCAAAGGAGGACATCCCATGAAGCTCAAAAATCTCGTCTCCAAGCGCTACAAGGAGACCCCCGCCGATTGCCAGATCGCGTCCCAGGCGCTGATGATGCGCGGCGGCTACATCAAGCCCGTCGGCAACGGCATTTACACCCTGTTCCCCGTCACCAAGCGCATCACCGCGAAGATCGAAAAGATCATCCGCGAGGAGATGAACCGCATCGACGGCCAGGAGCTGCTCTTCCCCGTGGCGATGCCTGCGTCCATCTGGCGCGAGTCCGGCCGCTATGACGCCATCGGCTCCGAGCTCCTGCGCTTCAAGGATCGCGGCGAGCAGGACATGGTCCTGGGCATGACCCACGAGGAGGCCTCCGTGCATTTCGTGCGCGACGTGGCGGACTCCTACACCCAGTACCCCTTCATGATCTACCAGATCCAGACCAAGTTCCGCGATGAGCCCCGCTGCCGCGGCGGCCTGATTCGCGTGCGCGAGTTCACCATGAAGGACGCCTACTCCTTCCACACCTCCCAGGAGGATCTGGAGCGCTACTACCAGATCTGCTACGACGCCTACAACCGCATCTTCGCCCGCGCCGGCGTGCCTGAGGTGGTGGCTGTGGCCTCCGACAGCGGCATGATGGGCGGCAAGGTCTCCCACGAGTACATGCTGCTGACCGCCGTGGGCGAGGACACCATCGTCCTGTGCCACGACTGCGACTACCGCGCCAACATGGAAGCCGCCCCCTGCATCGTCAGCAACGAGGCGGGCGAGATCGCCGAGCTGACCAAGGTGGCCACCCCCGACGTCAAGTCCATCGAGGACCTGTGCGCCTTCCTGAACGTCCGCGCCGACCGCACCTGCAAGGCCGTGGTCTACCAGGAGAACCTGACCGATAAGCTGGTCGTGGCCTTCCTGCGCGGCGATCTGGACATCAACGAGACCAAGCTGCGCAACTACCTCAAGGCCGAGATCCACGCTGCCGAGCTGACCAGCGAGTCTCCCCTGTGCGCGGGCTTCATCGGCCCGGTGGGCATCAGCAAGGACGTGAAGGTCGTCTTTGACGCAAGCCTGAAGGGCATCGAATCCCTGGTCTGCGGCGCCAACGAGACCGATCACCATATGACCGGCCTGAACATCGCCCGCGACGTGGGCAATGTCGAGTACGTGGACGTGGCCAAGGCCTACGACGGCGGCATCTGCCCCGTGTGCGGCAAGCCCAGCGTCTACACCTCCCGCGGCATCGAGGTGGGCAACATCTTCCAGCTGGGCACCAAGTACACCGAGAGCATGGACATGACCTATGTGGCACAGGACGGCTCTCTGCAGCACCCCATCATGGGCTGCTACGGCATCGGCGTGGGCCGTCTGGCCGCCTCCGTGTGCGAGGCTCACCGCGATGATTACGGCCCCATCTGGCCCATTTCCATCGCGCCCTGGCAGGTGCACCTGTGCTCCATGCGCGCCGACAACGAGGAAGTCGCCGCCATGTCCCAGAAGATCTACGACGAGCTGACTGCCAAGGGCGTTGAGGTCATCTGGGATGACCGCCCCGTCTCCGCCGGCGTCATGTTTGCCGACGCTGACCTGTTCGGCGTGCCCGTCCGCGTGATCGTCAGCCCCAAGGGCCTCAAGAACGGCACCATCGAGATCTCCGCCCGCGACAAGTCCATGAAGGAAATCAAGCCCATCGACGAGGCCGTCGATTTCGTCTACAACTACGTCGTGGATGAACTGGCCAAGCTGGAGTGCAAGCTCTAAGCAGCGACCACACGTCCGGAGGGGCGAGCATTGCTCGCCCGCGCCCACAAGCCAAAAGGCTCTCCCTCCGTGAGAGCTGTCAGCGCCAGCTGACTGAGAGGGCTGGACGACCTTGCAATCCCCCCCGAAATCCGCTATAATAAGGTCGTACGCCGTATGCGTGCGACCTTTTCTCGTGAAAGGAGGCCTCCCCATGCGCCAGACCGAGCGCACCGCCATCGTGTTGCGCTACGCCAACTACCGCGACAACGACCGCATGCTGACCCTGTTCAGCCCGACCCAGGGGCGCATTGAGGCCCTCGCCCGCGGATGCCGCAAGCCCCGCTCGCCCATCCTCAACGCCAGCGAGCTGTTCGCCCTGGGCGATTTCGAGCTGTACCAGAAGGGCGCGCATCTGACCGTCATCTCTGCCAACCTGATCGAAACCTTCTATCCCCTGCGTCAGGATTTCGACCGCCTGGCCGTGGGCACCTATCTGCTGGGTGTGGCAGAAGCCTTCATCCAGCCCAGCGTGGCCGCTCAGGAGCTGTTCATGCTGCTGCTGCACACGCTGTCCCGCCTGACCTTCTCCGACCAGCCCTGGCGGCCCCTCGTCGCGGGCTTCCTCCTTCACCTCAGCGCCAGCGAAGGCTTCAAGCCACGCCTCATGCACTGCGTCCACTGCGGCAAACGGCTGACGGAGACGGAATCCACCTGGTTTGACCTGAGTGAGGGCGGCCTCGTCTGCCGGGAATGCCACGGGCAATCCCACACGCCGGTGTCCGCCGCACAGGCGAATTGGATGCGCACCATGCTGACCCAGGGCAGCGCCGCCTGGGTGGATTCGCCTGACTGCACCGCGCCTTACAGGCTGCTGCGCAAATACGTCGAATCCCGGCTGGATCGTCCTGTCCGCACGGCGGATATGCTTCCTGACGACGCCCTTGGGAGGTAAGGCCATGCTTCACCTGAGAAAAATCGACCGAAGCAACTGGCGTGAGGCCACCTTCGTCACCACCGATCCGCAGCACAAATGTCCCCTGGACGAAGAGTGGGTGACCAGCACCGCCTTTTCCATCGTGCAGTCCGTGTACGAGCCGGAATGGGAAAGCCGCCTGATCTACGATGACGAGAAGATCATCGGCTTCGTCTTCTACGGGATGTGGGCTGAGAAGCAAGCGCCCTTGCTGTGCCGCTACACCATCGACGTCGCTCATCAGGGCAAAGGCTACGGTCAGCAGGCGCTGCCCATCATCATCCGCGAGATGCAGGAGCAATACCGCACCAATTGCATCTACCTCACCCTGGAAGAAAGCAATTCCCGTGCCGTACACATCTACCGCAAGTTCGGCTTTGTCCCCACCGGCGAAATGGACGAGGACGAATCCGTCTATGTTTATCAAGCCGGCAGCCTGCCCTCGAGCGAATAATGCTGCCATCCACCACAAGGAGGTATCCTCATGTCGGTCACCCTGCGCGCCCCCGCCAATCCCCTGGACTGGCTGCGCATCCGTCTGCTGTACCATCAGGCTTTCCCGCGCTGCGAACGCAAGCCCTTCAAAATGATTCGTCATATGCAGTGTCAGGGCCGCACCGATGTGTGGCTCGCCGAGCAGGACGGACGCTTCGCCGGCCTGGCCATCACCATTAACAGCGAGGACGTCATCCTGCTGGATTACCTCGCCGTACACGAGAAGCGCCGCGATAAGGGTATGGGCTCCGCCATGCTGCAGGGCTTACTGGCCCTGTATGAAGGCCGCGGCCTCTTTGTGGAGATCGAAGCCACCGACCGCGACGATCCTACCGGCATCAAAGCCCGCCGCAAGGCCTTCTATTTGCGCAACGGTCTGGAAGATATGCACGTTATCGCCATGCTCTTCGGCGTACGGATGGAGCTGCTGGGCCGGGGATGCAGCCTTGATTTTGACGCGTACCACGCCTTTTATCGCGATAACTACAGCGCCTGGGCGGCAGATCACGTCACCCGGCCGGAGGAGAACTGACCATGGAACTCGAACGCCATGCGGACGAACGCGACTTCAAGCTGCTGGAGAACGACCGCTACACCTTTGCCGTACTCAGCCGTATCCTGCCCGGTTCTTGCAGCGTAACACTCACGGATCACGAGCGATTCATTCTTTGTCACTCCGTGGCGCCTTACCCCGTATGGCTCTGGACGCCCGATGACCTGTCCGGATCAGAAAAGCAGCGCGCTTGGGAGACCGCCGATAGCGTCTGCCCTCTCGCCAGCGGTTTCAGTTACAACCTGAAGTATGATCTGGCAGACTTCTTCATCGCCAAAGCCAGCGAGCAGGGCATCAATGTCCGCGTGATCACCAACATGTTTGCCTACGACTGCCCTGCCCCCATCGCGCCTACGCATCCGGCAGAGGGGCACCTGTACCGCTGCACTGAGGAGGACATCGACACCGTTGCCGACATGATCCTTGCCTTCCACGAGAGCGTCGGCGACGCCCGTTTTGATCCGCCCACCTGCCGTCAAATCGCAGCAGGCCATATCGCCGGTCATTTTTACTTCTGGAAGAACGCAGAGGGAGAGATTGTCGCCTGCTGCTCCTTCCACCCAAGCGGCGATCTGGCCAGCGTCGGCAGCGTATACACCGCACCTGCCCACCGCCGCAAGCACTATGCACAGCAGATGGTGTACGAGGTCACTCGTCTGATTGCCAAAAGCGGCCTGACGCCCATGCTCTACACCGACGCAGATTACGCCGCCTCCAACGCCTGTTACGAAAAGATCGGCTATGTCCTGCGCGGCAAGCTTTGCACCATCAAGGCAGAATGAACTGCATCCCACACCACAAAAAGCCCGCCATGTCTCATCGACACAGCGGGTTTTTGTTATGCAATCATATCATTTTTGCGAAGTAAGCGCGGGCGTCCTCGACGTCTCTGGCAATCTGCTCCTGCAGCTCTTCCTTGCTGTCAAAGCGGACTTCTTCCCGCTGGAACCTCATGAAGGACAAGCGCACATGCTGCCCATACAAATCGATCGGTTCCTCCGACAGGACATGGGCCTCCACCGTCACCGCGCCCTCAGGCAGCGTCGGATGCCGTCCCACATTCGCCACCGCGGGGTGATAGGCGCCGTCCGCCGTTTCCAACCAGCAGTCGTACACGCCGAAAGCCGGCAGCGCCTTGTACCGGGGAATCGCCACATTCGCTGTGGGGAAGCCCATCGTGCGACCCAGCTGCTTGCCGTTCTCGACCTTACCGGACAGGGTATAGCCCGTGCCCAGCAGCCGGTTGGCCATGGGGATGTCGCCCTGAGAAAGGACCTTGCGAATGCGGGTGGACGACACCGTCTCGCCCTCCACAATGACCTCCGGCACGATCACCGTGCGGAAGCCGTTTTTCTTGCCAAACTCGCGCAGGGTCTTTCCGGTGCCCTTGCCCCCCTTGCCAAAGGTGTAGTTGAACCCGCAGACCACCACCACCGGCGCGTAGGTTGCCACCATTTCAGCCATGAAATCCTCGGGGGACTGATCCGCCCGCTGACGGTCGAAGGTGGTAATGCACAGGTTGTCCACGCCGAAAGACTGCATGATGCGAGCCTTCTCGGGCAGGGTGTTGAGCATCGCCGGGCACTTTTCCGGCGCCAGGACGCGCAGCGGATGGGGCTCGAAGCTCAGCACGTTCAGGGGGAAGTTCATTTCCTGGGCCAGCTCACCGCCGCGCATCAGCAGCGCCTGATGGCCGCGGTGCACGCCGTCGAACATGCCCAGCACCAGCACGCAGGGATTCAGCCGCTTCGGGTCACGCAGAATCTTCATCGGCTTCCTCCTTCCGTGTCCGGGGGCAGCTGGCATTTCCACACCAGCATATCGCCCTGGCGCTCGGCCATGCCCCAGAATTCGTTGTTCAGGTAGATGCGCACAATGCCGCCCTCGGCCACCTCCTTGGCGTGGTAGACCTTTTCGATGGGCAGGCGCACGCCGTTGACCACCTGCTTCTGCAGGTACGGCGGCACGTCGATGCGGCGGATGTGTTGAATGGGCCAGTCCAGCGGCAGCAGATGCTGCTGGAGCGTGCCCTCCTCGCGAAAAGCTGTGGCCTCCTCGACAGTCATGGCGGTATCCAGGGTGAATACGCCGCTCTGGCTGCGCAGCAGAAACCGCATATGCGCCGGGCAGCCGTTGAGCTTACCCAGATCGTCGCAGATGGAGCGAATGTACGTCCCACGCCCGCACTTAACGGTCATCAGCACGCCATGATTGGGCGTCTCTCTGTGCAGGGTGATGGACTCCACATGCACCTGGCGCAGGGGCACTTCGACAGTCTCTCCCCGGCGGGCACGCTCGTACATGGCCACGCCGTCCTGCTTGATGGCGCTGTACATGCTGGGCCGCTGGAAGATATCGCCCTCCAGGTGCTTCGCTGCCGCACAAACGGCCTCGTAGGCCGGATAATTCTCGCCGGATTCGACCACCACGCCGGTGGCGTCCTGGGTGTCGGTGGCATACCCGAAAGCAGCCTCCGCCACATAGGCCTTTTCCTTGTCCACCAGGTAGTCGAACAACCGCGCCGCCCGGCCGATCATGATCGGCAGTACGCCCGCAGCCTCCGGATCCAGCGTTCCGGCATGGCCGACGCGCTTCTCTCCGGTCAGGCGCTTCACCACCGCAACCACGGCAGCCGACGTCATTCCCGGAGGCTTCAAGATATTCAGGAATCCGTTCATTCGGTCAGCTCCAGTTCTTCCTTCATGCGGGCTACTACGCGGTCGATGGCCTCGTCCAGGGGCAGATGCACCGTTGCGCCGGCCGCCTGGGCATGCCCACCGCCGCCAAAGCTCTGGGCGACGGTTGACACCTTGTAGGGCGACACAGCCCTCAGGCTCAGCTTGATGCTGCCGTCCGCCTGCTCCCGGGCAAAGACGCACATGCGCACACCCAGCACATCCAGGCCGTAGTTGACGATGATCTCCGCGTCCTCCGGCAGCGCGCCGCAGTCAGCAAAGTCCTTCTGCGTCAGACGGATGGACGTGATGCGGCCCTCCTCATGGAAGGTCAGGGAATCGAGGGCCTTGGCCAGCAGCGCCACCTGACGCGGCGGACGCTCACGATAGAGCCGGCGGTACGCCTCTGCAATCGGCGCGCCAACCTCCACCAGCTCGCCCATGACGCGATACGCCTCAGGCGTGGTGCTGTTGTAGACCAGGTGGCCCGTGTCGGTGCTCAGACCGACCGCCAGGCACAGGGCCACATCCGCCGTGATGGTGCAGCCCAACCGCTGCAGCAGCTCGTAGATGATCAGGCAGTTCGCCGGCGCGCTGCCATCCACGCAATTGGCCTCGCAGTAACCGGTGTTGGTGCCGTGATGATCCACCTGCGCAGTATGGACAGCCTTTGCCGTCAGGACGCTGCAGCGGCCCATGCGTTTCTCATCCGAAACATCCACGCACAGCAGCAGGTCGTACCCTTCATCTGCCTCTTCAGGCACGCGGAAGCCCTCCGCCCCCGGCAGGAAGCGAAGCACATCCGGGATCTTGTCCTGGCAGAACAGGCTCACCTGCTTGTCCATCTCCATGAGCCCAAGCCGCAGCGCCAGCGCGCTGCCCACGGTGTCGCCGTCAGGACTGATATGGCACACCAGCGCGATGCTCTTTGCCCCGCGGATGGCGGAAATCACGCCGTCAAGGGGTCTCATCGTCCTCATCATGGTGATTCTCCATCTTCTGTGCGTCCGCCAGCACCTTGGCGATGTGTACGCCGTAAGCGATGTTCTCGTCGCTGACGAAGGTCAGCTCAGGGCTGTAGCGGATGATGATGTTCTGGCCCAGCTCGCGGCGGATAAAGCCCGCAGCCTTCTTCAGCGCAGCCATCCTGCCCTCGCGCTTGTCGTCCTCCAGCACGGACACGTAGATCTTCGCATGGCGCAGATCGCGGGTCACATCGGCATGGGTGACGGAGAAGGTACCGCTGATGCGGGGATCATTCAGGTCCTCGCGGATGATGCGGTCAACCTCGCGGCGAACCTCCTCAGAAATACGGTCAATACGATTATAACTCATGGTCTCTCCTTGTTGTTGGTTGAACCAAGCAAGGGGAAGGCACGGTTTACGTGGCCCTCCCCTGCCTTATGGTTATTCTGTTATCCCGTTCCCTC
>JAFXFR010000183.1 GCA_017513475.1 Clostridia bacterium
ACGCGCTCCCCATTGCCGTTTTCCTGACTGGCCACGGCGATATCCTTGACCACAATGCGCCCATCCAGCACCTCGCCCGATTCGCCGCTCATCTCCACCGATTGGCTGACCGGCACGGTATACCGGGTTGTTACGATGGGCTTGCCCGGCACGTCTGAGGCATGGACCGCCTCGATGGTCACCTCGCCGGACAGGCCGATGCGTCCCTGACCGCCTGCAGTATCGTGGAAGGCAACCGCCGCGCGCGCCCCCAGAGTATCCGTGACAGCCAGCTCTGCCGGCAGGAGAAATTCCTCCCGCAGCAGTATCTCCTTGCTTCCCCAGCCGACCCGCCGCCGGAAGCGGAGCTGCGATGTGCGCATTTGCACGCCCGGCAGATCAATGCCGCTGACTGCCTCCGCTGCTTCGCAGCCCATGGCTCTGGCACACAGCCCAACCACTGCCCGCATGGACATCCGGCCGCTCTGGGCATGTGCCTCCACCTGTTCCACCCAGGCCGTCGCAAAAACCTCTGCCCGTGGGACGGCCCCGGGCAGCTCGCAAAGCTGGGTGAAATCCGCCGCAGCCTCGATGGACGCAGGCGTCCCCTTCTCTCCCCGGGAATAAAGCACGGTGAACACCACCCGTCCGCCGATGCTCACGCGCCCCTGCATGCTTTCGGCTCTCTCCACCACCGCCATGGCTGAGGCATGCAGTACATCTGCACTTTCCCGCAGGCTGCCGGGAATGATCACATCCCCCTCTACGCTGATCTGACTCCGGCAGACGCCGCATAGCGTCTCCGGCATGAACGAAGTATGCTGCACGTGCATTTCCATCTGATTCCCTCCCGTGATAATCTTTCTGCAGGAGAATATGCAGAAAAAGTACAGGCCATGCCCGCAAGGATGAGAACTTTCATCAATTTCTCACCAATTTGTCCTTTTCTGCAAAGAAGAATTGTGGTATAATGAATGCGTTAAGTGAAATGAAAGTCGCATCAAAGGAGCTTGATGTATGGCCAAGAACGCAAACCAGAAGAAGGATCGCAGCAAAACCGCAGGGCTGATCGCCTTTGGGGTAACGCTGCTGATCTACGCAGGGCTGTTCAGCTTCAACAGCCTTCCGGATTATCTGATCGGCGGCGCGTTGTCCGCCCTGGCCGGCTGGGTCGTCAAGACGATGAGCACGCCGCTCAAGAGCCTGGACAAAAACAGCAAATCCAAGGAGACGCTGAAGTCCACCACCATCCAGGATGAATACGCCCGCAGCATCGTACAAACCGGCGTCAAAATGCTGGACGCCCTGAAAGCAGAACGCGACGCCATCAACGAATATGTCTTCACGCGCCGCATCAACGAGATCCGGCACACCCTGGACAAGGTGCTGCGCGGCATCATCGATGATACGGACAAGGCCAGCCGCCTGCGCAAAATGAACAGCTACTACCTCCCCACTGCCGTGAAGCTGCTGGAAAGCTATCGCAGCGCCAAGACGCAGGGAGCATCCTACGCTACTGTTTCCCCCATCCGCGAGGATGTGCTGTCCACCCTGGATCAGCTCAACAGCGCGCTGCATAAGGTACTGGACGCCATGCTCAAGGATGACCTGGAGGACATGGACATCGAGATCGACGTATTTGAGCGGATGCTCAAGTCTGATGGGCTGGCAGAGGATGAAGTAACCGATTCCCTGCGTGAAAGCGCCCACGCTGCCGCCAAGGAGATCCCGGTATCCCAGGCACCGGAGGTGAAGCCTGCCGCCCACAAGCCAGCTGCCGCCCCCGCAGTTCCGGCCCAGCCCCAGACAAAGCCCGCTGCCCGGCCCGCAATGCCCGCGCACAAGCCCCAGCCCGTCACCATGGACTATAGCGTCCCCACGGGTGAGACTGAGCGCACGCCCGTCCCCCATCTGAATGTTCCTGTCGCCACCGCATCCGCCCGGCAGCTCCAGCAGGGCGCGCCCGTGCTGCAGGTGCCGCAGAGCCCCGCTGCTCCCGATTTTTCCGAGGAACACAATCAGCATTCCAAGGCATAAGCCTTTCACCTACGCTTACACTGTACATTAAGGAGGAAACCATCATGTCTGAGCAGAATGCGCCCATGCTGTCCCTTTCCCTGGATATTCCGGATCCCGTGTCTCCCGCTGCCGATGAGCCCGTCAAGAGCCTGCAGGAGCCTGCAGCCCAGCCCGCTCCCGAAGCTGAAGAGGAAAAGGAGCCCGTCCGTCTGGACAAGAGCCAGCTGACCGAAGCTGAGAAGAAAGCCATTGAGGATTTCATCGGCAAGGTGGACGTGACCAATCCCGACCATGTGCTGATGTTCGGTGCCGACGCCCAGAAGCAGCTGGGCGAGTTCGCCGACAGCGCCCTGGAAGCCGTCCGCACTCAGGATACGGGCGAAGTCGGCAAGATGCTGGAGAACCTGGTGGTCGAACTGCGTGACTTTGAGAAGGACGCTGAGGAGCCCAAGGGCATCATGAAGCTCTTCTCCAAGGCCGAAAGCCGCATTGAGCGCATGAAGGCCAGCTACAACAAGGTCAGCGTCAATGTGGATTCCATCCAGACCAGCCTGGAGGGCCATCAGGTACAGCTGCTCAAGGACGTGGCGATGTTCGACCGGATGTATGACAAGAACGCCGCCTACTTCCGTCAGCTGACGCTGTATATCATCGCCGGCCAGGAGAAGCTGGATCGTGTCCGCAAGGGTGAGCTGGCCGAGCTCTACGCCAAGGCCTCCGCCAGCGGCGACGCCATGGACGCTCAGGCGGCCAACGACCTGTCTGCCCAGTGCGACCGTTTCGAAAAGAAGCTCAACGATCTGATGCTCACCCGTCATGTCGCCCTGCAGACCGCACCCCAGATCCGCCTGCTGCAGAACAACGACTCCCTGCTGGTGGAGCGCATCCAGTCCACCATCGCCAATACCCTGCCCCTGTGGAAGAACCAGATGGTGCTGGCCCTGGGCCTGCACAATACCCAGCAGGCGCTGAAAGCTCAGAAGGCGGTGACCGACATGACCAATGATCTGCTGCGGAAGAACGCCGAGACCCTCAAGATGGGCACGATCGAGACCGCCAAGGAGACCGAGCGCGGCATCATCGATATCGACACGCTCATCAAGACCAATCAGGATCTGATCGACACCATCAACGAGGTGCTGGTCATCCAGGAGAACGGCCGCAAGGCTCGCCGCAACGCCGAGCATACCCTGCAGTCCATGGAGCAGGAACTCAAGAAGAAGCTGCTGGAGACCAACCTGGGCTGATTGTACCCCAACGAAGGGCGCGCTTCCTGAATGGGGCGCGCCCTTCAGCATCGCGGAAGGAGGATCATTTTGACCTTCGATATCCGGACCTACCAAACGCCCCTTTGGATCATGGTCGGTATTCTTGTCTTCTTCCTGGCGGCAACGGCGATCGCTGCGCTGACACTGGTTACGCGGGTCATGTCCGCCCGGATGGAGAACACCACCTGGACGCTCAGGGGCCTGATGGATGGCGGCATATCTCCATTGAAGGCGATCCGCCTGCACAAGCGGCTGACCGTCATCACACTTGTGCTGACCTCCGCCATGCTCCTGCTGATGCTGTCGCTACTGCGGGACTGCTGATGAACGTCGTCAACGACGACACAGCCGACGTGCTGACTGTCACCGGTCAGATCGAATCGATCGAGCCCCGCACGCTGCTGGACGGCACGCTGCTCTTTCATGACGGACAGGGCCCCACCTTCGGCATGCGGCTGACGGTGGATGGCACAGAATACCACGCCTTGTCCGCCGAAGGGTTGTCTGCGGGCGACGCTGTCACGGTGCAATATCTGCCCCGGAGCCGCTGCGTGCTGTACATCGGCGACGGCAGCAGTCTCCCCTGTCCGGTCGTCACCCCGCAGGAATCCGCCGATGCCGCGGAAGCCGCCATTGCAGCCATCCCGCCGATGACGGCGATGACCTTCCCCTTTGAGGATTACCAGCACATCGTTCTGTTTGAAGCAGGGCTGTGCATCGTGCTGGTGATTATCGCTGCGCACACGGTCTTTTCCGCTATGAAGAAGCTGCTTTTCCATAAACTGAAGCTTGCCGAAGGCTTGCAGACCTTCCTTTTCATCTTCACCTTCGCACTGCTGCTTGTCGTCGGCTGTTCCTCGGTATGGAACGGCGGCTGGCGGCTACTGCTCGAGGACCCCGCTGAGGCAGTCACTGTGCGGGGCGAGATCCAGTCCATCGAAGTGCTGGGCAGCTATGACGGCGTGAAGTTCTCCACCGAACGGGGCACACAGTTCGGATGCTGGTTCACCATTGATGGAGAAAGGTACTTCGGCATGTATGAGGGCGATTTGTCCGCAGGCGACACTGTGGATATGACCATTTTACCGGCAAGCAGGTATATTCTGTCTATTTTCGCAAAAGAGGAGTAATTGATCATGAAGACCCGTTTTTCCACCATCCTGACGGTCATTCTTGTCGTCGCCCTCATCGCAGGCGCCGTGTGCATCGGCGGCGTAAAGGGCTACAAGGAGGAACGCGAGGAGCTGCTGCTCCGCTGCATTGACAGCCACTCCCACGCCGGAGCCGATCTGGCGGACAGCATCGCTGATTGTGAAGAAGACGCCGCTGACTTCGATTCCCGCCTCAAGCATAAGCTGATGGGCAAAATCGCTTCGTTTTTCGGCGTCAAGCCCGTCTCTGAAGACGTCAGCGGACTCCACGCCCAGCTGATCAGGGAAAACGAGCCCATTGAGCAGAAGACCGGTCTGCTGGAGCAGATCGGCGCGCAGGTCGACAGCCTGGTAGAAGATCACGTGGACACCACCCTGTCCCTGGGCAAGGTGTTCTGGACAGTGATCCTCCTCTTCGTCATCTTCGGCAGAAAGAACCGCGCCAAAGGCTTTACGCTGGGCAAGCTCCTGGCTGGCTTTGGCCTGTTCAAAATGTGGAAAAAGAATTGACCTTCCGCCCGCAGGATTTCCCTTGCGGGCTCTTTGCGTGCTTGCAGGGTTTTGCACATTTCGTACGTTTACATGACAGGAGGCAGCCATGCGCATCATTGGCCTGACAGGCGGCATCGCCTGCGGAAAATCGACCATCAGCCTGACGCTGCATCAATTGGGCGCTGTGATCGTTGATGGCGACATTCTTTCCCGGGAGCTGACGGCGGAAAACGGCGCAGCGCTCCCTGCCATCCGCGAGGCCTTCGGAGAGCAGGTATTTCATCCGGACGGCACGCTGAACCGCCGCGCCCTGGGCGCAGTGATCTTCGCGGACGACCGGGCCCGCATGCAGCTTGACAACATCATGCAGCCGCTGCTGCTGGAGCTGATCCTGCGGGACATCCACACTGCCCGCGAAAGCGGCGCTCCCGCCTGTGTACTGGATATGCCGCTGCTTTACGAAAAGGAGCTGGATCGCCTCTGCGACAGGATATGGTGTGCGTGGATCCCCCGGGAAACGCAGCTGGAGCGACTGATGCTCCGGGACGGGTTCTCCCCGGAGGAGGCTGAAGCACGGCTCCGCAGCCAGCTCCCCGCAGACGAAAAAGCGGCCCTGGCCGATGTTGTCATTGACACAAGCGGCCCGATACAGTACACTAAGGAGAGCGTCATTGCACTTTATGCCAAGGAGGTCGGCGTTTCCGCCGGCTGACAAGGAGGAACCCCCATGGAAACAAACACCCCTGTCCCGCGCCAGCGCAACCGGCGTGCCGACAGATCTGCCCCTGACATCCCTCAGCCGGCACAGAACACACCGATGCAGAATATGCCGGTGCAGCAGCCACACTCACCCGTCCCCCAGACGGTTTATCAACGGCCCTATCAGCAGCCTTCTGCGCCGGCCAGGCCCACGCAGCCAGGATATCCCGCTGCTTATCCGCGGTATCCGCAGCCTGGGCAGCAGCAAGCACAGCCGCCCGCGCAACAGCCCGTTCAGCCTCCGTCTGTACAGTATGCGCCTCGTCCCAGGGCGCTGGAACAGCGTACGGCGGCACAGTCCGGATGGCAGCAGCCCGGCATCCGCACGCCGATGGAGAATCCCCAGGCACGTGCAGGCCACGGGCTGACCAAGCCTGAAAGCGACTCACAGAAGACGGCTTCCAAAAAAACCAAGCCTCCGCAGAAACCCGTCCCCGAGGAAGCTTCTCCCGACAAAGAAAAGAAGCTCCCCGGCTGGCTAACCACTGCCATGACCCTCAGCTTCCTGGGCGTACTGGCGCTGATTGCTGCTTACTGGCTGATGAACGCATACCTTGTTACCCAGGAGCAAAAGCGCATTGCCGCCTATGAGGCCATTCTCAGCAACTACCATGTCACCGAGCAGCCTGACGGCACCCTGACCGTCACCTGGCAGGACTATATCGAAAAGTACGCCGCAGAATACAACCTGCAGCCTGCCTTCGTTACGGCGATCATCCGTAACGAGAGCAGCTTCCGGGCCAATGCGGAATCCAGCGTAGGAGCCCGCGGCCTGATGCAGCTGATGCCCGATACCGCAGAGTGGATCGCCGGCAAGCTGGACGATGACAGCTACACCTTCGACAGCATGTGGGATCCCGAGACCAACATCCGTTACGGCTGCTGGTACCTGGGCTACCTGTCCCGTCTCTTCCACGGTGACCCGGTTCTGGTCAGCGCAGCCTACCACGCCGGACAGACCACCGTCACCCAGTGGCTGAGCGATCCGGACAAGTCTCCGGATCATGTCAGCCTTGACCTTTCCCGGATGTCCGATGGCCCGACCAAGCAATATATAGGGAGAGTGACACAGACCTATGGCATTTATCAGTCGCTTCTGTACCCGGATGAAGCCTTTGCGGCTGCGGGCGCTGTGCCTGCTGACGGCGCTCCTGCTGCTTCCGGCAGCCGCTGACGCCTCCAACGTGGAGGATACGCTGATCGTGGGCATCCAGTCCACAAAAACAACAGCCATCCGTCCCCTGGCCCCCATTGAGCGCGACTTCATGAGCATCTACGACCTGATGTATGACGGGCTCATGTTCATCAACGATGATTATCTGCCCGAATGCGCCCTGGCCGAGAGCTATACCCACACCGGCAAAACCTGGACCTTCAAGCTGCGTGAGGATCTGTACTTCTCCGATGGTACCCCTGTTACGGCGAACGACGTCGTTGCCACAGTCAACTGGATCCTCAACAAAGTCAAAACAGCCGAGGAGGCCCAGGCCGCAGATCCCTCCGGCGCCGCTTATGACAAGGGCTACTACATGAATCTGAAGTACTTTGTCACCTCCATCAGCGCCAGAGATGACCGTACTGTGGTGATCAAATCCTCGCGCAACTACTTTGGCTTTCTGTATGCCATGACCTTCCCCATCCTGCCCGCCTGGGCACTGGAGATGGATAATCCGCCCGGTACCGGCGCCTACATGCTGGAATACTTCCAGCCCGGCGAGAAGCTGACGCTGACCGTCAACCCCCACTGGTGGCAGACCCAACCCCAGGTCAAGAGCATTCAGTTTCTGATGTACCAACAGCCCTCGCAGGTCATTGAGGCCTATGAATACGCCCGCGTGGATGCCGCCTTTACCCGGCAGATCGCCTCCGCGCAGTATAAATCCGGCACCACCTCTCTGGCGCTGGACTACCGCACCAATCAGTTGGAATGCCTGCTGATGAATCACAGCGCCTTCCCGCTCAACTCCAAGAATGTCCGCGAGGCCATCCGCTATCTGATCGATGTAGATTACATCGCAAGGCAAATCTACAACGGCATGGTAGAACGCACCAATACGCCCTTCATTGCCGGCAGTTGGATGTATAACGACGGTCTGGACGCCTATTTCCAGCAGGACCCTGCCAAGGCCCTTGCCCTGCTGGACGAGGACGGCTGGAGCGACACCAATGACGACGGCATTTTGGACAAGCCCAACGATAAGGGCGAGTCCGTCATGCTGGAGCTGGATCTGTATGTCTACGAGGAGCCGGACAACGATGTCCGCCTGGAAACCGCCAACTATATCAAGGATACCCTGGAAAGCTACGGTTTCAAGGTCAACATCATCACCGTTTCCTACGCGCAGGCTTCCCAGAAGCTCGGGGCCGGCGCCTTTGATCTCTGCCTTGCCAGCTACGCCATGGACGTCTGTCCGGACGCAGGCTTCATGCTCATCGCCGGCAACACAGGCAACTACTCCCGCTACCGTTCCACCGCCATGACAGATCTATGCTCCGATCTGCGCAATCAAATGACTCAGCCGGATTACCAGCGGGTGCTGATGCAGATCCAGGAGCAGTTTGCAAAGGATTGTCCCTTCATCTGCTTCTTTTACCGTTCCGGCACCGTGCTGACCCGCAAGATGTACACCACCGTACGTGATGTGCGCGAGCTGCAGCTGCTCCGGGGTATTGAAGAATTCCGCGAATGATACCACACTGCAAAGGAGGCCGCCGGTGATGACTCAGCTCTACTTCGTGCGCCATGCGCAACCGCTGTACCGCGGCCATGACGATCAGCGACGCGAGCTTTCTCCCAAGGGACTGGAAGATCGCAAGCTGGTGACGGCCTTCTTGTTGGATAAGAGCATCGACGCGGTGCTCTCCTCCCCCTACGCCCGCGCCGCGGATACCGTCCGCCACTTTGCAGACACGGTGCGCATGCCTATCATCCACATGCCGGACTTCCGCGAACGGGAGGTCGCCGGAGAATGGATCGACGACTTCGACACCTTCTGCCAGCACCAGTGGGCGGATTTCGAATTCCACCTCCCCGGCGGCGAGTGCCTGCGGGAAGTGCAGGAGCGCAACATCGCCGGCGTTATGCGGGTATTGAAGGAGTATGAGGGGCAGCGGGTGGTCATCGGCGGACACGGCACCTCCATTTCCACGGTGCTGAACTACTTCGACCCCGACTTCGGGTATGATGGATTTGAGTCCATCCGCCGCCTGATGCCCTGGATCGTCCGCCTGGACTTTGAGGGTGAAACCTTCCTGGGCATGGAAAAGTTCAATATTATGGAATGAAAATTCGCCTGCATCTTCGGGTGCAGGCGCTTCTTTCGAAATTATATTTTATATTTATCTAATCTGATATTGACTATCCCAAATTATCATGATAGAATCATTCTTGCAAAGGAGGGATGATTCCCATGAAAGAAGAACTGCTCAGCTATATCGACGAGCGCATCGCCTGGCACAAGGGGGAGCAGTCCCGCTTGAAGGCGGAATACCGCCAGGACGAGGCTGCCCATGTGCAGATCGCCATCAATGTCTACAACATCTTCCGCTCCACCTATCAGGCCATGAAGTTTGACCTGGCCGAAACGCTCAAGCGCTTCAGCGGCATCGTCAGCACCTGGGAGGAGAATCACAAGCGCGCATGCGAGCACGGCGACGAGGAAAAGCGACTGATCGAGGAGATCAAGATCGCCCGGGCAACGGAGATCCTCCGCCGCGCGAAGGAAATGGAGGCGATGTCATGACTGAGACCCAGGCCCTGATGCTGTTCAAATGCCTGGCAGACCGCTCCCGCCTGCAGATTTTGAAGTCCCTTGCCCAAGAGGACATGTACGTAGAGCGTCTGGCCGAACGCCTTGGGCTGACTCCGCCGACCATCTCCTTCCACCTGAAGAAGCTCGCTGACGCGGGGGCTGTCAAGAGCTACAAGACCCAGTACTACACCATGTACGCCCTGGAAAAGAGCGTGTTCATGACCTCCATCCTGGAGCTGATCCAGGAGAAGAGCGACGATGCAGAGCTGCAAAAGCAGCGGGACGAAGCATACCGGAAGAAGGTCATCGACACCTTCTTTGAATACGGGAAGCTGAAGTCCATCCCCACCCAGAAAAAGAAGGAACGCATCGTGCTGGAGGAGCTGGCCAAGGCTTTCGAGCCAGGCAAGGAGTACACGGAGCGGGAGGTCAATATCATCCTGGCGGACTACAACGATGACTTTTGCACCCTCCGCCGCGATATGATCGGCGAAAAACTCCTGGCCCGCGATCATCAGATCTACTGGCGTACTGACAAGCAGAAATGACGGAGGTCTTCCCTGCCCGGGAAGACCTCTTTCTTATGAGAAAACAACCGTTTTATGTTGCAATCCAACTGCAAAAATGCTAGAATAAAAATGATATGAATGTGCAAAGGAGCCTTGATATGACGCTTATGAAACGGCTGCGCTCGCTGTTTGGCGCACAGGATATGACCATCGGTTCGCCGATGTCCTGCCTGCTCAAATTCTCCATTCCCCTGCTGATCGGCAACCTCGCCCAGCAGATGTACAACACTGTGGACGCCATGGTCATCGGCCAATCCGCCTGGGGCGATAACGGTCTGGCGGCAGTCGGCCTGGCAGGCCCCATCGTAAACCTGCTGCTGGTGCTGTTCATGGGCATTTCCACCGGCGCCTCCATTTTGTCCGCCCAGTTCTTTGGCGCAAAGGATCGTCCCACGCTGAACAAAACCGTGGGCGCCTCCCTGTTCCTGATCGTGGTATCCGGCGTGATCATGATGGCTGCGGGCTATTTCCTGTCCCCCTGGCTGATCGGCCTGACTACACCGCCCACGCCCGAGGTCGGCGATGGCGCAACCGCTTATCTGCAGATTTTCTTCCTGGGTATTATCGGCAGCGGCATGTACAACATCATTTCCGGTATCCTGCGCGGTCTGGGTGACAGCATGATGCCCCTGTTGTTCCTGGTGATCGCCTGTGTGCTGAACATCTTCCTGGACCTGGCCTTCGTGAACAGCATGGGCGTTGCCGGCGTGGCGCTGGCCACCATCATTGCCCAGGGCGTGTCCGCTGTGCTGTGCCTGTGGCGGCTGTGCCATATCCGCCACATCTGCGACGTGAAGCTGGAGCATGTCATCCACCCCGACAAGCACTTGATGCTCAAGATCGGCGCGCTGGGCCTGCCCTCCGGCATCACTCAGGCGATCTTCTCCACCTCCGCCATCATCGTGCAGAAGCTGACCAATACCCTCGGCCCGGCGATGATCGCCGCCAACACCGCCATCATGCGTGTGGACGGCTTTGCCATGATGCCCAACTTCACCTTTGGCACCGCCGCTACCACCTATATCGGACAGAACGTCGGCGCGGGCCGGGGCGATCGCCTCAAGCCCGGCGTGAAGGCCATGCTGACCCTGGGCCTGATCTCCTCCACCGTGCTGGTGGGCGCGATCCTGCTCTTTGGCTACAACATTATCGGCTGGTTCACCAAGACCGAGCTGACCATGCAGCTGGGCGTACAAGGCCTGCAGACGCTGGCCTTCGGCTACATCTGCTTCAGCGTGACGCAGGTGCTGCAGGGCACCATGCGCGGTGCGGGCGAAACCAAAGTGCCCATGTATATCTCCATCATCGGCACCGTTATCATCCGCATGCCCCTGGCCTATCTGCTGGCCTTCCTCACCCGCAACGAGCAGTGGCCCAGCGGCCAGCCCATCGCGCTCTTTGGTTCGCTGCTGATCGCCTGGGTGCTGTCCATGGGCATGACCATTGTGTCCTACCGGATGAAGTTCTGGCGGCAGAAGCTCGGCAGCCTGGGCGACGACCTGTAATGCCCTCTGAGCAAACCCACACCCTTTGATAAGGAGGAATCCACATGACCCTGGAACAGGCACTTGCCAAGATGAACGAACTGCAAACCGCCCAGCACGCCTACAACCACGCGATGGGCGTTCTGTCCCTGGACGGCGATACCGCAGCGCCCTCCGCGTCCGTGAAGGGCCGCGGCGAAACCATGGGCTACCTCTCCGGCGTGACCTACCAGCTGCTGGTGAACGATACCGTCAAGGAGGCCCTGGAGACCATCCTCGCCAACAAGGACGTCGTCACCCCCGTGCAGTATCGCCAGGCGGAGCTGTTCAAGGAGGATTATGACGACTCCGTGCGAATCCCCATGGAAGAGTATGTGGAGTACTCCACGCTGATCAACGACTCCAACGCCGTGTGGCATGAGGCCAAGGAGAAGGATGATTACGCCTCCTTCGCGCCTTATCTGGAGAAGATCATCGCCTTCAACCGCAAGTTTGCCGCCTATAAGGATGACAAGCGCCCCGCTTATGATGTGCTGCTGGACGACTACGAGAAGGGCGCCTCCACCGCAACGCTGGATCCCTTCTTCGCCCTGCTGCGCACGGAGCTTTCCCCGGTCATCAAGGCCGTGGCTGAAAGGCCCGCCCCGGATGCTTCCTTCCTCCAGCAGGTTTTCCCCATTGCTGATCAGCGCGTTTTCTCCGACCGGCTGATGCAGATGATGGGCATCGACCGCAGCCGCTGCGGCATCGCGGAGACCGAGCATCCCTTCACCACCAATTTCAACAAGTGGGACGTGCGCATCACCACCAACTACAGCGAATCCGACGTGGCGGACAGCATGTACTCCGTCATCCACGAGGGCGGCCATGCGCTGTACGAGCTGGGCACGGCGGACGAGATCCAGTTCACCAACCTGGCCAGCGGCGCGTCGATGGGCCTGCACGAGAGCCAGAGTCGCTTCTACGAGAATATCATCGGCCGCAGCCTCCCCTTCTGCAAGGCGCTGCTGCCCGTGATGCAGGAGGTCTTCCCCGCCCAGATGAAGGGCGTG
>JAFXFR010000184.1 GCA_017513475.1 Clostridia bacterium
CGCGGCCAAGAAGGGCCTGGGCGTGGTGGTCATGGGCCCCGTGGGCGGCGGCCGTCTGGCTGCCCCGACGGAGCTGGCTGCCAAGCTCGGCACCGAAGCCGTCAACACCTATGAGCTGGCGTTCAAGTTCGTGCTGGGCAACCCCGGCGTATGCTGCGCGCTGTCCGGTATGCAGACCATTGAGATGGTGGAGCAGAACGCCGTGGTCGCCTCCCTGGAGAACCCCATGTCCGAAGAGGAATGGCGCCGTGTGGGCGAGAGCCTGGAGAATCTGAAGAAGTTCTCCGAGCTGTACTGCACCGGCTGCGGCTACTGCCAGCCCTGCCCCAAGGGCATCAACATCCCCAAGATCTTCCAGGCCTACACCTACCTGAACGTCTACGGCCTGAAGGATCTGGCCCGCAACACCTGGAACGGCTACCTGAATGACCAGAAGAACCCCGGCGTAAAGCCTGACGAGTGCGTGAACTGCGGCTACTGCGAGCGCAAGTGCCCCCAGCACCTCAAGGTTCGCGAGCTGCTCAAGAAGGTCGAGGGCGTCCTGAGCTCCCTGTAATTCATCAGCGGCTGATCTTCCTGCACGGAGGGTCAGCCGCTTTTCTGTGTTTTCACAAACTTTGTCGCGAATTTAACATTCTTTGGCTTTTCCTTGACACATGCAGCCTTTCGGGGTATCCTTTCCTTGGGAATGAAGCCCCCCAAAGGAGGAATCGCCATGAAGAAGCTGCTCATTGTTGTGGATATGCAAAACGATTTCATCACCGGTGCGCTGGGTTCCGCCGAGGCGCAGGCCATTGTGGAACGCACGGCCGCGCATATCCGGGCCCGCCAGGCGGAAGGATATACCCCGATCGCCACCCTGGACACCCACGGTGAGGACTACCTGACGACCCCCGAAGGCGCCAAGCTCCCCGCAGCCCACTGCATCAAAGGTACCGGCGGCTGGCAGCTGAACGACGCTGTATCCGCCGCCCTGGGCAACTGCCTGCTGGTGGAGAAGCCCACCTTCGGCAGCACCCGGCTGCCCGGCATCGCGGCGGAGATCATCGCCGGCGATCCCGACGTAACCATCGAGCTGCTGGGCGTGTGCACCGATATCTGCGTGGTGTCCAACGCACTGCTGCTCAAGGCAAGCTTCCCCGGCGCAGCCATGCAGGTCAAGGCGGATTGCTGCGCAGGCGTCACCCCCGAAAAACACCTGGCTGCCCTGGACGTGATGGCCAGCTGCCAGATTGACATCATCTGACCTCACAGGAGGATATCATGAGCACTTATTCTTTCAACGCTGCAGCCGCCCGCGACGGGCTGATCGCCGCCATCCGCGAGATCGCGGAGAGGCAGGGCTTCACCAGGGTGATCTTGGGCATCTCCGGCGGCAAGGATTCCACCGTTGCGGCGGCCCTGTGCGCCCGCGCCCTGGGCAGGGAGAACGTCTACGGCGTGATGATGCCCGACGGCGTGCAGAAGGATATCTCCGACAGCCGGCGCGTCTGCGAGGCGCTGGGCATCAACCAGCGCACCGTCAACATCGGCGCGATGCACGAGGCCCTGCGGGTCGTCACCGATCAGCTGGGCCCCACGGCAAAGGAAGGCGAATTCACCGTGGCATATCACCGTGAGAGCGACCTGAACGTCGGTCCCCGCCTGCGCATGACCACCCTGCGTTACATGGCCCAGGCGCTGAACGCCCGTCTGGTGGGCACCGGAAATCTGTCGGAGATCACCGTGGGCTACTGCACCAAGGACGGCGACACCTCCAGCGACTTCTCCCTCCTGGGCGCGCTGACCAGCGTGGAGGTGGTCGAGGTCGGCCTGACGATGGAGGAGCTGCCCCGCGATCTGGTGGTGAAGACGCCCTCCGACGGCCTCTCCGGCAAGAGTGACGAGGAGCGCCTAGGCGTGACCTATCAGCAGATCCACGACTACATCCGCTTCGGTTCCTCCGGCGACGAAGCCGCCGACGCCCGCATCGCCCGTCTGGAGCGCGCCGGCATGCACAAACGCTCCCGCCCGCCGGTGCTGGATCCCTTCAAGCAGTAACAAAGGAGGCGCGTCCATGAAGCTGGAACCCATTGTCCTGTCCCTGCTGGACACGGATCTGTACAAGTTCAACATGGATCAGGTGATCTTCCACAAGCACACCGACCTGAGCGGCGAGTACTATTTCCGCTGCCGCAACGAGGGCGTGGTCTTCACGCAGGAAATGTTTGAGGAGATCAACGCCCAGATCGACCACCTGTGCACGCTGACCTTCACGAAGGAGGAGCTGGACTACCTGCGCTCCATCCGCTTCATCAAGGGCGACTATGTGGAGTTCCTGCGGCTGTGGCGGCCCATCCGCGATTATGTGGAGACTGCACTGCATGAGGACGGCACGCTGGACATCGTCGTGCGCGGCCCGCTGTTCTCCGCGATGCAGTTTGAGATCTACCTGCTGGAGATCGTCAACGAGGTCTACTTCCGCATGAAGTATGACTACGCGGCCCTGCGCGCCTCCGCAGAGGAGAAGCTGAACCGGAAGATCGCCGATTTCCGGGCAGGCAAGTATACCTTCACCTTCGCTGAATTCGGCAGCCGCCGCCGTCTTTCCCGGGAATGGGAGGACGTGGTCATCCGCCGCCTGGTGCAGGAGACCAGCAACTGCGTGGGCACCTCCAATGTGTATTTCGCCATGAAGTACGGCATCAAGCCCATCGGCACCTACGCCCACGAGTTCGTGCAGATGTACCAGGGCATCGACTCCATCCCCCTGGCCTTCACCAACCACTACGCGCTGGAGGACTGGTACGACGAATACCGCGGCGACAACGGCACCGCCCTGACCGACACCATCACCACGGACATTTTCCTCCTGGACTTCAACCGGGCGATGGTCAACAACTTCACCGGCGTACGTCACGACAGCGGTGATCCCTTTGCCTGGGGCGACAGGATGATCGCCCATTATGAGAAGTACGGCGCAGATCCCCGGCAGAAGCTTCTGCTCTTCTCCGACAGCCTTGATTTTGACAAGGCCCAGGCCCTCTACGATTATTTCAAGGATCGGGCAAAGGTCTCCTTTGGCATCGGCACCTTCTGCTCCAACGATACCTGCGCGGAGCCCCTGAACATCGTCATCAAGCTGCAGTATGTCAATGGGCGCGCCGTCGCCAAGCTCTCCGACACCCCCGGCAAGGCCATGTGCCGCGATCCCCACTATCTGAGTTACCTCAAGCACTCCGTGGACTTCCGTCTGGAACGGGGCTGCTGACAGCAAAAAGCGCACCGCTTCAATTCGAAACGGTGCGCTCTCTTTATGCGCTTATGCCTTTGCAAACTCGTCGATGACGACCACCTGGCCGCCGTTCAGCCGGGATTCTTCCGCGGCAAGGGCCACATAGTGGCTCTCGACGCTGCGGGCAATGGTGGTCAAGGCCGGATTCATGGGCTTGTCCTCCAGCAGATCGAGAAAATCGGCGATCATCCGCGCGTCGCCGCCGCCATGACCGGAGAAATCACTGGTCAGCTTGCGCACATCGATCTCCACCGGCTCCCTGCCGAATTCCATCACCCGGATGATATTGCGCTCCATGTCCGCAAAGATCTCGCCCGCCGTGCCGCAGATGCGCATCACGCGGCCGCCGGTGGCGGTGAAGGCCGTCATGGTGAAGGCAACGGTCACGCCGTCCGCCAGCTGAAGATTCAGCACCTGATGATCCACCACATCGTTGTTCATGCGGTAAACGCAGCGGCCGTAATCGCAGCCGGCCTCGTTCTTCCCTGCTGCCAGCGCTGCAAGGATCTTCTCCTCCGTGGGCTCGGGCGCCACCACGTTGACCGGCCAGGAGTCGCCGTGCCTGCGGAACATATCCATGTAGTAGCGCTGGGCGTTGTAGACGCAGGTATCCGCCGCAGGGCAGTCCGCAGAGCAGCGCTCAGGCGCGCCGGCAGGAGCGTTATCCGCAGTGAAATGGCTCAGATGGCCGAAGGAGGTCACCCGTTCACAGGTCTTGTCCGTCAGCCAGAGCAGCATGTCCATGTCGTGGCAGCACTTGGCCAGGATCATGGGCGTGGTGTCCGCCGCTACATGCCAGTTGCCGCGGACGAAGGAATGGGCCTGATGCCAGTAGGCGACCCGCTCAATGCCCTCCACATTCATGATCCGGCCGACCTTGCCCTCCGCGATCAGCTGCTTGAGGGTCTGGAAGAACACGGTGTAGCGCAGCACATGGCACACGATGACGTGCAGCCCCTTCTCCTGCGCCAGCTCGGCAATATGGCGGCACTCGGCGACGCTGCGGGCTGCGGGCTTCTCCAGCAGCAGATGATAGCCGAGGTTCAGCGCGCCGATGGCAGGCTGATAGTGCAGATGATCCGGCGTGCAGATGAACATCACATCTGCCAGCCTGGGGACTTTCAGCATGCTCTCGACGCTGTCAAAGCACATATCCGGCGCAATATGATAGCGCTCCGCCGCCACGGCGACGCGGTCCGGCCGGATATCCGCAATCGCGACCAGCTCCACCCGGTCAGGGTATTTCTCCAGGCAGCGGGCATAGGTTTCCAGGCCGCGGGAGCCAAGGCCTGCGATGGCCACGGTGATCTTCTTCATAAACAACGCCTCCCTAATGGGATCAATTTGTGTGCTTAATTCGCCGGCATCCGTCCCAATCCCTGCCGGATGCACAAAAAACAGCCGGGCAATCTCAGCCCGGCCGGGAAATAGCCCTGATTACCGTTTCTTTTCCTTGGCGCGCTTGTCGTTGATGATGTCCATATGCTCGGCAGTGACAAGGGTCACGCCGTTCTCCCTGGCCCACTTCACACAGCCCTTGAGCACCGTGGGCAGGAAGATCCGCGGCACCTTGACCAGCTTGGCACATGCCTCATCGGTGAACTTGACCACATCGTCCGCCCGATGGGCCGCATAAAGCACCGACTGAATGGAATTCTCGCGGATGGGCAGCAGCTCCGGGATGGGACGGCGGAACTTGGTGTACCAGAAATTCTTGGAGTCACGGTAGCCGTAATCCACCGGTACCCGGGGGAAATCGCCGGCCTTCACGCCGTTGATGATGCCGTTGTACTGCTTCTCCTTCATCAGGATCTTATCGACCCGAAGGATGAAATGTGCGCCAAACTTCGAGGTGATGCCGTTGAAGTCATGGTAGGGCGGCTCGTAGCCGTCCAGCTGGCCGGGCTGATCATCCTGGGCGTGATCCAGCTCGCTCATCCAGGTGCACTCGAAAACCTGATAGGCGTCGGAAATCACCTGCGGACGGTTCCCGCCCTCCGCCAGACCATCCTCCAGGCGGAAGATGCAGTCCTTCATTTTTTCCTCGGTGGTGTCCCCGGGGAAGCCCAGGCGCACGCACTCCCTGAAGTTCTTCCGGCTGTCGGTAATGAAGTTCAGCGCGCACTTGCTGCCCCGCAGAAGGTTCTGCGCGGTATTGGAGGAGTTGCGGCAGCACAGCAGCATCGCGTAGTAGTCCTTGCCGGCGATGTAATAGGGCTGCACCAGGCTGTACGCGCCCAGATTGGTCTTGCCTTCGGGGCTGAGGGTGGAGATCAGCACGGTCGGCATGGGGAAATAAGCGGACGTCTGGTAGAAATTATCCACGATGCGAAGATCCTTGAAGCTGGACATACAGAAGCCTCCTTGACGTTTTTAACGCAGAATTTGTTATAATTCTTCCTGTATTTTATTGTAAAGTGATCGGCGCTGTATGTCAAGTCCATTTTCCCATTTCCGCCCAGCCCCGGCGAAAAACCACCAGAAGTACAGCCCCGCCCTTGAAAAGTCCCCGGAAGCGTCCTATAATAGGATTGACTTTCCCGAAAAGGAGCATATGATTTATGAGCAAGAACATCGATTGGTCCAGCCTGGGCTTTGGATATATCCAGACCGATTACCGCTATGTCTGCCGCTACAAGGACGGCAAGTGGGACGAGGGCGGCATTGAAACCGACGCCAACATCACCCTGAACGAGTGCGCCTGCGTATTCCAGTACTGCCAGGCCTGCTTTGAAGGTCTGAAGGCCTACTACACCAAGGACGGCCGCATCGTGTGCTTCCGTCCCGACCTGAACGCCCAGCGCATGGCCGACACCTGCCAGCGCCTGGAGATGCCGGCCTTCCCGGTGGAAAAGTTTGTGGAAGCGGTGAAGATGGTCGTCGCGGCCAATGCCGATTATGTCCCGCCCTACGGCACCGGCGCTGCGCTGTACCTGCGGCCCTTCATGATCGGCACCAACCCGGTCATCGGCGTGAAGCCCGCTACCGAGTTTGAATTCCGTATCTTCGTCACGCCCGTGGGCCCCTACTTCAGGGGCGGCGTGAAGCCCATCGCGCTGACGGTCTCCGATTTTGACCGCGCGGCTCCCCACGGCACCGGCGCCATCAAGGCCGGCCTCAACTACGCCATGTCCCTGCATCCGGTCATGGAGGCCCACCGCGCCGGCTATGCGGAAAACATGTACCTGGACGCCGCCACCCGCACCAAGGTCGAAGAGACCGGCGGCGCCAACTTCATCTTCATCACCAAGGACGGCAAGCTGGTCACGCCCAAGTCCGATTCCATCCTGCCCTCCATCACCCGCCGCAGCATCATGGTGGTTGCGGAGAAGTACCTGGGCATGGAAGTGGAGCACCGCGAAGTCCCCTTCACCGAGGTGGAGACCTTCGCCGAGTGCGGATTGTGCGGCACAGCTGCAGTCATCAGCCCTGTCGGCTCCATCAACGACCACGGCCGTGAGATCGTCTTCCCCTCCGACAAGGAAGAGATGGGCCCCGTGCTGACCAGGCTGTACAACACCCTGCGCGGCATCCAGATGGGCGAGATCGAAGCCCCCGAGGGCTGGGTCGTCACCATCCAATAAGCCGCCGGGCTGTCCGGGACCGGAATATTGTCTCAAATGAGGTCTGCGTCTTGCGCAGGCCTTTTTTTCGTGCTATGATAAGCACGATATCAATGCCTGAGGTGATCGCATGTCTGAACAGTTTGCCCGTACCGAAGCCCTCCTGGGAGCGGCCGCCATGACTCGCCTGCAGTCTGCACGCGTGGCCGTTTTCGGCGTGGGCGGCGTGGGCGGCTACGTGGTGGAAGCCCTGGTTCGCTCCGGTGTGGGCACTGTGGATGTGTTCGACAAGGATGACGTGAGCATCACCAACCTCAACCGGCAGATCATCGCCCTGCACTCCACCGTCGGGCAGGACAAGGTGAGCGTCATCGCCGCGCGCATGCGGGATATCAGCCCGGACGTGGTCATCCACGAGCACAAGATGTTCTACCTGCCGGAAAACGCAGATCAGGTCGACCTGACCGTCTACGACTTTGTGGTGGATGCGGTAGATACCGTCGCTGCCAAGATCGAGCTGGCGGTGCGCTGCGAGGCCGCGGGCATTCCCCTCATCGCTGCGATGGGCGCAGGCAATAAGCTGGATCCCTCCAAGCTGCTCATCAGCGACATCTACAAGACCAGCGTCTGTCCCCTGGCCCGGGCCATGCGCAGCACCCTGCGCAAACGGGGCGTGAAGCACCTGACCGTCGCCTGGTCCACCGAAGAGCCCCTCCGGCCCGCAGAGGCAATTGAAAACGAAGGCCAGACCCTGCCCGGCAGCCCGCGCAAGGACGTCCCCGCCAGCGCGGCCTTTGTCCCCAGCGCCATGGGCCTGCTCATTGCCAGCCATGTGGTGCGCAATCTGACCGGCCACGCGTAAACAAAAAAGAGCTCCCCTTTCAGGGAGCCCCGGCGTTATTCCTTCACTTGGATCTTTTCCAGCACATCCTGCAGCGTGATGCCCTTGAGGTAGTTCTGGATCACATCATCCAGGCCCTGCCAGATATAGAGCGTCTCGCAGCCGTTGCAGCGTTCGCAGTCATTGGGCGCATGGTCCAGGCATGCTACGGGATGCATGGAACCCTCCACGCATTCCAGGATGCGGTATGCCGTGCACTCCTCCGGTGCTACGATCAGCCGATAGCCGCCCTGATGGCCGCGGGTGCCCTGCAGCATCCCTTCCTGGGAAAGCACCAGCGCGATCTGCTCCAGGTATTTCTTGGAGACATTCTGCCGCTTGGCAATGTCCTTGAGCGCCACAGGTCCCTTCTTCTGATGCTGAGCCATATCCACCATCATGCGCAGCGCGTAACGGCCCTTGGTGGAAATCTTCATGGTGGCTCCTCCTTTCAAAACATCTGTTATTCATCGCTATTATATCATACGTATTCTGACATTTCAACTGTTTACTGACACAATTCCTGTTCTTTGGAGGCATTTATGGCCCGCACCCTAACTCCGGCCCAGCGCATGGAGCGCTCGATCCTCACCGACTTCCGCAAAACGCTGTGGAAGCCCTTCATCGCAGCCATCAAGCAGTACGAGCTGATCCGCGAGGGCGACAAGATCGCCGTATGCATCTCCGGCGGCAAGGACTCCATGCTGCTGGCCAAGCTGTTCCAGGTATTGCACCGCCACACTGCCATCCCCTTTGAGATGGAGTTCATCGTGATGGATCCGGGCTATAACCCCGTCAACCGGCAGAAGATCATCGACAACGCCGCGTTGATGGAGATCCCCATCCGGATCTTTGACTCGGACATCTTTGACGCCGCCACCAACGCCGAACGCAACCCCTGCTACCTCTGCGCCCGGATGCGCCGCGGCTTCCTCTATGACCGGGCCCAGGAGCTGGGCTGCAACAAGATCGCCCTGGGCCATCACTTCAACGACGTGATCGAGACCACCATGATCGGCATGCTTTACGGCAGCCAGCTGCAGGCGATGCTCCCCAAGCTGCACAGCCGCAATTTCGAGGGCATGGAGCTCATCCGCCCGATGTACATGATCCACGAGGATGAGATCAAGGCCTGGTGTGCCGCCAACGGCCTGACCTTCATCCAGTGTGCCTGCCGCTTTGTGGAGCAGCGGGACAACAGCCTGGACGGCGTGGGAGACTCCAAGCGCCAGGAGGTCAAAATGCTGCTGCGCAGCCTTCGTGAAAAGGATCCCGATGTGGAAAAGAGCATCTTCAACAGCATCCATACCGTTACCCTGGACACCTTCCCCGGGTGGAAGATCCACGGCGAGAGCCACTCCTACCTGGAGGAATACGACCTGTGGCCCAACACCTTCCGGGGCATGATAAACCATGGCGACAACGGATAAGAGAGGCTTCGGCGCCTCTCTTTTTTTGCCCGATTCTGCTTATCTTTTGCAGCATTATTGACGGGATGCCGCCCTTCATGTATACTGATGGCAAAGATTCCACCAGAATTCCACACGGAGGTCGGGTTCAGCCCGGCCAGCAAAAGCGATTGCCTGCACCGGTGCTTATCCGGGACGGCAAACCAAGAAAGGAGTTCCCCGTCCATGAAGAAATTCCTCGTTCTCCTGCTGATGATGGCGCTGTGCCTCACCCTGGCCGCAGCGGAGGATACCGTCACCACCTTTGATTTTGAATCCGGTGTGCCCAGCCAGTTCCTGCAGAGCGGCTCCAGCGCCCCCAAGACCAGCACCGCCATCGCCCACAGCGGCAATGCTGCGCTGTATGTTTCCGGCCGCAGCGGCAACAACTGGGACGCCGTTGACCTCAATGCCAAGGCACTGGGCATTGACGTGGGCGTGCCTGCCACCATCACCGCCTGGGTGTATGTGGACAGCGACGAGGCCGGCACCTTTGTGATCGCCAAGGCCGGCGACGACTACGCCACCCTTGGCTCCGTTCAGTGCGCAGGCCGCACCTGGACGGAGATCACCGCTCAGATCGACCTGAGCAAGCCCGTGAACATCCGTTTCCAGAACCTCTCCGAGAACTGGAACAACGCCGAATACTACATCGACGACATGGTCGTCACCGTCAGCGCGGCGCCCGAATCCGAAGCCCCCGCCGTCGCCTATGATTCCGATTTCTCCGGCGGCACCGACGGCTGGTATGCCCGCTCCGCCGGCGGCGCTGCCGTTACCGTCACCGATGAACAGGGCCTGCTGATCACCGGCCGCACCGCTACCTGGAATTCCCCCGGCCGCGATTTTGCGCTGACCACCGGCAAAACCTACACCCTGTCCGTGCTGGTGAAGCAGGATGAGGTGGATTCCACCGGCTTTATCCTGTCCATCGCCCACAAGCGCAACGGCGAGGAGTCCTATGAGAATCTGGCCACCTGCACCGCAAAGCGCGGCGAGTGGACCCTGATGCAGGCCACCTATGTCGCCGGCCGCTACGATACCTATGTCTTCTACATCGAAGGCGGCGCGGCGGATACCTCCTACCAGATCAAGGATTTCTCCTGCCATGAGCAGACCGTGAAGTACGGCAAGGCGGGCATCCCCAGCCTGAAGGAGATCTACGCGCCCTACTTCGACTTCGGCACCGCCGTCACCTACAACGAAGTGGTGGACGCCGACCGCATGGCCTTCTATGGCTCCCAGTTCGTCATCTTCACCCCCGGCAACGAGATGAAGCCCGATTCCCTGCTGGATGTGGGCGCCTCCATCAAGGCCGTCAAGAAGACCGGCGACCAGACCCAGGTGTGCGTCAAGTTTGACAGCTGCATCCCGCTGCTGGAGTGGGCGCAGGCCAATGGTGTGAAGATCCACGGCCACGTGCTCGTCTGGCACTCCCAGACCCCCAAGGCCTTCTTCCACGAGGGCTACTCCATCAAGAATCCCCTGGTTTCCCGCGAGGTCATGCTGGCCCGTATGGAAAGCTACATCCGCCAGGTGCTGGAGTGGACGAATGAGAACTACCCCGGCGTCATCGTCTCCTGGGACGTGGTGAACGAGGCCGTTGCCGACGGCTCCTCCAAGCTGCGCGATTCCATGTGGACCCAGGTCGTGGGTCAGGACTTCGTCAACCAGGCCTTCAAGTTCGCCCGCATGTACGCCGCGCCCGGTACGCTGCTGTACTACAATGACTACAACTCCGAGAACACGATGAAGAACCTGGGCATCCGCCGCCTGCTGGAGAGCCTCATCGCGGACGGCACGGTGGACGGCTACGGCTTCCAGAGCCATTACAGCGTCGACGGTCCCAACCGCACCAACATGTTCTACGTGGAGGTCGCCTGGAAGGAAGTTGCCAAGCTTCGCCTGAACGACGGTACGCCCATCCGTCTGCGCGTCTCCGAGCTGGACGTGGGCATCACCTCCAACACCGCGGACAACTGGGCCAAGCAGGCCGCATTCTATGACAACCTGTTCACCCTGTACCTCCAGTACGCTGACCAGATCGAGGCTGTGCACACCTGGGGCACCGTGGACAATCTGAGCTGGCGCGCGGATGAGTACCCGTTGCTCTTTGACGGCATGACCCAACCCAAGCCCGCGTTTGACGCGATTATCGACTGATCTTCCGGAGGGATGTGCATCATGCATGTCCCTCCTTTTTCATGCCTGGAGCCCGCAAGAAATTTCAAAAAAACTTGCAATTCCCTATTGACAAGCAGGAAGAAGCATGCTATTATATAACACGTCGCCATGACAGGGGCGATACGGAGGTCGCGCGAAGCGTGATCAACGCGAGTCGGGAGCATAGCTCAGCTGGGAGAGCATCTGCCTTACAAGCAGAGGGTCACAGGTTCGAGCCCTGTTGTTCCCACACACAATCTGGCCCGGTAGCTCAGTTGGTTAGAGCGCCAGCCTGTCACGTTGGAGGTCGAGGGTTCGAGCCCCTTCCGGGTCGCCATACATATGCCTCGGTAGCTCAGTCGGTAGAGCAGTAGACTGAAAATCTACGTGTCGGTGGTTCGATTCCGCCCCGCGGCACTTTTATGCGGTAGTAGCTCAGTTGGTAGAGCGCCACCTTGCCAAGGTGGAGGTCGCGAGTCCGAGCCTCGTCTACCGCTCTCTTTATTAACAAGATTGGAGGCAACTCCAACTTTACATAGCCCATGCTGCTCCGGCAGCAAGGACAACATGGTGCCATGGCCAAGTGGTAAGGCAAAGGTCTGCAAAACCTTTATTCCCCAGTTCGAATCTGGGTGGCACCTCCATCAGGACGATCAGCTTTGGCTGGTCGTTTTTCTTTTTTTCGCGATCCACACACATGAAAAGGCCTCCCCTGCCGGGGAGGCCTTGCCTGTACCGAATTATTCGCCCTCGATCACCGCAAGCATCAGGATGCCCACGATGATGATGCCGATGAACAGGTACTGCTTCTTGGACAGCTTTTCCTTCAGGAAAATGCGGGACAGGATCAGGGACACCACGCACACGGCGGAAATGATGGGCGCCGCGATCGCGCCGTTGCCGCTGGCCATGGCGTAGACGTAGGTCAGCTGACCGGCAGTCTCACACACGGCAGCCAGGGCCTTGTCCTTCTGCTCCAGCAGGCCGCCAAACTTGACGCCCTTCACCTTCATGAAGATAAACATCACCAGGCCCACCAGGGCGAAGGTCAGCTCGTAGGAGGTGTTGGCGATCAGCTCGATCGTATCTTCCGTTGCGCCGATGGCCAGCAGGGGGCTGGTCTCCATCTCCAGGAAGTAGATGTCCAGCACGCAGCCGAAGGCGTCGATAAACGCGTACAGGAAGGGCATGCAGAAGGCAATGATGGCCAGCTTCTTGCCCAGGCGCTTGCGGCGCTTCAGATCGCCGGAGTTCTCCAGGAAGCCGATGCCCACCACGCCGACAGCGATGATGCCGATGGCCACCCAGACCAGCGCGTCCAGCTTGTCGCCCAGGAAGAGCACACACATCAGCGAGCACATGGCGCCGGAGGTGTTCTCAATGGGATCGGAGATGGACTCCTCGATGAAGCGCATACCGAAGAAGGAGAACGCCATCGACAGGATGTAGCACGCAGACACCGGCAGATAGGCCACCAGGTAGTTCAGGCTGTAGCCCATGTCCGGCTCGGTCAGCAGGGTGAACACCGCGTGCAGGCCCATCACCAGGCCGACCATCACGCAGATCTTCAGGTGGGAATACTTTTCGCGCTCAACAGCGCCCTTCTTGTAGAACAGCTCAGCGAGACCCCACAGCAGGGTGGTCGCCAGCGTATATACAAGCCACATATTCGGTTTTCCTCCGTATCAATTCGTATTGTGTTATCTTCGAACCGATACGGCGCTCATGGAGAGCCCGTTTGCGGGCAACAGCCCCGGAAGCCGCCAATGGCATACCACGCTTCCATCGCCACTTCCCTCCTTTGCACATAAAGCGGCAAAAACCGCATGTTAATTTTAGCAGACGTGCAGATCATTTGCAACTTTTTTTCTTTGATTTGTAAAGCATTTTTCATTCCTGCATCCGCGCCGCTTGACACCCATCCGCGAAGCATATACAATAGAAGCAACCCATCCGCGAGGTGATACAAATGGATTTTGATGCTTTTTTTGAGGCACTGCTGGAACTGGCCACGACCGTCGGTCTGAAGATCCTCTATGCCATCCTGGTGCTGTTCGTCGGCCTGAAGATCATCAAGTGGCTGAAGAAAAAGCTGCCCAACTTCCCCTTTATGCACCGGCTGGACGCCGGCCTGCGTTCCTTCATGTGCTCCACGGCCGCCATTTTGCTCTATGCACTGCTGTTCATCAGCGTGGCGATGATCATGGGCATCCCCACCACGTCCTTCATCGCGGCGCTGGCCTCCTGTCTGGCAGCCATCGGCCTGGCCATGCAGGGCTCCCTCAGCAACTTCGCCGGCGGCCTGATGATCCTCATGTTCAAGCCCTTCCGCACCGGCGATTACATCTCCGCCCCCGACCTGAACGTCGCCGGCACCGTCACGGCCATCACGGTGGTATACACGGTTCTGCGCACCTATGATAACATTGAGGTTACCGTACCCAACGGCACCCTGGCGAACTCCGTCGTGCAGGATCTGTCCACCCCGGAGACCCGCCGCTGCGACCTGTCCTTCCGCGTTGATCCCTCCACCTCGCTGGACAAGGTGGAAAGCGTGATCAACGGGGTGCTCGCCGCCAACGAGGACGTTCTGATCGATCCGGCGCCCTCCGTGGTGCTGATGGAGGTCACCGACAGCGCCATCATCTACGGTGTGCGCATCTGGTGCCCCGGCAGCAAGTACTGGGATACCCGCTTCGCCCTGAACCGCGCCATCAAGCTTGCCTTCGACGAAAACGGCATCATCATGCCTCACCAGCAGGTGGATGTGCATGTGCAGGAGAAGCAGTAAGCAAAGGAGCACCCCATGAATCCAAACATCAATGTACAACGCATCGCCTTTGATTCTCCCCTCTGGCTCCAGTTGGCCCACTACGCCGAGCACTGCTCCTGGCTGGCCGGGCCTCATATCGCAGGCATGCTCCGCGAACAGAGCTTCACCGACTGGGAAGCTCCCTTCGCAGCGCTGCTGGACGGAGAGATCATCGGCTACTGCACCTTTCTCAAAACAGACTACTACCCCGACAACCGCTACTGGCCCTGGATCAGCAGCATCTTCGTCGGCGAAAGCCACCGCAGTCAGGGTGTCTGCGGGCTGCTTATCGAGGCCGCGATCTCCTACGCGAAAACCTGCGGCTTCAAGACCGTGTATATTCCCTCAGATATGACCGGCTTCTATGAGCGCTATGGCTTTGTCAAGATCGACGAACTGACCAACTACGGCGGAGATACGGACAACATCTTCGCCCGGGCCATCTGAACAAGAAAGGGGGCCCCATGAAAATCCAAATCAGCGACAACCTGATCCGCCACTATCTGCGCAATGTGTATTTCATCAACGGCCACAGCTACGCGGGCAAATCCACCATGGTGCGCATGCTGTCCGAGCGCTACGGCATGATCCACTGCGGCGAGAACTACCACGACGCATTCCCCCGCGAGAAGCTGGACCGCTGGAAGCAGCCGGGACTTTGCTACTTCGACACCATGTCCGGCTGGACGGAATGGCTGAACCAGACCCCCGAAGAGCATTTCCGCTGGGTGACCCAGGTTTCTCAGGAGTGCATCGAGGTGGAGATCCTCGAATTGATCAAGCTTGCCGCGAACGGCGACAAGATCATCGTGGACACCAATATCCCACCGGATGTGCTCAGGGAGATCTCCGACTACGACCACGTGGCCATCATGCTCTGCGACCCGCCGGATATCACCAAGGAGAAATTCTTCGACCGCGACGACCCGGACAAGAAGTTCATGATGGACCGCATCATGGAATGTCCCGACCCGGAGGCCACGTTGGCGAACTTCAACGCCTGGGCGACCTACCATCCGCCGGTGGACATCGACTGGCAGCACACGGGGTTCTTCTCCATCACCCGCTCGGACTTTGTCAATGACACCCGCGAGGAAGTGCTGGCCCGGCTGGCGGAGCACTTCAAGCTGTGAGCTTCCTTGGCGAGGGCACCTTACCCACGAAACAACGTGTCCCCCGACCGTACAGGCCGGGGGATGTTTTTATGCTTCAAAGAGGAATTCCTGCGTGTGATGGGTCGCAGGTTCGGCGGTCAGCGTCAGCCGCCAGAGGGTGCCGGGGTAGCTGTTTTTCATGCGGCCGTCGGTGATCTCGATGGGCTCGGCAGCCGCAGACAAGTCCGCATTCTCCGACCAGTCGATCCGGAAGCCGCTGTCCCTGAGATGGCAGCACTGGCGCTCGTGGTCGATCACCGGCTCATGCCGCAGCATGAACACCCAGGTAACGGGCTTTGCTTCTGCGCAGACGATTTCATCGCGGACGCTCAGTCTGCCGCCAGCCAGACGGAAGGTGCGGCGGCATTGCTGCACGCCCGCTTCCGCCGGATAGGCCGCAGCCATGTCCAGCGCCATGCCGTCGGGGAGCTTCTCCACGTCGCGGGCGGCGTATTGGCGGCCGTGCTGCTGCTCGCAGCCACTGATGATCGGCACATTGTGGTATGCCGCGCGGCAGTTCCACAGCTCGTACCGGCGGGCAGAGAAGGTCTTGGCGGTGTAGATCATGTTGCCCGCATCCACCACCTGCATATCGCCCTTCGCCATGATGAGGAAGCTGCCCACGTCGTTGTGGTTGTGGCTTTCGTCGTTGTGGCCGCCTTTCATGGCAGCGATCACGCCGTCCTGCTCCACCAGGCGCACCTGCAGATCAGGCAGCCAGACGTCTTTCGGCCATCCCTCGGCACAGGGCCGAGTGCTGGCTGCGCGACAGTCTTTGCAAGCAAAACCTGCCGCTAGTCGGGCATCCTGCCCGACCTCAATGGGCATAGCCTCCGCCTCAGTTGGCTTGGAGAACAGCCGCATCAGCACACGTGACAGATGCGGGGTATCCAGCAAGGGGGCTTCCGGCGATTCGCGCAGCTCCAGGCCCATGCGTACAAGCGCGGGATTCCCCGTCTTTTCGCCCGCATACATGAGGCGGTCGCCGCTCACAGAAGGCCGTGCGTCGCAGTCCGCAAAGTTGGCGTACCAGCCCTTGCCCAGGTAGACCAGCTCCGGGTAGGCCATCATCCGGCAGACTTTTTCATCCTGCCACAGATCCACGCCGCACATGGATTCGAGCACCATCAGGCAGTCCAGAAAGGCGCCGCCAGCCATGTTCCAGTAGCCTGCGCCCTCGTCGCAGCCGCCGTCCGCGGGGACGACGTCCAGCCAGCGGTCCAGCATCATACAGGCACGGGCGACCAGCGCCGTACCGCCCCAGTGCCAGACATTTGCCGCCATGAGGATGTTGGAGAGGATCCAGGGCGTCCAGTTGTTGAGGTCCTTGCGGGTGTAGCCCATCCACCATTCGCCGTTGTACTCCATGAAGGGACGGAGGACGCGGCGCTCCACCTCCCGGCGGATGCGCCCGTGCAGATCGGGATGCAGCACGCCCTCCAGCAGCTGGGCGGTGAAGGACAGGATCATCGCCGTCTGGGCAGCGAAGAGATCGACGGTGTTCGCCCTTTCGTCCGGGAAGGGATGGTCTGCGTTCAGCCCCAGATGCGCGCTGATGGCCCAGGCCGTTTCCTCGCAGATGAGGACAACGCCGTCCTCCACATCGGGCAGGAACTCCTCCGTGCCCGTCAGGCAGACGTGGAGCACCGCGCTGCACAGCCTGCGGCGGCGCTCAAAATAGGGATTCTCGCAATCGCGGCGGCTGCCGGTACGCACAAAGGATGCGTACATCCCCGCTGTCAGTAGCGGCCAGGGCCTTTCGCGGCACTTCTCCGCATAGGCAAGGAGCGCCTCCCGGTCAGCGGGGACAATGCTTTCCCACGCGGCACGGTCGGTAATCACAGGGAACTGCGGTGCATAGCGCACTTCACCCAGGGGATGGGCAGCAAAATAACGTTCAAACATCGGTATGTACCTCCACTTTGCTGTAGGGATTCGACGCATCTGGGCAAATCCCTGCCATTTTTGCAGATTGCTTTTTACCCGCATATTTGTTATACTGATAGCAACAATGGCCCGAGGAGGTTAATTGCATATGAAGCTTTCCGACATCAACATCAGGGACCCCTATGTCCTTTTGCATGAAGGCAAGTATTATCTGTACGGCACCCGCGGCGCGACCTGCTGGGGCGAGTGCGACGGCTTTGACGCCTATGTTTCCGATGACCTCGAAAACTGGTCCGAGCCCATCGAGATCTTCCACAACGACGGCTCCTTCTGGGCAACCCACAACTACTGGGCCCCGGAGGTGCATCAGTGGAAGGGCGCATTTTATATGTTCGCATCCTTCAAGGCGGAGGGCGTGTGCCGCTGCACCTGCATCCTCAAGGCGGATAATCCCCTCGGTCCCTTCGTCCCTCACAGCAAGAGCCCCATCACCCCGCCCGACTGGGAGTGCCTGGACGGCACCTTCTACGCAGACAAGGAAGGTAAGCCCTATATGGTCTTCTGCCACGAATGGGTGCAGGCCATCGACGGCGAGATCTGGGCGATAGAGCTCAAGGATGACCTGACTGCCCCCGCCGGCCCGCCGCGTCTGCTGTTCACCGCCTCCGAGGCGGAATGGATCGTTCCCGGCCGTCCCGTGCTGGGCAAGCCCTCCTTCGTGACCGACGGCCCCTTCATGTGGCGGACCGAGGACGGCACGCTGCTGATGCTCTGGGCCGCCTTCTCCAAGGACGGCTACACCCAGGGTCTGGCCCGCAGCTCCAACGGGGAAATCACCGGCGATTTCAAGCAGGTGAAGCCCCTGTTTTTGAAGGACGGCGGCCACGGCATGGTCTTCCGCACCAAGGAAGGCAAGCTGATGATGACATTGCACTCCCCCAACAAGAAGCTGGAGGAGCGCCCCTACTTCTTCGAGGTCGTTGAAGAGGACGGCCTGCTGCACAGAAAGTAATCCGGAGGTTGCCATGAACGCCACTGCCATCGTATACACATCGGGCACGGGTTACACCGCCCGCTACGCCGCGCTGCTGTCGGAGAAACTCAATCTGCCCGCGCACACGCTCGCTGACGCGGTAAAATCCCTGCCCGCCGGCACGCCCGTTATCTACATGGGCTGGCTGATGGCCGGTTCCGTCAAGGACTACAAAAAGGCCGCCCGGCGCTTTGCCATCGACGCGGTCATCGGCGTGGGCCTGGGCGATACCGGCGCGCAGGATGATGCGGCCCGCAAGGCCTGCAAGCTCCCGGCGGACGTGCCCGTCTTCACCCTGCAGGGCGGCATGGATCTTGAGAAGCTGCGCGGCCCGTACAAATTCGCCATCAAGATGCTGACCAAGGGCATGGCTGCCCAGAAGAACCGCACCCCCGCTGAGGACAGAATGCTGGAGCTGCTCCAAAAGGGCGGCGATTACGTCAGCGAAAAGGAGCTGGCCGCGGTGCTGGCATGGGCGGGCAAGTAAAATCCCTACTACTTATATACGGAGGATCCCCGCATGGGAAAGTTTGAAATCAAGGACGATTTTTACCTGAACGGCGAGAAGTTCCAGGTAATCTCCGGTTCCATTCACTATTTCCGCGTCGTGCCGGAGTACTGGCGCGACCGTCTGCTGAAGCTCAAGGCCATGGGCTGCAACACCGTGGAAACCTACATCCCCTGGAACTTCCACGAGCCCAACCGCGGCGAGTTCAACTTCGAGGGCGACCACGATGTGTGTGAGTTTGTCCGCATCGCCCAGGAGCTGGGCCTGTGGGTGATCATCCGCCCCTCCCCCTACATCTGCGCGGAATGGGAGTTCGGCGGTTTCCCCGCCTGGCTGCTCGCTCAGGACGGCATGCGCTTCCGCTGCAACTACGAGCCCTACATGAAGGAATTCCTCGCCTACTTTGATGAGCTGCTGCCCCGCCTCGCGCCCTTGCAGATCACCCACGGCGGCCCCATCATCATGATGCAGGTGGAGAACGAGTACGGCTCCTACGGCGACGACAAGGAGTACCTGGCCAAGCTCCGCGACGGCATGATCGAGCGCGGCATCGACGTGCCCCTGGTCACCTCCGACGGCCCCGAGCACGATATGCTCGCCTGCGGCAAGGTGGACGGCGTGTTCCAGACCGGCAACTTCGGCTCCCACACCAGGGAGCGCTTCGCCTACATGCAGAGCCAGGGCATCTATCCGCTGATGTGCATGGAGTACTGGTGCGGCTGGTTCGATCACTGGGGCTGCGGCAAGCACGCCCACACCGACGCTGCGCCCTCCGCCAAGGACTTTGGCGACGCCCTCGACCTGGGCCACATCAACATCTACATGTTCCACGGCGGCACGTCCTTCGGATTGATGAACGGCTCCAACTACTACGACAAGCTGACCCCCGACGTCACCAGCTACGACTACGACGCGCTGCTGACCGAGGACGGCCGCATCACCGAGAAGTACCGCCTCTTCAAGGCTGAAATCGAGAAGCGCAACGGCCCTGCGCCGGTGATCGACATCCCGGAGATCCCCCGCAGGGCCTACGGCGAGGCCACCGAGATCGCCAGCGCCCCCCTGTGCCGGCTGCTGACGGAGCGCAAGAGCACCTACAGCGTCTGCCCCATGAGCATGGAGCGCCTGGGCCAGAACTACGGCTACACCCTCTACACCACCGTGCTGACCAACGAGGACGAGCTGCGCAAGATCCAGCTGGTGGGCGCCAATGACCGCGCGGTCATCATGCTGGACGGCGAGACCATCGCCACCCTGTACGACCACGATCTGCAGCAGGCGCACAAGTTTGAGACCCCTGTGCCCGTCCGCAAGGGCGCAAGGCTGGAGATCCTGGTGGAGAACATGGGCCGCGTCAACTATTCCTTCAAGCTGGAGCACCAGCGCAAGGGCATCGATTCCGGCGTGGTCATCAACGATCATCAGAAGTTCGGCTGGAACATGTTCGTCTGCGACGAGGCGGTCATGGCCTCCCTGCAGCCCGCCGGGAAGACCAACGCAAAGGCCCCCGCCGTCCACACCCTGTCCTTCAACGTGGACGAGAAGGCCGACACCTGGCTTGACCTCCCCGGCTGGGGCAAGGGCACCGTGATCCTCAACGGCTTCTGCCTGGGCCGTTTCTGGGAGATCGGCCCGCAGAAGCGCCTGTACATCCCTGCTCCCCTGCTGCGCGAGGGCGAGAATACCCTCACCATCGTGGAGACCGAAGGCAAGAGCGGCAAGGCTTTCCTCGTGGACGAACCCGATCTTGGCTGACGCTATGGATCCACTCCACAACCGCCCCTTTGTTATTCTTCATTGAATATATTTTCCCCGGAGCGCGCTGGCCGTTAAACGGAATTGCTCCGGGGTTTTTTATATTTTTTCATCTTTTTTCCATGAAAGCACTCCCGAAAACGATTGAACTCTCGTGCAAAACCCTGTCTCATCTGGAAATAATCTTGACAGATTGACCAAATTTCGCTATAATGAAACCAATCTGAGGCGAAAGCCACGTTTGGTGCACTGGAAATAGGATTCCTATTCCGGTGTATTAAGTTGCGTCTGATTTCGTCTCAAAAAATAAGGAGGAACTTCAACATGAAGAAACTTGCCGCGCTGCTGATGGTGCTGGTGATGTGCTTCGCTCTGGTGTCCTGCCAGAAGGAAGAACCCAAGCAGTCTGAAGCAACCGCTACCCCTGTTGTGACCGAGGTACCGGCCACCGCTACCCCCGTGCCCACCGAGGCTCCCACCGCTGAACCCGCCAAGGAGCCCATCATCATTCGTTGGGGCACCCACTGGGTCGATGGCCAGGATCCCAACAAGATCAATGAGACCACCGGCGACTACGCCATGACCGACCCCGCCGACCGTCAGCTGCGTCTGGCCGCTGAGGCTGCCGTGCTGGAGAAGCACAACGTCAAGATCGTGTACGTGCAGTACGCTCAGGACGTCCGTTCCGAGCTGGTTCTGTCCGTGCTGGCCGGCAACCCCTGCTGCGAAATCGCCCGCATGTGGTCCGGTTCCGAGAACACCGTCCTGGCTCAGAACATCCTGCAGCCCCTGGACGAGTACGCCTACATCTTCGAAGGCGCTGACTGGATGTGGCCCACTGCCGTGTTCGGCCACAACTACTTCGTCAACTCCAACGTCTCCTTCAACCAGTACTTCACCCTGCTGGTCAACCTGACCATGCTGGAGCAGGTTGAGGCCCTCCGCGAGGAAGACGGCACCATCCTGTACCCCATGGAAATGCTGGAGCGCGGCGACTGGACCTGGTCCAACTTCAAGGATTACCTGATGAAGATCCAGGCTCACTACGGCACCCAGCCCGCGGCTGAAGGCGCGAAGGTCCCCACCAAGATGGCCTACGAGACTGACCACCGCTTCGCCACCCTGTCCGCTATCTACTCCAACGGCGGCGCCATCTACGGCGACTCCGGCATCATGGTCGACTCCCAGCAGACCATCGACGCTGTCAAGTACATCGTCGAGCTGCGTGAAGCTGGCGTCATGGTCGACTGCGGCGTGTATGATGACGGCTACACCCCCCAGTGGTGTGAGTCCGGCTACGACTTCGGTCGCGGCAACACCGTCTTCGCCGAGTGCCCCATCTGGGTCATCAAGGGCCAGGCCGACAACTGCGCGGCCCGCGGCGAGTCCATCGCCATCATGCCCTGGCCTGCTGCTGACCGTCTGGTCACCAAGAATCCCGACGGCACCGTCACTTACTCCCCCGAGTACCGCCAGGTTATCTCCGTGGGCGACGTTGACGGCGTGCTGAAGGGCATCTCCCCCGAGATGACCAAGCTGGCTCTGGAATCCTACCGCACCTACTGGGAGACCTACTACTCCCTGAAGGCCGGCGTTGACTCCATGGATCTGTACAAGTCCGCTGTGGCCAAGGATATGGCTACCGGCTACGGTCTGGATATCTTCAACGAGACTTACGGCGAGGGCATCCTGTACGCCTTCATCTTCAACTCCGAGCTGTGCGTTCCCAACGACGTGGCCGGCAACCTGGGCATGCGTGATCCCTGGGATCGCATTCTGGGCAAGGGCCTGTACGGCATCGACGGCACTCCCTCCTACGAGGTTGCCATCAAGGCCAACATGAACCAGTTCACCGACGTTGTCACCGAGATGGAAGCCATCCTGGGCTCCACCGAGCTGAACGACAACCAGGGCCCCGTTGTTACCGCTTCCGGCAAGGTCGTTGTGCCCGTGGGCGCTGACCTGTCCACCATCGACTGGACTCAGTACTTCTCCGCTGAGGACGGCTTCGACGGCGTGATGGATCCCTCCCTGGCTGTGTACGAGACCGAAGGCCGCGTTGACGTGACCACCCCCGGCGCTTACCAGGCCAAGGCCATCTTCACCGATAAGGCCGGCAACACTGGCGACGCCAAGGTTGATGTGATCGTGTACGATCCCGCCAACACCACCGCCCCCACCCTGACCCTGGTTGAAGAGCTGCCCACCATCGCGATGGACGCTGACGCTTCCGCGATCGATTGGACCGCTTACGTCGCCGAGGCGAAGGACGCTTCCGGCCTGGATCTGAAGGGCCTGGTTGTGGCTGACGTGTCCGTCCTGGATACCTCCATGCCCGCCTCCTACCCCGTCACCCTGTCCGTGACTGACTACGCTGGCAACACCACCTCCGTGGAAATCACTGTTGAGGTTGTTGTTGAGTAATCAACGCTGATGAAGTAATCCCCAGTAAACTCGGGCGGGCGTTTGAAAGGCTTATGCCTGACAGCGCCCGCCCTTTCTCCTTTCCTAAAGCAGCCGGCCGAAAAGCCACTGCCCGGCTGATCCCATTCCGATGGGGTCCGTCACCGTTGCATAACGCAGGCTCCGCACGCCGGAGCTATATCCGCTGCATGGACTGACACGGAGTCCGCGTTATGCAGCGATGACTCAACAACGCAAAAGGGGTGAAAAGACCCGTGACCAAGTTGAAAAAACCCATGACCAAGAAAAAGAAGGTTTTGATCGCTCTGGGCGTCATTGTTGCGCTGGTGGCCATCGTGGTGCTTGTCAATCTGTTTACCGGTAAGGACAAGGCCCTCTACGCCATACCCGCAACTGAAACAGTCATCGCCCGTGAAGGCACCTACCAGGCTTATCTGGACAAGCATGGCTATACTGATGTGCTGGCCGCCTCCGTGATCGAGGTGGACATTTTCGCATTTACAAAAAGCGAGGATTCCAACGCACAGGCCCTCACCGAAGGTGTGGATACCGGCGACATCGGCTCCGTCACCTGGACGTTCACCGTGGAAGAAACCGGCTTCTACAACCTGGAGGTCGGTTACATGCCCCTGCTGGGCACCACGTCTGACATCCAGCGCCGCGTGCTGATCGACGGCGAAGCGCCCTATGAGGCGCTGTCCCAGATCGTCTTCAAGCGCACCTGGCGTGATGAGGACATCACGCTGAAGAACAGCAACGAGATCCGCCCCAACTCCGATGAGCTGTTTGTAGCGCAGACCGTTTACCTGGAGGACTACGACCGCCGCTCCGGCGCGCCGCTGATCTTCTTCCTGACCGCCGGTGAGCACACCATCACCTTTGAGGCGGTCAAGGAGCCCATGGAGGTTCTGACCCTGAGCTTCAAGGCTACTCCCCGCCCCGAACCCTATGAGGTGGTTCTGGCCAAGTGGCAGTCTGAGGGTCAGGTGTATTCCGGCGGCGCCATCATCGGCCAGGCCGAGCGCCGTGCTGCCGCCGAGGGCCAGGAGGCAACGCCCCTGTCCACCACCAACGCCACCAAGGACATCCTCAAGTCCTCCCCCGCCATCACCGTGCAGAAGAACTACTCTGACGCAGCGCTGGAGCCCTATCATGCATGGCACATCCTCTACCCCACCATCGGCGCCAGCAACTGGGCGCAGCCCGGCGATGCTCTGACCTGGCAGATCGAGGTGCCCGAGGACGGTCTGTACGTGCTGACCTTCAAGGGCCGCCAGACCTCCCGCGGCGTGACCAGCTACCGCCGTCTGACCGTTAACGGCGTGGTGCCCTTCGCAGAGGCGGAGGTCATCGGCTTCGGTTACTCCGGCACGATGCAGAACTACATCCTCGCCAATGAAAAGGGCGAGCCCTACTACGTCTACCTGCACAAGGGCGTCAACGACATCAAGCTGGAGTGCGTGCTGGGCGGCATCGGCGGCATTCTGAGCGAGGTTGAGGAATCCCTGCGCAACCTCAACGCTCTGTATCTGGCCACCATCCAGATCACCGGCAACGTGCCCAGCCAGTTCATTGATTACGAGATCGCCAAGAAGGTGCCCGGCTTTGTGGACACCATGCAGAAGGAGAGCGATCGTCTCTTCTCCCTGGTCGATCAGATGGTCGCCATCACCGGTGAAAAGGGCGAAAGCACCGCCATGCTGGAAAAGATGGCCATTCAGGCCGGCGGTCTGGCAGATGATCCGGAGAACATCGTCAAGGAGCTCAGCCAGCTGAAGAACAACATCTCCGCCCTGGGTACCTGGATCGTGAACATCTCCACCATGCCCCTGGAGCTGGACTGCATCATCATCAGCGGTGATACGGACTCCCTGCCCAAGCCCACCGAGAACTGGTTCCAGGGCGTTATCGCCGAGTTCCAGCGCTTCTGGGCTACCTTCTTCCATTCCAGCACCGATCTGGTGAGCAGCGACACCGGCGCCAAGAAGAGCACCACCATCAAGGTGTGGATGGCTTCCTCCGGCCGTGAGCAGGCGCAGATCATCCAGAACATGATCGACGAAACCTTCGCGCCCAATTACAACATCGCTGTCAACCTGCAGCTGATCCCCATGGACGTGGTGCTGCGTGCCGCCCTTGCCGGCAACGGCCCGGATGTGGTCATCGGCCTTGGCCAGGGCACCGCCCAGGACTTCGCCATGCGCGGCGCTACGGTGAACCTGACCCAGTTCCCGGATTATCAGGAGTATGTCTCCCGCTATTCCGAGGGCGTGCTGCGCTCCACCAAGTACGGCGAAGGCGCCTACGGCATCCCCGAGCAGGTGAGCTTCCAGATGCTCTTCTACCGCAAGGACGTGCTGGATGAGCTCGGGCTGGAGGTCCCCGTCACCTGGACGGACGTCATGGAAATGATCCCCGTGCTCAACCGTGAGAACTACGAGTTCTACGTGCCCTCTACCCGTGTTGCCACCGGCCTGAACGTGTTCCAGGCCATGGTGTACCAGAACGGCGGTGAGATCTACGAGGGCGAAGGTGTCGACTACGGCATCGCTTCCGCGCTGCATGAAGACCCCGCCATGGAAGCCTTCAAGTGGTACACTGACCTGTTCACCGTTCACGGTCTGGAAGCTCAGGCAGACTTCTCCAACCGCTTCCGTACCGGCGAAATGCCCATCGGCGTGACCGATTACACCACCTACTGCACGCTGGAGATCTTCGCGCCGGAGATCAAGGGTCTGTGGAGCTTCTCCGCCTTCCCCGGCTCTGTGAAGGTGGACGAGAACGGCAACACCTACATCGATAACACCTACGTCTGCGATACCGTCCAGACCGTCATCATGACCGGCGCGGACGACAAGGACGCCGCCTGGACCTTCGTCAAGTGGTGGAACGATACGCCTCAGCAGCTCTCCTACGCTTCCACGCTGGAAGCCATCATGGGCGCTGCCGCCCGTTATCCCGCGGCTGACCCCAATGTCATCCGCTCTCTGCCCTGGTCCAACGCCGAAAGCGCTCAGCTGCTGGCCCAGTACTACAACCTGACCAGCATGCCCGCTGTTCCCGGCTACTACATGAACTCCCGTATGATTTCCTACGCCTTCGAAGATGTTGTAACGGACCTGGCGAATCCCCGCGAGACGCTGTACCTCAACATCCGCGATATCGACAAGGAACTGACCAAGAAGCGCAAGGAATTCGGTCTGAGCACCAAGGACAGCTCCGCCGTGCCTGCGACTACCGAGTAAAGGAGGGAACCACACATGACAACGACCGCTAAAAAGCTGGGCTTCTTCGGCTCTGTAAAGCGTTACCGCAACCAGTACCTCATGGTGGCCCCCTTCGCGATCGTGTTCATCCTGTTCACGGTGCTGCCGGTTGCCGCCGCCATCTTCCTGAGCTTCACGTCCTTCAACATGACCAGCCTGCCGGACTGGGTGGGCCTGGAGAACTACGTCACCCTGATCGTTGAAGACGACGTGTTCCTTACCGCCATCAAGAACACCCTGGTGTTCGCCATCCTGACCGGTCCCGTCTCCTACATCATGTGCTTCATCTTTGCCTGGCTGATCAACGAGCTGCCGCGCATTCCCCGCGCCATCATGACGCTGGTGTTCTACGCGCCCTCCATCTCCGGCAATGTGTACCTGGTGTGGAAGCTGATCTTCTCCTCCGATACCTACGGCTACGCCAACGCCTGGCTGATGAAGCTGGGCATCCTGCAGGAGCCCCTCTCCTGGCTGACCACCGAAGCATACATCATGCCTCTGCTGATCGTCGTGCAGATCTGGATGAGCCTGGGCGTGTCCTTCCTGTCCTTCATCGCCGGTCTGCAGACCGTTGACCGCGCGATGTACGAGGCCGGCGCCGTGGAAGGCATCAAGAACCGCTGGCAGGAGCTGTGGTACATCACCCTGCCCGC
>JAFXFR010000185.1 GCA_017513475.1 Clostridia bacterium
AGCCCCGAAACCGTTGAGATTTCAGGGTTTTTCGGTGGTGACCCATTGGAGATTCGAACTCCAGACACCTTGATTAAAAGTCAAGTGCTCTGCCGACTGAGCTAATGGGTCATACAGCTGGGGTGGCAGGGCTCGAACCTGCGAATGCGGGAGTCAAAGTCCCGTGCCTTACCACTTGGCGACACCCCATCGCAGGTTGCCCGCCGCATGACGCAGCAGACCATAATCCAGCCATCCCGCGCCCGAAAGCGCTTGCTGGCTACGCTCGGATTTCACCCGAGGAAAAAGGAAAAAGGGAGAATAGTGGGGCTCGAACCCACGACATCCAGAGCCACAATCTGGCGCTCTACCACTGAACTATATCCTCCACAGTCGGCCTGTATCTGCCTTGCGGCAGCTTCAGGCTTCGCACGGCGATTTTCTAAATCGCTCGCGCTCGTCGGGCTTCGCCCGACCTTATAATCAGCGCGCCTGGAGGGATTCGAACCCCCGACCCACGGCTTAGAAGGCCGTTGCTCTATCCGACTGAGCTACAGGCGCAGACCGGAAACCAGGCAATCCATCCCGCAGGACTTCTTGCTGACAGGTATAGATTATATCAAACCTTGCCAGCTTTGTCAACACCTTTTTTTATAAAAAAATGAGATTCCGGCGAGGTGTATCGACCGCCGGAATCTCAGGCTTGATTACCACTTTGGTGCTTCCCAGAGGACGATTTCTCCCGCTGCCAGCGACTTCTTTACATCGATCAGCCGCTGATTCCGGCTGCCGCAATACTTCAGCTCCAGCGAGCGCTGAGCCAGGATGAAGGGCCCGTCCACCAGTACATCAAGCTCACGGATGAGCGCCACACGGGCAGGATCATTCTCCGCCATGAGCGTCTCCCAGGTATAGCCGGTATAGCACCATACATTCATGCGGGCAGCATGGGCTGCTTCTGCCAGAATGCGGCAGCCCTCCGCCTGACACATGGGCTCGCCGCCGGAAAGGGTCAGCCCATCCAGGAGGGGATTCGTCTTCATTGGGCGGATAAGAGCGTCGGTGTCAGCCGCACATCCGCCGGCAAAATCATGACTTTCAGGGTTGTGACAGCCGGGACAATGGTGAGGGCAGCCCTGCACAAACACGCTGTAACGCAGGCCGGGGCCGTCAACGATGGAATCCTCCACCGTGCCGAAAATACGAATTTCCATTTTCAAACTTCCTTCATCAGCGCTTCTTGATGGTCGTTACGCCGTCCTCACAGCGGAAATAGACCACATTCTCCTCCAGCACCACGCCATCCTTGGCAAAGAGTTCGTCAATGGTGAGGATCATGTAGCCCTCCTCCTGCAGCCACTCGATCAGGGCCTTGGCCAGCTTGGGCGTGCGGTCCTTGATGTCGTGCATGAGGACGATGTCGCCGTCGGTAAACTGCTTCTTGACGTTCTTGAGGATGGTGCCATTGGTACGCTCCTCGCGCCAGTCGTAGGTATCCACGGACCACTGAATCAGCGGCATACCGCCATTGGCCTTGATCATCTGGGGATACAGGCCATAGGGCACACGGGCATAGCGGGCGGAAATGCCCAGCACGGGCAGACAGGCCGCATCAAACTTGGTCTTCTGGTTGCGGATGGCAGTGCCGGACATCTTCGAAACGTCGCCGTGAGTATAATTATGGCTGGCGACGGCATGGCCTTCGTCGTGCTCGCGCTGAACCAGGTCGGCGTTGTCCTTGATGCGGTTGCCCAGCACGAAGAAAGTCGCACGTGTACCGGTCTCCAGCAGGTTGTTGAGCATGATGGTGGTGTTGGTGCGGTTGGGGCCATCGTCGAAGGTCAGAGCAACAGTCTTGTAGTAGGTCAGGTTATCCGTCTCCTGGAATGCCCTCATGGTCATATAGGGGCGGATATCCGGGTAGTACAGCGGCACCTCAATCAGGGTGTTCTTGCCGGCATAGATGCTGCCCGCCGGGATGTGGATCACCAGCGAAAGTCCGTGCAGGGTGAAGTCAAGATTCCGCAGGCCTTCGTCCGTCAGAAGGGCAGCCAGCGCCTCCTCATCCGGGTTTTCATCGGGGAAGTAAGCCCGAACGGTGGTATCCACTGCCGTACGCAGGATGTTCCAGCCTTCGCTGCCCTCATCGAAAATATCGGTGAGATACACCCGCTGGCCTGTGGTCATATCGTAGGTGCGGCTGGTGATCTCCTGCCCCACCAGCTTGCGATGATAGGTGGTACGCGCCTGCACAAGGAAGCTCATCCAGGTAAGTCCCGTGCGGGAATAGCGCACCTCCACCTCCAGGCGGGAATTCTTGGAGGTCGCGTTGCCTGCCTTGGGCAGTTCCGGCCCCAGACGATCAACATACTCCTGGGTCAGGGCGGCCAGCTCCGCATCCACGGCATCGTCATAGGTATCCAGCGTCCACAGGCGGATCACGCTGCCGTTCTTCTGCTTGGTGTCCTGCTTGGTGGACGTCACCCGATGGCATTCCTGCAATGGCAAACCGGGTTCGATTTTTTCTGCAGCTGCAGGAATACAAAAGCTGGCTGCCAGCAAGACCGCCAACAGCAGACTGAGCATCTTACGCATTGCTTGCGCCTCCGTATCCATGGGATTTCTCCAATATTATACCGCTTGCAGACCTGTCCTGTCAATCATCCGCACGGTATGGAAAAAGGAGACCCCTCAGGATCTCCTTTATGGGTTATTCCTTGTCGTTGGTCGTCACGCCGTTGGTGCAGCGCCAGTATGCAGTATCCGGCTGGAGCACCACGCCATCCTTGGCAAAGAGCTCATCCACCGTCAGGAAGAGATAGCCTCTTTCCTGCAGCGCCGGGATAAGCATGTCCGAAGACACGACAGAATTCTTCTGCATGTCATGCATCAGGATGATACCGCCGTCCCTTGCCGTACCGAGAATCTGACAGTACACATCATAGGGTTCGCGTCCTCCGTCGCCCTCCCAGTCGCGGCCTTCAGCCGTCCACTGGATCAGCGGCCAGCCCAGACCGGCGTCTGCCATGGGCTTCCAGATACCGCCCGGCGCGCGGGCATAAGCGGGCGCAATGCCGATGGCATTGATGTGCACCCGCTCCACCTTGGCAGGCATACTCAGCAGCTCCTTGCGGGATACCCTGCTGGCGTACACATGCTGGAAATTGTGGCTGGCGATGGCATGCCCCTCGTCATGCTCCCGCTGCACATACTGCACATACCCGGGCACCCGCGAGCCCACCACAAAGAAGGTGGCCCTGGTACCGGTCTGCATCAGCACATTGAGCATCTCCCGGGTGACCCAGCCGTTGGGGCCGTCATCGTAAGTCAGGGCGACGGTATGATAGTAGCGCAGGTTGTCCGTCTCCTCCTGAGCCTTTTCGGTCATGTAAGGGCGTATATCCGGGTAGTAAAGAGTGATCTGGATCAGCTGTTCCTTGCCGGGATAGAACTGATCTGCATGCAGGTGCAGCATCAGGGACATACCGTGCAGGGTGAAATCCATCTGCTCGATGCTGGTGCGCCGGCACGCGGCCTCCAGGGCGTCCGGATCCGGCTCGGTCCCGGGATAGTAGGCACAGACGCCTTCCCGGACGGCATCCTCCAGCATCGACCAGACCTCGCTGTCCGCCGGGAAGATATCCGTCAGCAGCAGACGTTCGCCGGTCTGCATATCGTAGGTCCGCGTGGTGAACCGGACGTCCTTGGTTACCTTATTCAGCACATAGCGCGACTGCACCATGAAGCTCATCCACGTCAGTCCCGTACGGCTGTTGAGGATGTTGACCTCCAGGCGGCTGGCGTCATTGTACCGGGGCTTCCCCATCGTGCTGAGCATATCCGTCCGATAGCCTTCCGCAATGCTGTTGAGCTCCGTGGTCACAGCCGGATGGGCCGTGCATACCTCCCACCAGCACACATCGGTGCGGTTGGTTTCCTTTGTCCTCCGGGTATAGACCACCCGATGCGCCTCCTGCAGCGGAAGCTTCTGACTTTCTGCAAGAGCTGCTGCCGGCAGCAGAAACAGGCACATCAGCAGCGCCGTTATGCGTCTGATATGCTTCATTTGCATATTCTCCTTTGCTTACTCCGCGTCAGTGAGGCCCTCCAGGCCATTTTCCACGCTGAGCGCCACATACTTGTCGAACACGGCCTGGATGACGTCCTCTTCCTCGGCCACGACAAAGGACAGATTGCCGTCCTCCGTCTTCTCGACCTTGGTGATCAGCACCTGCTCCTCGCCGTTCTCGTCCAGCTCAAGCTCCAGCAGCACGGCGTACTCCTCCCCGGCATAGGGGATCATCGCGCCGTAGCGGAAGTGGTAGACCGAGCCGTCAGGGCCGGTGACATCCACCAGCGGAATGCCCTCAAAGGCCTCGTTCAGCTCCGGATTACTCATCGTCTTCCTCGTCCATCAGGGCCACGAACTGCTGGAACAGCACGTCCTGCAGCGCTTCGTCCTCCACGGGAGAGTAGGAATCCTCGCCGTCCTCCACGATGATCTCCATGAAGAACACGCCGCACTCCTCGTCGTCCTCGGCAGCGTCGGTCACGGCGATGTACTCCTTGCCCTCGTGCATCAGGGTGGCCAGGTGCAGGAACTGCACGGTCTCGCCGGATTCGTCGTCGATCAGCTCAATGATGTTCTCGTCCATTTTTGTTTCCTCCTGTTGTGTCTGCTGAAGGTTCCGCTGGGTATCCAGCCACTGCTGGAGGATCACCGCCGCGGCGACCTTATCTACATTGTGCTTGCGCTCGGCGCGGTGCATATTGCCCTCGATGAGCGCGTTGGTGGCGGTGACGGTCGTCAGCCGCTCATCCTGATAATACACCGTCAGGCCTTCTTTTTCAAGCTGCTGACAGAAATTTTTGACCTTTTCGGACTGGAATCCCGCCGTGCCGTCCATATTGAGCGGCCAGCCCGCGAGCACCTCCGTGGTCTCGTACTGCTCGCAGATGGCGACGACCTTCTTCGTATCCGGACCCCAGCCGACGCGGTAGATCGTGTCGATGGGCGTTGCGATGAGCCTCGTCAGGTCGGAGACCGCCACGCCGATGCGCGCGTCGCCGATATCCAGGCAAACGATTCTTTCGTTCATATGTACTCCTTGCTCAGTTGAGTTTCACCTGCTCCGCGCCCTTGCCGACGATGGCAATGCACGGCTCCTGCGTCAACACCTGCCGGGCGACCGCCATCACTTTGTCCATGGTGACAGCCTCGATGGCGCTGAGCGTCGCCTCATGAGAGAGCGGCTTGCCCCGCAGCAGCGTCGAGCGGCCCAGGCCCTGCATGCGGGCGCCGGGGCTCTCCAGGCCCATCAGGTAGCCGGAGCGCAGCTGGGTCACGCTGTCGCGGAATTCCTTCTCCGTGATGCCCTCGTCCACGAATTTCTTCAGCTCGGCGCGGATCTCCTGCAGCACCAGCTCGGCGTTTTTGGGGCTGACGCCGGCGTACAGGTCGAAGGTGCCCACACCCTTGTAGGTGTTGGGGTAGGAATACACCGAGTAAGCCAGCCCCAGATCCTCGCGGATGCGCTGGAACAGGCGTGAGGACATCGCGCCGCCCAGAATGTTGTTGGCAACCGCCAGCGGATACACGCCGTCCGTGCCATACGCCATGCCGGGGAAGCCCAGGCAGATGTGCATCTGCTCGGTGTCCTTCTCGCGCAGGACGTTGACGCCGGTCAGCACCTGCCAATCAGGCGTTTCCACCGGAGCGATCTCGTTCTGCCAGCCGCCGAAGTACTGCGTCACCCACTGAAGCACCTTGTCCGGGTCGTAGCTGCCGGCCAGGGCCACAACGGTTTCCTTAGGGGCGTAGTGTTTCCTGCGGAAGTTGAGCAGGTCGTCACGGGTATAGGCCGCGATCTTCTCCGCCGGGCCGAGGATCGGCTGGCCGGGGCTCTGCTCGCCGAACTGGGCCACCTGCAGCAGGTCATGCACCAGATCCTCCGGAGAATCCTCGTCCATGGCGATCTCCTCCAGGATGACGCCGCGCTCCTTCTCCAGCTCGGTCTCATCCATGGTGGCGTTGATGACCAAATCCGCAAGGATATCCACCGCCAATTCGAGGTTCTCATCGATCACCTTGGCGTAGAAGCAGGTGCAGTCGCGTCCGGTAAAGGCGTTGAGCTGACCGCCCACAGCATCCATTTCCTCGGCGATCTGCCGGGCGGTACGCTTTTCGGTTCCCTTGAAAACCATGTGCTCCAGGAAGTGGCTCAGGCCGCTCTCGGCCTTTTCCTCCATCATGGAGCCGACATGCATCCACGCGCCGATGGACACCGAGCGCAGATAGGGCAGCCGCTCGCCAACCACGCGCAATCCATTGGGCAGAAGCCATTCGTCATGCATACGATCATTCGCTCCCAATTCATTTGGGGTTATCTTTTCCATGAGCTTCCTTTCTTATGCAAACGATGGTGATGTTATGAAAAATTCGCAAAAGCCCATTTTGTGGACTTTTGCGAATCGTTTGGTTAAGTTAATCAGTTGCGGGACTCGCGACGAGGCGGGCGATTACCACCGCGGAAGCCCTCGGAGCGGCGGGGCTCCTCAGAGCGGGCGGTGTACTCGATGTCGTTGCGGATCAGGTTCACGCGGCCCTGAGCGTCGATCTCATTGACCTTGACCTCGATCTCGTCGCCAATGTTCACCACGTCCTCGACCTTCTCCACGCGCTTGTTGTCCAGCTTGGAGATGTGGATCATGCCATCCTTGCCGGGCAGCAGCTCGACGAAGGCGCCGAAGTTCATGATGCGCACAACCTTGCCGGTGTACACCTCGCCGACCTCGATGTCCTTGGCGATGCCCATGATGATGTTCTTGGCCTTGGCGGCAGCCTCGGCGTCGGGGGTGGAGATGAACACGCGGCCATCGTCCTCGATGTCGATCTTCACGCCGGTCTCGGCAATGATCTTGTTGATCATCTTGCCGCCGGGTCCAATGACCTCGCGGATCTTCTCGGGATTGATGGTGAACTGGCTGATCTTGGGCGCCCACTGATTGACCTCAGCGCGGGGCTGGCCCAGGCAATCCAGCATCTTGCCCAGGATGAACAGACGGCCCTGCAGCGCCTGCGCCAGCGCGGTCTGCAGAATGTCGCGGTCGATGCCAGCGATCTTGATGTCCATCTGGATGGCGGTGATGCCGTTCATGGAGCCGGCCACCTTGAAGTCCATGTCGCCCAGGAAGTCTTCCAGGCCCTGGATATCGGTCAGCACGACAACCTTGCCGGACTCAGTGTCCTTGATCAGGCCCATGGCCACGCCCGCAACGGGAGCGGTGATCGGCACGCCCGCGTCCATCAGGGACAGGGTGGAGCCGCACACGGAAGCCATGGAGGAGGAACCGTTGGAGGACAGGATCTCGCTCACCAGACGCAGGGCGTAGGGGAAATCCGCCTCAGTGGGGATGACGGGCAGCAGAGCGCGCTCCGCCAGAGCGCCGTGGCCGATCTCGCGGCGGCCGGGGCTTTTCAGACGGCCAGCCTCGCCGGTGGCGTAGGGCGGCATGTTGTAGTGGTGGATGTAGCGCTTGAAGTCCTCATTGCTCAGGCCGTCCAGGATCTGACCCTCGGACACGGAGCCCAGGGTGGTGACGGTCAGGGCCTGAGTCTGGCCACGGGTGAAGATGGCAGAGCCGTGGGTGCGGGGCAGCACGCCGACTTCGCACCAGATGGGACGGATGTCGGTGACGCCGCGGCCGTCAGGACGCACGCCTTCTTCCACGATCTTCTTGCGCATGATCTCCTTGTTCAGGTAGTACAGCGCATCAGCGATCTCGCTCTCGCGGCCCTCGAACTGGGCGGACAGCGCCTCGATGGTCTCGGCCTTGACCTGAGCCTCGCGGTTCTGACGCTCCTCGCGCACGGTGGTGTCGAACACCCACTTGCACTTGTCGTAGGCGAACTCGCGGACAGCGGCCTTCACGTCATCGCCGGTGACGACCAGCGCGACCTCGGCCTTTTCCTTGCCGATCTCAGCGATGATCTCGTCCTGGAAGGCGATGATCTTCTTGATCCAGTCATGGGCGAACATGATGGCGTCCAGCATGACCTTCTCGGACACTTCCTTGGCGCCGGCTTCAACCATCAGCACAGCGTCGCGGGTGCCGGACACGGTCAGGTGCATCTGGGACTGCGCCATCTGCTCCTCAGTGGGGCAGCAGACGAACTCGCCGTCGATCAGGCCCACCACGACAGAGCCGGTGGGGCCGCCCCACGGAATGTCGGACACCGCCAGGGCGATGGAAGAACCGATCATGGCGGGGATCTCCGGGGGATTCTGCTTGTCAACGCTCAGGATGGTGGCAACCACCTGCACGTCGTTGCGCATGCCCTTGGGGAACAGGGGACGCAGGGGACGGTCGATCAGGCGGCAGGTCAGGGTCGCCTTCTCGGTGGGACGGCCCTCGCGCTTGATGAAGCCGCCGGGGATCTTGCCCGCAGCGTACTGCTTCTCCTCGACGTCAACGGCCAGAGGGAAGAAGTCCACGCCGGGACGGGCCACGGGGGACATGGTGGCGTTGACCATCACGACGGTGTCATCCAGGGACACCCACACGGAGCCGGCAGCCTGCTCGCAGTACTTGCCGAATTCCAGGCTGAGCTTGTGGCCAGCCAGGTCCATTGTATACTTCTTGGCTTCCATTTTTACACACTCCTTACACACTCACACAGACAGGATGCCACATCCTGCCCTCTTCAGCCGGGAGATGCTATCGTTTGAAAACCCCTAAGGATTTTCATGGGATAACATCCCCCCAGACTTGCTTACATTGAGATTGTCCGTTGCATAGCAGAACCGCTGCAAGGGTATGAAACCCCAACAGCGGTTCTGGCTATACAAACCGCCAGTCGATCGCTGCCCCGCCATTTGCCAGCGTCGGACGAGTTTCAGTCGCGTGTACGCAACCCAAACGTCAGCCGAGGTTGGCGGAAACGGCCGCGGGGCCTGCCCCGCATTACTTACGCAGGTTCAGCTTGGCGATCAGAGCACGGTAGCGCTCGATGTCGGTCTTCTTGAGGTACTCCAGCAGACCACGACGCTGACCAACCATCAGCAGCAGGCCGCGGTTGGAGTGATGGTCGTTGCGGTTCTTCTTCAGATGCTCGTTCAGGTGATTGATACGGGCAGTCAGCAGAGCAACCTGCACCTCAGGGGAGCCGGTGTCGCCCTCGTGCTGGGCAAAAGCGGCAATGATCTCGGACTTGGTCATTTCGGCCAGATTCATGGGAATTCCTCCATTTTCTTGCCGTCATCATGGACGGCTCTATTCTCGGGCAATCGCCTTTCCACGAAGTGCGCCGTCGGAGTGATCGGACGCCTGCGCGGAAGGTTCACAGACCCACACGACATTGTAGCAGATTTTCTGCCGTTTGTAAATGGGTTTTCGCGGATATTTTTCGCCGGAATGGGGGAAATTATGCGAAACAAGACTCCTGAATCGCACCGACTTACAGCACCTGCGCCTCAACGGTCTTTTCCGGCTGACGAAACATATACACCGTTATCGCCAGCACACCAATGGAGACGATCAGACCAAGGATGATCTCCACCAGCATATATGCATCCCGATCCAGTACCTTCTTGACAATCAAAATGATCCGGCCCAACACATCCAGCCCCATCAGCACATACATGGGTCCTTTC
>JAFXFR010000186.1 GCA_017513475.1 Clostridia bacterium
CCCCCCTACCGGTGGTAATGACGGAGAGGTCCCACCTGTTCCCATACCGAACACAGTAGTTAAGCTCTCCAGTGCCGAAAGTACTTGGCTGGACACGGCCCGGGAGGATAGGTCGCTGCCGGTTCCCTCTTAAAGCATCTCAGCAATGAGGTGCTTTTTTCGTTGCAATCAGGTGCTTGCCGGTTGTCTACGCGGCAGTAAACACCGTGGTTGCGCCATGTAAGTTGGGTTCGCGTCACGCTGTCTGCCGATTCCCCTTGAAGCAACTCAGCAATGAGATGCTTATTTGTTGAATCATATTGGTACAGAGGGGGCGCATGGTAATGAGGGGCACGCATCTGGTATTTGGGAAAATGCGCCGTTGCCAGGTTATCTTTGCCAGACAATATTTCAAATAACGCGCGTAGAGCATCTGCTATGAGGGCTCTACGCGCGTTGTTATTTATCGTAGTCTGTATCAGGTTGTCAGGCTTAGGCGGGATTCCATCACTGCGTTATCCACACCAAGTTCATGCAGGCGGTCCACCGTATCTTCATACAACCAGGAAAGGCATGTAGTGATGGACGACCGGGAAAGACGTTCGCTAAGCAGGATGGTTTTTGGACTGGAGCGTATAAATACATGCCGATAGTCGTGACGCAGTGCGCGCAGTTCTTCTGCCAGTTCGAGATCTCCGATCAGCGCGGAAAGCGGCTGCCACTCCTGCATCAGCGGACGGAACAGGTTTGTGTGGAGGGCGCGAAACTCACGGTGGGTGACCTCCTGCTGAAGGACTGCAAGCAGATCGGTGTGGTAGGACTTCATATTCTCCAGAGATTGCAGGAGCAGTGGAATGAAGTCAACCGGTTCGGGGACGATCTTCTCAAGGATGTACAGCGTGACACTCTCAGGCAAGCGGCGCAGAAGCATCTCCCGGCTCATGGAAACACGGTCTTCATCAGCATCCTCCGGGAATCGGATGTTCTCCAGAAGATAGCGGCCGGACGTATATCCCGTATACACAACGGGATGGGGTGCTTCCTTGTGCAGGCTGAGGGTCAGCATGGCTGCCGGAAGGCTGCGCAGAAGTAGCGGTACCTCTGTGGAGGCACATTGAACCGCCTTCATGTGAAAACCCCGGGGATGCAGAAATAGATTCAGCCACTGGGGCTGATAGAGCGCTTCTCCGGCGAAGTAGCGGCTGTTTTCGTGATGGAGCAGATAGGGCGCTTCCATTCCAAGCGCGATGGCCTGATCGTCAGCGGAATAACCATGGCAGGCCAGCAGCTCTGCCAGTCCGGCAAGCATCCCTGCGCCGGAGAAGGTGATCAGCTTCATGATGCTTACTCCTTCTGAAGCAAGTAAATCGGACGTCGTGACAGCGGATAAGAAATCGCCCGGCTGCAGCACTGTGGCACAACCGGGCGGGAAAGATCATGGGGCGGGTGTAGCCAGCTCCAGCGGCGGCAGCTCCAGCAGATCGGAGACTGTCACAAGCTCATAGCCTGCATCCAGCAGCATGGGCACCAGGACCGTGAGGGCTGCGTAATCTTTGCCGGTAGTTCGGTACACGATAATCGAGCCGTTCTGCACCTGAGCGAAGGCCTTGTCAGGATCAAGCTCATCAACATCCCACAGGATGACCTTTTGTACGCCGTATTTCTGGAATACAGGCAGGAAATTCTTATCGGCGCTGCGATAGGAACCATGGGGCGGACGAACCAGACGCAGGGGGTAGTGGTAACCCAGCACCTCATCCACGCGTTCCTGGGTTTTGCGGATTTGGATATCGCCGTTGTTGAGGCTGTAGCGGGTCAGCACGGAGTGCTTCCAGGTATGATTGCCGATCTCGCTGCCGTGGGCGAGGATATCCTCCCAAAGGGGCTTATCCTGCTGGGTGAACTTCTCACCGATCACGAAATAGGTGAGGGGGAAGCCATGATCAACGCTCAGTGTATGGATCTGCTGCAGTACGGCTGGGTCGCTGCAATCCTCGATGGTAATGGCGATCCGTGGCCGGCTGCGGTCGCCGTGTTTGACGACGTCATTTGCAGTCAGTTTGGTTTGATCGGCAGGCGTTGCGGTCGGCGTTGCGGTCGGAGCAGGCGTAGCGCTGGCCGCGGCTGAAGCAGCAGCGGATGCGGGAGTAGCAGTCGCTTCCGGCGCTGCCGCAGTGGTCTGCACAGGGGCGGGCGTCGAGGCAGGACGGGGCGTTGCGGTGGGAACCGGAAGCACCATCGGCTCAAGGCCCAGGAGCTCGGAGACCGTCACCAGCTGGTAGCCCTCTTCCAGCAGCATGGGGATGAGGATCTTCAGGCACTCGTAGTCGCCCTGGCGGGCGTGGTACAGGAGGATCGAGCCGTTCTGCACGTCCTTGATGGCCTGGTAGGGATCTGTCTGGCTGACGTCCCACAGCACAACCTTCTCAACGCCGTACCGGTGGAAGACGGGAAGGAAATTCTTTTCTTTGTTCTTGAACTCTCCGTAGGGCGGGCGCAGCAGACGCAGGGGATAGTGGTAGCCCAACACCTCATCGATCCGTTCCTGAGTTTTGCAAACCTGGACTCGGCCATTTTCGAGGGAGAATTTCAGCAGCCTGGAATGCTTCCAGGTGTGGTTGCCGATTTCGCTGCCGTGGGCGATGATCTCATCCCACAATTCCTTATCCTCAGGCTTGATCAGGGTGCCGACCATGAACCAGGTGATAGGGAAGTCGTACTGCACACTCAGCTCGTGGATCATGCGTACCTTGTCCATCTCCCAGCCGTCGTCCACGGTGATGGCGATCTTCTTGACGGTACGGTCGCCATAATAGACGACATAATTCTCCGGCAAAGCGGCCAGTGCAGTGCTGGCGCAAAGCAGCAGGCAGCAAATCAGGGTAAGAAGGCGAATGATAGGCTTCATGGATATGCCTCCCGATGTTTGTAAGAAAAAAAGGGGTTCAAAGACCCCTGCGAGCGTGACAGTAAGCCGAGTTCTGTCGAGGGTCGATCATCTATCCAGGCCTGGCGTTGCCGCGCAGGCTCGAGCGATACCGAGGACGCGACGGGCAGCCGCATATGTCCTCATACGTATCTTGCACCAGATGGGGTTTACAGCGCGGACAAGTCGCCAAGCCGCGGGTGAGCTCTTACCTCGCCTTTCCATCCTTACAGGGGAGACATCTCACTTTCCATCCGTGTGGCACGGATGACTGATGGATCAATCCCCCTGCGGTTTATTTCTGTTGCACTCTCCTTGGAGTCGCCTCCACCGGCCGTTAGCCGGCATCCTGCCCTATGGTGCTCGGACTTTCCTCATGCCCTGAGGCACGCGATCGCCTTGCCACCTCGCACCCTGTATTGTACCGCGATTGCTGCGGAAAGTCAAGGTGAACCGGGAGAATTTACATCTCAGCGAATCAGCGTTTCAATGCCGTCCCGGTGGACGATCAGATGGAAGGGCTTCGTGGTATTCGTGCGGATATCGATCTGCCCGCCTTTTTCCTGCACATGGTAGCAGATGCCGTCGGCCAGCACACATTCGGCGGATCCCTTTGGCTGAAACCAGTGCAGGGTAAGCCGGTCGGCATCATCTTCGCTGGTCTGGGTGAGGCTCTGCCCGTTCATACTGATGGGCAGCAGGGTGTTTTCGCGCACAAGCACCGGCATTTCATTGTAGCCGCGCAGGCCGCGAAGCCGCTTTGTATGGATCGTACCGTTGAGCTCCGTCCACACACCGGCGGGCAGGGCTGCATCCACGACGTCCTCCTCGCTGACAGGGAGAACCAGCAGTGCATCGCCCCAAAGAAATCCGTTCTCTGCGGGAATGACTGCGCGGCCGGGACGGATGTAGGGCATCAGCGACCACCGCAGGAAAAGGTACTTCCGCAGCACATTGGCCGGCAGAGGATCGGGGCTGGACAGGTGATTCAGCAGCGCCTCTGACGGGAGAGGCTGTCCCAGCAGGACGGCGACAGAGGCTTGGCGCAGGAAGGCTGCGCGGGTGAGACCGGAAAAGAATGCAGAGTCCTCCCGGCTGAAGCCTGCCAGAGGGAGATCCAGGGAATGGAGCAATTCTGCGATCCCGGCGCGATCGGCAGCGCAGTTGGGGTCGGATACGGTCAGGCCGAACATGGTGTTCCTCCGTGATGAATGTATACAGAAAGCATTCGCCGGGAAGAAAGAAAATCCTGCCGGTAACACTTGAAAAGGCGAGGTGACCGTGCTATAATGATATACTCAGGGAGGTGTACCAACATGCGAAGCATGACGGGCTACGGCAAGTGCCAGATGCAGCGCGGCGAGTGGGAGATCACGGTCGAGCTGCGCGCGGTGAATCATCGCTATCTGGACATCGCGATGCGTCTGCCCAGGAATCTTCTGTTCCTGGAGGACGGTGTGCGCAAGGGATTGCAAAAGCTTGTGCGCGGGCATGTGGACGTGTACCTCACCGTCCGCCAGACCGAGGGCGCCAGCCGCGTGGTCGAGGCCGATACGGATCTTGCTGCATCCTATGTGGAGGCGGCAAGAGCCATCCGCAATGCTACCGGTGCGGCGGATGACCTGACGGTCAGCCGGCTGATGAAGCTGGAGGGCGTGACGAACCTGACCGAATCCGCGATGGATGAGGAAGCGGTGTCTGCCCTGTGCAGCGAGGCCCTGGACGGTGCCATCGCCCAGCTGGACGATATGCGCCTGAGGGAGGGCGAGAACCTCCGCGCAGACCTTGCCGAGCATCTGGACAATGTGGTTGCACTCCGTGAGCAGGTGGTGGCCTACGCCCCCAAAGTGGTGGAGGAATACCGTGCCCGCTTGACGGAACGCCTGGCGAAGCTCCCCATTGAGCCCGTGGATCCGGCCCGTCTGGCTCAGGAGGTTGCTATCATGACTGACAAGTGCGCCATCGACGAGGAACTCTCCCGCCTGATGAGCCACATCACCCAGCTGCGCCGCTACCTGGACATGCAGGGCGAGACCGGCAAGAAGATGGATTTCCTCATCCAGGAAATGAACCGCGAGACCAATACCATCGGCTCCAAGTGCTCCGACGCTGCCATTGCCCAATGCGTGGTGGACATGAAGAGCGAGATCGAGAAGCTTCGTGAACAGATCCAAAACGCTGTCTGACCTGAGAGGGAATGAAGGGAGCTAACAAATGAGTGAAATTCGCAGAGGCATGCTGCTGGTGATTTCCGGCCCGTCCGGTACGGGCAAGGGCACGCTGATCGAAAAGCTGATGAAGGAAGACCCCACGCTGGTGTTCTCCGTCAGTGCGACGACCCGCGCACCCCGCCCGGGCGAGATCAATGGCGTGCATTACCACTTCGTAAGCAATGAGGAGTACGATCGGCTGGTGGCGGAAAACGCCTTTGTGGAATACGCCAGTGTTCACGGCAACCGCTACGGTACGCTGCGCAGCGAGGTCTACGGCCGCCTGGAAAAGGGCGAGAACGTGGTGCTGGACATCGACGTCCAGGGTGCGCTGAACGTGATCGCCTCGGAAAAGGAGAAGGTCTCTATTTTCCTTCTGCCCCCCAGCATGAAGGAGCTGCGCCGTCGTCTGACGGAACGCGGTACCGAGACGCCCGAACAGGTTGAAACCCGCCTGGCCAACGCGGTCTGGGAGATCAGCCAGAAGGATAAGTACGAATATATGGTCATCAACGACGACATGGACGCCTGCCTGGACACCCTGCGCGCCATCATCCATGCCGAGAAGCACTCCAGCGCCCACTATGCCGTGGAAGTGCCGGAAGAATAAGTTCACCACACCGCACAGCCGGTGCCAGTATAGATAGGAGGAAAACAATATGTCTATCATTGATCCCAACATCCTGGATCTGCTCCAGCATTCCGATTCCCGCTACACCCTGGTGGTGGAAGCTTCCAAGCGCGGCCGTCAGATCGTCGGCGGCAGCCAGCCCCTGATTGACAACACCGGCATGAAGCCCCTGAAGACTGCGGTGGAGGAGATCAACCGCGGCATGATCGCTTTCGAGCGCGGCAATGAGGAAGACAATGCGCTGTGATCTGACGGGCAAATCCGTCGTCCTGGGCGTGACGGGCGGCATCGCGGCCTATAAGGCCTGCGAGGTCGTTTCCCGCCTGCGCAAAATGGGCGCGGATGTGTACGTCATCATGACGAAGAACGCCACCGAGTTCGTCCAGCCGCTGACCTTCGAGACGCTGTCCAACCATCCCGTCGTGACGGACACCTTTGCCCGTCCTGAAACCTGGGAGGTGGAGCACATCGCGCTGGCTAAGCGGGCGGACGTGTTTGCCATTGCGCCTGCGACGGCAAACATCCTGGCCAAGATGGCTCACGGCATCGCGGACGACATGCTCTCCACCACCGTGCTGGCCACCAAGGCCCCCGTGCTCGTCGCCCCCGCGATGAACACCGGCATGTGGACGGCGGAGATCACCCAGGAGAACTGTGCGGCGCTGAAGAAGCGCGGCGTACACTTCGTGGGCCCTGATGCGGGCTTCCTGGCCTGCGGCGATACCGGCTCCGGCCGCATGAGCGAGCCTGCCGCCATCGCGGAGGCCATCGCGGAACTGCTCTGCCCTGTGCAGGATATGGCTGGCATGAAGGTGCTGGTCACTGCCGGCGCGACCCGCGAGCGCCTCGACCCGGTGCGCTACATGACCAATGATTCCTCCGGCAAAATGGGCATTGCCGTGGCGGAGGAAGCTGTCAAGCGCGGCGCGCAGGTCACTGTCGTGGCGGGCAGCGTCACAGCGGCCATTCCGGTGGGCTGCGAGGTCGTGCGGGTGGAATCCACCCAGGATCTCTACGATGCGGTGACTTCCCGCGCTCCGGAGATGGACGTGGTCATTCAGGCTGCGGCCCCGGCGGACTATCGCTTCGCCACCACCTACGCGGAGAAGCACAAGAAGACCCACGACGGCCAGCCCTTCGTGATCGAGCTGGTGGAAAACCCGGACATTGCTGCTGCCGTCGGAGCTGCGAAGAAGCCCGGCCAAACCCTCGTCGGCTTTGCAGCGGAGACGGAGAACCTCCACGAAAACGCAAAGAAGAAGCTGGCGAAGAAGAATCTTGACCTCATCGTTGCCAACGACGTCAGCCAGCCCGGCGCGGGCTTCAACGTGGACACCAACATCGCCACGCTGATCACCGCGGACGGTATGGTGGAATGCCCCCTGCGCACCAAGAAGGAGCTGGCAGGGGATATCCTGGATAAGGTCATGGAGCTTCGGAATAAGTAAAGAATGGGACTGCTCATTTGGAGCAGTCCCATTTTTTGTGCAGTTGTTCATGCATCAGCAGCCATTCTTTCTTGTCCATCCCGCCGCCATACCCGGTGAGCGTCCCGTCTGCGCCGATCACCCGGTGGCAGGGTACAACGATGCTGATGGGGTTGTGGTGGTTCGCGCCGCCGACGGCCCGCACGGCTTTGGGATTTCCGATGCGCCTTGCCTGCTCGCCGTAGGAGATGGTTTCCCCGTACGGGATGGTACACAGCGCCTGCCAGCATTTCATTCGGAAAGCGGTGCCCTCCATGCGGATGGGCAGGTCGAAAGCCGTCAGCGTACCGTCAAAATAGGCGGTGAGCTGCCGGGCTGCTTCCTGCAGCAGAGGCGTAGCAGGAGGGCATAATTCGCCCTCGGTGAAATCGATGGCGCAGATGGCCCCATCCTCCTCGCAGATGGCGAGGGGGCCAAGGGGCGTGTTGATCACGCAGCGCATGGATCAGTCCGGGATCGTCTGGTCAAAGGGCAGTACGAGGCGGTTGCTGCCGTCCTCCCACAGGCGCTCCAGGTTGTAGAACTGGCGCTCCTCCTGATGGAAAACGTGCACCATGATGTGGCCGTAGTCGAGGATGATCCAGCGGCCGTCATTCGCGCCCTCGGTGCGGCGGATCGGCACGCCCAGTTCGGCCATGCGGTCGTCCACGTCGTCGGCCAGGGCCTTCACCTGATTGGCGTTGCGGCCCGATGCGATGACCATGTAGTCACAGATGACGGTCAGCTCGCGCACGTCCAGGGCGAGGATATGATTGGCCTTGTTCTTGTACAGGGTTTGGGCAATGTCCTGAGTGATGGCGATATCGGTCATAATGATCTCCTATCCGGAGGGAGGCCCCTCCTGTTTTGTACATTTAGTTGATGGGCAGGGTATGCAGCCAGTCCAGCGTCTCCACGGTGGCGGGATGCACCGCGTCGCCCTTCTTGCGGACATGCTGGAGCGTCCCCTCCAGGCTGGTGATCATCGCCTTTTCCAGCGACAGGCCTGCCAGCATCCGCGTTTTGTCCAGCAGAGGATAGGGTGCGCGGGTGGGCTCGATGGTATCCGCCAGCCAGACAGCCATATCCAGGCGGCTCATGCCGGCTTTGCCGGTGGTGTGGCTGAGGATCGCGCGGAGGACTTCCTCGTCCGTGCAGCCATATTTCGTGCGGGCCAGATGCGCGCCGACGACGGAATGCAGCAGTGCGCCGCTTTCCAGGATGGAAGCATCCTCCGTCAGCTGATTCTCCCGGGCGATGCGCTGCATCTCCTTCAGGGGGAGGCACTTGGCGCAGTCGTGCAGAAGCCCGGCGGTCTCCGCCTTGACCGGGTCAAGACCGTGCAGAAGCGCCAGGCGACGGGCGGTATCTGCCACGGCCAGGGTATGGGCGAAACGCTTGCTGCTCAGCTCCCGGAAGAGCATCTCCAGCCACTGCGGGCCTTCGGGGATCCTTAACTGCGCCCCGTAAAGCCCTGCGGTCTGTGCGTATTCGCGCACGGCTACTGGCAGATTAGGCGTGCTTTCTCCGCTGCAGATGGCGGCGCGCACCTCGGTGGAGGATACGTCGAGCACCTCCATATCCAGCATGATGAAGCTGCCGCCCAAGGCGGTGAGACGCTTGCGCTCCTCGTTGAGTTGCTTGGGTGTGTAGTGCCAGGAGCGCGGGCAGACGAGGAAAGTGCAAAGCTTCAGCACTGTTTCGAAGGAGCGCCACTTATGCAGCTCCATCAGTGTATCCGCGCCGATGATGTAATACAGCTCTGCCTTGGGATAGTTTTCATGCAGGATGGACAGGGTATCTACCGTATAGATCACGCCGCTGCGGTCGATTTCCTCCCGGCAGGGTTCCAGTCCGGCGAGTCCGGCGCAGGCTGCGCAGACCATGCGGTAGCGATGCTCACCGGGCGTGATGTCCGGCTTGTGGGGCGGGTTGCCCGAGGGAAGCATCAGCACGCGATCCAGCTCCAGCTGTGCCAGGGCACACTGCGCCATGCGGATATGCCCCTGATGGATCGGATCAAATGTCCCGCCCATGATGCCGATGCGTTCTTTGGCCATGCACTGCCTCCTGCGTGTTTGTTCTGATGATATTATAACCTAAATCTGTGGAATTGTAAATAAGGAGGACGCATGGAACGCTATCTTCGCCGCAACCGCCTGGCCGAGATGCTGGATGCCCTGGGGATCGCAGCGTTGTGCTTTATGGTGGGCACGCTGTGGTTTGTATGGCTCTGGGGACTGCGGATGCCGACGATCCTGGCAGGGGCGGCATTGGGGACGCTGCTGTATGTCGCCTGGCGTCTGTGGCGAAGCCGCACGGTATCCCGGCGCGAAAAGGCGCTCCGCAGCCGTTTGGGAGCAGAGCTGATGCTGGAGGATATGCTGATGGCGGAGCCGCGGGAGGCGCACTTCCGGGCGGCGCTGCTGCTGGCAGAGAAATGGCCCATCACCCTGCAGTCGGTCAGGGAAGAGGGGGTTCTGTGCCGTCAGGGGGAGGAAACGCTGCTGGTGCAGTGCATCCGCATGCCGGAGGACAGCGAGCTGTCCGCAGGGGATCTGCTCTCGGCACAGCGAGACGCCCTGCGGGTAAAGGCGGATCGTGCTGTTCTGTGCCCGCTGGGAAAGTCGTCCCCCAAAATAGCAGCAAAGGCGGAGCGGGCTCGTGTGCCGCTGCGGATCATCCCGCGCAGTACGCTGATGAGCCTTGCAGGCCGGATTTCTCCGGCAACGGATGAGCAGCTGATCGATCTGGGCAGCCGGCAAAAGCGCATGGCAAAGCAGGGGAACTTCACCCGGCTGGTCTTCCGTGAAGACAAGGCAAAGCGCTACTACTTATATGGGCTGGGGATGCTCTTGCTGTATGTGCTGACCGGCATGCGTCTGTACGCGGTTCCGGGGATGATCTGCCTGACCATGGCAGTTCTGAGCCGGCGGGGAATGTGCCGGCAGGAGAGACTGTGATCCCTCAAGGACGCATCAGACGGGCAACCAGCGCGGCTGTGTCGTCGATCTCCTGCACGGTGGTATACGGGCCCGGTGAAAACCGCACCGCGCCGGAACGCATGGTGCCCAGCCAGCTGTGCATCGCCGGCGCGCAGTGCAGTCCGCCGCGTACGGCAACGCCCGTGGCATCCAGCGCATCAGCAAGGGCGGAGCTGTCGCCGCTGACGGGGACTACGGCGGTGATTGCCACCCGCGGAGCATGCTCATCTCCCAGGATCCGAAGCCCGGGAATGCCTGCCAACTGTTGTCGCAAACGGTCGTTCAGCGCGCATTCACGGCGATGGATGGCCTCCCGCTGCTGCGTCACAAGCTCGATGCCCGCCAGCAGACCAGCAATGCCGGGGAGGTTCAGCGTGCCGGATTCATAACGGTCGGGCAGCAGCTCCGGCTGTCGTACGCTCTCACTGGCGCTGCCGGTTCCGCCCAGAATCAACGGCTCCGGGCGGACGCTGTCCCTCAGGGCAAGCAAACCTGTTCCGTGGGGGCCCAACAGGCCCTTGTGACCGGGCATAGCGATCATATCGGCGTTGAGGCTGTCCAGGGTGACGTCCAGCATGCCGGCGGTCTGGGCGGCGTCCACCAGCAGCGGCACGCCCCTTTCCCGGCAGACGGCACCCAGCTCGCGCATGGGCTGGATCACCCCGGTGACATTGCTGGCATGGCACAGGATCACCAGTCCTGTCCGGCCGGTAATGGCCTTGCGCAGTACGTCAGGGGAGAGCAGGCCGCGTGCATCCGGGCGCAGCAGCTTGACGGTGATGCCGTCCCGGCTGACCAGTCGTTCCAGCGGCCGCAGGACGGCATTGTGTTCCCCATGGGAGCAGATCACCTCATCCTCCTTGTGCAGCATACCCAGGATAGCCAGATTGAGGGATTCGGTGCAGTTGCGGGTGAAGATAACCCGTTCCGGCTTCGCGCCCAGCAATCGGGCGGCGGCGTCGCGGCATTTTTCCACCGTGCGGCCTGCCTGAAGCGCCAGATGATGTCCGCCGCGGCCCGGATTTGCGCCGAAGTGCCGGAGGGAATCGGTCATGGCCTGGAGAACCTGAGGCGGCTTTGGGAAGCTGGTGGCAGCATTGTCCAGATAAATCATGAGCCCCTCCTGCACGGTGCGTTGATGTTGTCATATCTTATCAGCAGAAGGGAAGTGGGTAGAACCATGGAGGAGAATTTCTGCATTGCGGCTTTCCGGTCCAGGCTGCAGGTCATGGCCTTTGAGGAGGAGCTCAAAGCCCGGGGAATGCGGGCGGATATCGTGACGACGCCGAGGGCGGTATCGCTGGGGTGCGGTCTGTCCGTGCGCTTTGAAGAACGGGATGCCCCGCGGGTGAAGGCGCTTTACCAGGCTCTGGGGATGGGTAACCTGATCGGATTCTACCGCGTAACGCGGGATCCAGCAGGACGGACACAGGTATCGCCGCTCGGGTGATTTTACGGAAAAATGTGCAACTTTTTTTCTTTTGCCCCTTGATTTTTCTACTCAAACATGATATGATGTATGGCGCTGGTATCTGACGGTTGAAACCGTACCAACAATCGGTGGAAACCGCCGATACAGTTCACATCAGCAGGAGGTGAAAGAAGTTGCCGAATATCAAGTCCGCTAAGAAGCGCGTGAAGGTTGCTGCGAAGAAGAACCTGCGTAATCGCATGGTCAAGAGCGCTGTCCGTACTTCCGTGAAGAAGTTCGAGGCTGCTGTTGCTGCCGATCCCGCGACCGCCAATGTGCAGTTGACCGCGACCACCTCCGCGATTGATAAGGCCGCCGCGAAGGGCATTATCCACAAGAACGCCGCCAATCGCAAGAAGGCTCGCCTGGCCAAGCAGCTGAACAAGGCTGC
>JAFXFR010000187.1 GCA_017513475.1 Clostridia bacterium
AACTCTGTACAGAGTATCTACTAAAGGACAAGTTGACAAGCAGGACGATATCCCGATGCAGCGCCGGGAATGCATGGACTTCATTGAACGCCAGAAGGACTGGCAGTTCACCGCTGAGTTCATGGAGAAGGGCGTTTCGGGCTATAAGGTATCCGTCTCCAAGCGCGACGCGATCCAGGAGATCCGCGCGCTGGCGGAAAAGAAGAAGTTCGATATCCTGCTGGTGTTTATGTTTGACCGTTTAGGCCGCCGAGAGGACGAGACGCCTTTCCTGGTGCAGTGGTTCATCGAGCACGGCATTGAGGTGTGGAGCACCCGCGAGGGGCAGCAGCGCCTTGACAACCGTGTAGACAAGCTGATGAACTTCATGCGCTACTGGCAGGCTGGCGGCGAGTCCGAGAAGACATCCATGCGCGTCAAGGCTGCCCACACGCAGATGACCGCTGATGGCATCTGGCGCGGCGGCGTTGCTCCCTTTGGCTATAAGCTGGTGCACAAGGGGCGCATCGGCAAGAAGAACCGTCCGCTGTACGATCTGGAGATCGACGAAATCACCGGCCCGATCGTGCAGGAGGTTTTCGATCTGATCTGTCATCAGGGCTATGGAATCCAGCGGGCTGCGAATTATCTGAATGACAAGTATCCTGATCTAGGCAAAACCTGGACGGGGCAGACGATCCGCTCGATGGTCCGCAATCCGATCTACATCGGTCGGCTGCACATGAACGACACGCTGTCCGAGCCGCAGGAGTATCTGCGATTAGTTTCTGATGAAACACAGCGCTTTGCAGATTACGCCCTGACTCGCCGGATTCCCCGGAAGTACATGGAGCAGCGCAACGCGGAGAATGAAGCGCTGCCGGAGGACGCGACCACCAAGGTCAGTGTCTACGGCGCGACGCTGCTCAGCGGCATTCTGTACTGCGCTCATTGCGGACATCGTCTGGTTGGCAGCTACTGCACCAAGCAACTGGCGACGCATGCCTATCATCGTCCGATCTACCGCTGCTACAACGGCTCCATTAAGGCGAAGATGTGCGATGGTCAGACTGTCTACTCTGCGAAAAAGATTGAGGATGCAGTGCTGGAGGTTGTCCAGCATTACTTCCAGAATATCTCCCAAACGGTGGACGCGGTGTGGCGCGAGCAGGTGAAGATCCAGCTCCGCAGCAAGCTGGGGACGCTGATCAAGCAGGCTCAGACTGAGCTGACTAAGCTGGAAAAGCAGCAGACCAACCTGAAACAGGAGGTGGTCAAGTCGTTGTCCGGCGAGAGTCTGTTCGATCCTCAGATGCTCAAGTCCCTGCTGGATGAAAACGAAGCAGCCATTGCCGCTGCGCAGAAGAAGATCGAGCAGTATCAGAATGACCGCGAGAAGGAAGCCGAGCGCATTAACTACCTTGCAGAGCAGTACCGTCAGATTGTGGACTGGGCAGAGGAGTTCGGTTCAGCAAACAACGATACAAAAAAGATGATCCTCGCAAGGATCATCGAGAAGATCACGGTTGACCGCAATTACCACATTACCATGACCTTTTTCATCACGGAGGACGACTTCCTCAAGAAAGCGAAGGAGAGTGCTCCTGAGATGGAGATCATCGAAGCTGAGGATGATGTTTTGCGGCCGTGCAGCGCTTTTGCCGGATAAAAACGGCCGTCACGGAACGGGGTGTACAATATGAAGTTCATTAGCGCGCTACATTCGCATTGTAGAGGTCACCGGTTCGAATCCGGTACCTTAATGGAGTGTGGCTGGGATGCAGCAGAGTACCAATATACAAAACCAGGACTGCAAGTTGCGGCCCTGGTTTTGTATATACCGATGTTTATTCCTCCGGGAACACATACTGCGCCTTGTACTTCGCAAATTGCTCCGCGAAGGCGGCGCTCTCATGCAGCTCGCCGGCCTTGAGGGCGTTCAGGTATTCGTGTGCTTCCAGCTTGCCCTCGGAGACCTGCAGCATTTCCACAGCCACGTTGGAGCAGTGGTCAGCGGTGCGTTCGCAGGCAGTCAGCAGATCCTCCAGCACGAAGCCGTACTCCACCGTGCACAGGCCGTCGCGCAGGCGGCGCACATGGCGGGACTTCACCTCGCGGACGAGGGCGTCCACCACCTGCTCCTGGGGTTCGATCTGGATGGCCTGATCCAGGTCAAAGCTGGTGTAGGCGGCAACCGTGCGGTTGACGATATCCACCACAGCCTGCTCCAGGATCGCCAGCTCAGCTTTAGCCTGCTGGGAGAAATTAATTTTCTTCTCCTCGATCTCCAGCGCGGCCTTGGCAACGGCCAGAGCGTGGTCGCCCATGCGCTCGATGTCAGAAATGGTATACAAGAGGGTGTTGAGGATGCGGTTATCCGCCACTGACAGGTTCATCGCGGACAGCTGCACCAAGTAGGTACCCAGCGCGTCCTCGTAGCGGTCAGTGCGGTCTTCCAGCTCGACCACCTCTTCCATGGCAGTGGCGTCGAACTTCCGTGTCAGGCCAATGGCGATGCGCATGGCCCTGGCAGCGTCGGCAGCCATCATGGCAGCGATCTCCTGGGCGCGCTGCACGGCAACGGCAGGGGTGGCCAGCAGACGCTCGTCCAGCAGCGCCTGCTTCTGGGGCGTGTTTTCCCTGGGAATGATGGCGTAGGCCATCTTGACCAGCAGTTTGTTCATGGGCAGCAGCACCGCCGTGGCGGCCAGGTTGAAGCCGGTGTGGATCACGGAAATGTTCCAGGCGCTGACAGGCTGGGTCAGGAACGCCCAGTCAATGAACATCCCCAGACCATAGAACACCGCCACGAACAGCGCCACACCCACCACGTTGAACAGCAGATGCACGATGGCCGTGCGGCGGGCATTGCGGTTGGCGCCGATGGCGCCCATCATGGCGGTGACGCAGGTGCCGATGTTCTGACCAAGGATGATGGGGATGGCCGCGCCGTAGGTCACAGCGCCCGTCACGCACAAGCCCTGCAGGATACCCACGGAGGCAGAGGAGGACTGGATGATGGCCGTCAGCACCGCGCCGAAGAGGATGCCCACCAGCGGGTTGCTGAAGGACAGCATCAGGTCAGCGAACCAGGCCTCGGTTTTCAGGAAGGACATCGACTTGCTCATCAGATCCATGCCGGTCATCAGGGCCATGAAGCCCAGCATGATGGTGCCGATGCCTTTTTTCTTTTCGGACTTGCCCATGTAGAGGAAGATGCCGAATACGGCGATCAGCGGTGTGAGGGTAGAGGGCTTGAACAGCTGGATGAGGAAGCTATCGCCCTCCAGGCCGGACAGGGACAGGATCCATGCCGTCACCGTGGTACCCACGTTGGAACCCATGATGACGCCCACAGCCTGCTGCAGCGTCATGATGCCGGAGTTAACGAAGCCCACCACCATCACCGTGGTAGCCGAGGAGGACTGGATCACCGCCGTTACGGCCATGCCCAGCAGGAAACCCTTCCAGACCTTGCCGCTCATTTTGGCCAGGATCGTTTGCAGCTTGCCGCCTGCCTGACGCTCCAGCGCCTTACCCATGATATCCATGCCGAACAGGAACAGCGCCAGGCCGCCCAGCAGGGAAATGATCTTGAAAATGTATGCCGCCATGATTACTACTCCTTTTCGGATAATTTCATTTGCCGACAGCATTTATTATAGTTCGGCGCAATCATTCAGACCAGCAGAGCCATGCAAAGCATGTGTAAAATGTATGTAAAGCCGCAGGGGGATGGCTTTTTGCGCCGAAAAGAGTATATGGATTGTTATGCTCGGATACATTGATGGCAGCTGATAAAGGAGCGCTTCATTCCATGATCTATTACGTTGAAGACGACGACAACATCCGGGAACTGGTGGTCTACACCCTCACGCAGATGAGTCTGCCCTGCCGCGGTTTTGCGGACGGGACTGCTTTCCGTGCTGCGGTGGCAGAGGCTGCGCCCGACCTGGTGCTGCTCGATATCATGCTCCCTGGTGAAGATGGCCTGTCCCTGCTGCGCTTCCTGCGGGAGAACCACCGCACGGCAGAGACGCCGGTCATCATGCTCACTGCCAAGGGTACCGAAATGGATAAGGTGCAGGGACTTGACTATGGCGCTGACGATTACATGGTGAAGCCCTTCGGCATGGCGGAACTGGTGGCCCGCATCCGCGCCCGCCTGCGACGCACAGGGGCCAAGACCGATGCGGATACCCTCAAATGCGGCGGGCTGACCATTGATCGTCGCGCTCACAAGGCCTTTGTGGACGGCGCGGAAATGCTCCTGACCCTGAAGGAATACGACCTGCTGCTCCTGCTGATGGAGAACAGCGGCGCGGCCTTCACCCGGGAGCAGCTGCTGGAGCGCATCTGGGACATGGCCTACGACGGCGGCACCCGCACGGTGGACGTGCATGTGCAGACGCTCCGCACCAAGATGGGCCGCTGCGGCCACATGATCGAAACCGTGCGCGGCGTGGGGTATCGGTTTGGGGGAAATGAAGCCTGACCAAAAGAATCTTCCGCAACATCCTGCTGACGGCGGTGCTGGCGCTGCTTTTGTCCTCCGCGCTGCTGGTGGGGACGCTGTACAATGTGTACGAGGGCCGCATTTCCGCCGAGCTGCGGACGGAGGCGGAGTACATCGTCCGTGCGCTGGACATGCTGCCGGATGACCGCACCTACTTCACCGATT
>JAFXFR010000188.1 GCA_017513475.1 Clostridia bacterium
GTAGACAAAGACGATGGCACTTCGGTTCCACGATATGACGAACCTGGTGCAACGCTTCTGACACTTAACGCCATCGACGGAACGGTGATCGACCGGACGTACGGTTACTAAGGAGTCTCAACATGAAGTGCATATTCTACGATTTTCGCCGCGCGATCACGGGGCGTTGGTTTCTTGTTGCCTTTTTTGCCTCGGTTGTGTCGCTGTACATGTCCATCGGTGATCAATCCTACTACCTGATAAACATGCTGTCTGAAATGGAAATGTATGAGGACAGCTTCTGGCTCGACGCCGCATCATTGCTTTTGCAGGGAATGCAGGGCGACTTCGGCGTGATGATCCTGCCTGCGCTGTCTGCACTGCCCTTTGCTGCACAGGCCTTGCAGGAGATCAAGAGCGGAGCCATCCGGCCTGCGGTCTTCCGTGTGGGACGCAGAAGCTGGATCGCCGGAAAGCTGCTGTCCACATTTGCCAGTGGGATGCTGCTGCAAATCGCGGCTGCCATCGGCTTGCTGTTGGTATTCCACCTGATGATGCTGGTTGAAGCCGGTGAGCTATTCCCCATGGGAGATTTCGCCCCTGTCTGGGCAGTTCTGTTGCGCCGGATGCTCTGCGGCGGCATCTGGGCTGGTGTCGGCTGCCTGATTGCCCTGATGACAGAGACAACCTCTGCCGCATACCTTGCGCCGCTGTGTCTGTGCTATGCCATGGTAATGATCGGCACCCGTTTCTTCCCGGAAGCGACGCTGCTCAATCCGTCCAACTGGCTTACAGGCGCATTCTGGCCTCTGCTGCTGGTGCTGATTGTGCTTATGACTGCACTTGTGTGGATGCTGCGAAAGAAGGTGAACGCCTATGTGTAACCTCCGCGAAGCATTCGTCTGCGCAGGCTGGAATCTGTACTCCCTGCGTAAGAATCCTCGTTTCTACATGAGTCTGCTGCTGGGCTTCCTGCTTTGCTGGCTGCTGACGGACAAGACCATGGCGATCTCCCGCACCTACCTGACCAATGTGCAGCTGCTGGAGCCTTTCGTCTGGTGCTATGCAGACGATGACAGCATCCTCTTTTCTGCACTGGTAATGATGCTGATGTTCTCGGCATTTCCACGGCTGGATACACCTGCGTCGTACCTGATCTTCCGCACCACGCGGCTGAACTGGCTGCTGGGGCAGATCATAACCGTATTCATCCTAACGCTGGGCTATTGCCTGATAATCCTCGTTTCCAGTATGGTTATGTGTATCGGCTGCAATGTCTTTGTTGCAAACAACTGGTCTGAAACGGCGACCATGCTGTCCTTCTCTCCGGCATCTTTTGAAGTGGCGCTGACCGTCATGAGAAAGACGGTCAAGCTGACAACGCCCTACGGCTGTGCCGTACAGATCTTCCTGCTGCTGTTCCAGTATGTGCTGCTGATGTCTATGATCCAGCTGACCTTTACGGTGCTGAAAAGCCGCAAGGCTGGCATCATCGCCGCGCTGGTCATCAATTTCGCGGGGTATGTGCTGACGCCGGATCGCTTCATGACCTGGCTTCAGCTGCCAATGGAGATGCAGTATTACGCCAATCTGTTGTCTGCGTGGCTGTCGCCCCTGCAGCATGCGACATACACCATGCACAACTTCGGCTACGATCTGTTGCCCAGAGTTCATACATCATATCTGATTCTCGGTGGTACATCTGTGGCGCTGATGATCGTTTCAGCCATTACTATGCGTAGGTTCTCTTTTAACTTCACAGGAGGGTATTCTGATGAGTGATATTGCGGTAAGTGTTCAGCACATCACGAAACGCTTCGGCAGCGATACGGTGCTGAAGGACGTATCCATGGAGCTGGAGCAAGGGAAGATCCATGGCATTATCGGACGCAACGGAAGCGGTAAGACGGTGTTAATGAAATGCATCTGCGGTTTTCTTCGCCCAACAGAAGGGACAGCCCAGGTGTTTGGCAAAACAATTGGAAAGGATTGCGATTTCGCACCCAATACGGGGATGCTGATCGAAACGCCGGGCTTTCTGCCCCATGAAACAGGCATGAATAATCTGTTGTGGCTGGCAAAGCTGGGAAAAAGGGCATCAAAGGAGCGTGTAAAGGCCCTGATTGAGATGGTCGGCCTTGATTCCTCTTTGCGCAAGCCTGTCAGCCAGTACAGCCTTGGTATGCGCCAGCGCCTTGGCATTGCACAGGCTTTGCTGGATGATCCTGCGCTGCTGATCCTGGATGAACCGATGAACGGGCTGGACAAGAACGGCGTTCGCAGCATCCGTGATCTGCTGCTGTCACTCAAGGCACAGGGCAAAACGATTATTCTGGCCAGCCATTTTGCGCAGGACATTGATGAGCTGTGTGATACGGTTTGTGAGATGGATCAGGGTGTGCTTACGATTCATAAGTAGAGTCAGAAGAACGCAGATTTCTATCGTATGATTTCGGTAAGGACAGATCAACAGAAGATGGGCGGCTGTCAATGAAGATTGGCAGCCGCCCGCGCTTGTGTTTTTATGGAAAATGTGAAAACACCCTTGACAAAACAACTCGAACCAGAGCCGCCCCGCATTGCAGCCGCTCGACCAACTCCAAAAGAGCAGGAGGGGGTCCGGGGGAAACGCCATTTTGCGTTTCCCCCGGCGGCTTTGCGCCGCTTTCGACGCGCGAAAGCGGCCCCTCTGCTGCACGCCAATCTCAGCTTGGCAAAAAAACGAGCACCCCGCCAACCTGCCGGATGCTCGCTATAAGTTTAATTGAAATTCAAATACTTCTCCTTGGGCGCCGGAGCGGGCTCCACGCGCACCTCCGTCAGCAGCAGCATCGGCTCGCCGCCGGAAACCACCTTCTTGCAGGAGGCGGTCATCTTCACGTAATTCTTCGTGGAAGGCCGCTGCAGGCCCTGGGTGATCCAACCAATGGGCGCAATATCGTCCGCACAGCAGGTCATCGCCAGCCGGCCGAAGAGGTAGTACCCCTTGGGCATGCCCTTCTCGGAGAACACCTGACCCACCAGCCGGATGGTCTTGCGGTCATAGCGGTCGGGGTGATCCATGGAGTCAATGTAGAAGGTCGGAATGTGCTCATCGGCAATGTCGATGATGCCCGCCTTCATGTCGTAGGGCAGATCCTCGTCAGCCACGCCGTCCTCGCTGGTGCCGTCAGTGTTCTCAAACAGCACGTTGGTGCGGGGCGCGACAGCCTTCACCATGCGGCGCCAGGGGCTCTTGTTGGCCTTGGGATCGCAGCGGTTGAAGATCACCAGATCAGACACCTTCATCGGATCGGTCATAATCTGCCGCATGTTGGTCATGTAGTTGTCGAAGGTGGTGGCGTCCACGCAGGTCATGATCTGCACGACCTCCCACAGCCGGGGCAGCATGCAGCCGCCGAGGCGCTCGATGGTCCAGACGCTGTTGTACTCGATGATGACGCGGTCGGGATCGTACTCCTCGGCCAGGGCAGCCATGCGCTCGGTGGTGACTTCCTCCGCGCTGTCCAGCATCACCACGGACACGCCGGACTTCGCCAGCGCCGCCTCGTCGTACTCCTCGATGCCCTCTTCGCAGACGATCACCAGCGTCTTCTGCTTGCCGCCGGCAGAGCGGCGGGTGAAGTCCTCATCCGCCAGCATGCCGCTGATGAGGGTGGTCTTGCCGCTCTCCAGGAAGCCGGTGATCAGATATACGGGGATGAATTCCTGCATGCTCATGCGTTGAACAGCTCCTTTTTCGGCCATCCCCCGACACAAGGTCGGGTGCTGGCTACACTTGGTCATTTCAAGAAATGACCTGCGTTACTCTGGCTTACGCCAGAGCTCCTTCAAGGCCTTCTCGTCGATGTGCGCGCCGATCACGCAGATGCGGCCGGTGTAATCCGGGCTGCCCGCGCGGAACTGGCTCTCGCCGGGAACATAGTCAAACTGGAACCACTCGCCCGCAGCGTTCGCCAGGATGCCCTTGGCACGCAGCACGTTGCCGTACTCCTCCTCGTCGGAGAGCTTGTCCAGCATGGCGGCGATGTCAGCCTGCTCGTAGCGCTTTGCGGTCTCCCAGCCGATGGACACGAAGACCTCGTCGGCGTGGTGATGATGGTGGTGGCCCTCGTGGTCATGATCGTGGCAGCCGCAGGTGCAGTGCTCGTCATGCTCATGGTGATGGTGCTCGTGATCGTGGCAGTGGCACTCCTCGCCATCCTCATGGTGATGGTGGTGATGCTCGTGCTCGTGATCATGGCAGTGGCACTCTTCGCCATCCTCGTGATGGTGGTGATGCTCGTGATCGTGGCAGTGGCACTCCTCGCCATTCTCATGATGGTGATGATGCTCGTGCTCGTGATCATGGCAGTGGCACTCTTCGCCATCCTCGTGATGGTGGTGATGCTCGTGATCGTGGCAGCCGCAATCGCAGTGCTCGTCATGGTCATGATGGTGATGATGCTCCACATGCAGCTCGATGGGGCGGCCGGATTCGACCACCTCCAGCATCACCTCAGCGGGCAGCTCGTCCCACGCGGTGGTGACCACGCGCACGCCGGGATGGGCCTCCTCGATGAGGACGCGGCTCTTCTCCACGCGATCGGCGGAGAGCATCTGGGTGCGGCTGAAGATGACGGTATCGGCGGTCTTGACCTGATCCAGGAAGAACTCGCCGAAGTTCTTCATGTGCATGCGGCACTTGCCGGCGTCCACGACGGTGGCGCAGCCGGAGATCTCCATGTCGGGATGCTTGGCCTTGCACTTTTCCACCGCATTGACGATCTCGCTCAGCTTGCCCACGCCGCTGGGCTCGATGATCAGGCGGTCGGGATTGTACTTCTCGATCAGCTCGTCCACGGCCTTCTGGAAGTCGCCCACCAGCGTGCAGCAGATGCAGCCGGAGTTCAGCTCGTCCACGATGATGCCGGAATCCTTCATGAACGCGCCGTCCACGCCCACGTCGCCGTACTCGTTCTCCAGCAGGATGATCTTCTCGCCCTTCACGGCGGTCAGCAGCTTCTTGATCAGCGTGGTCTTGCCAGCGCCCAGGAAGCCGGAAATAATGTTGATCTTGATCATAGTCATATCTCCATTTCGGTTGATTTCACGTTTGACGGTCCATTTACCGCCACATTACATTATAGCACCTTCGTCAAGGGGGGACAAGTAGGAAATGCGCAATTTCCCACAAACCAAAAGGCTCCCCCGGAGGGCGAGCCTTTGGAATACCGTGGGGGCGAGCATCGGTTGCCAGCCTCAGCAGCCCAGCAGCTCGACCGCTTCAGTCAGGCTGGACAGCACCGTGGCGTTCTCCGCCGCATCCAGCACGGCGCGCTCCTGGTGACCGCCCTCAATGAGGAAGCACCGGCAGCCGATGGCCGCGGCGGTCTCCGCGTCGTGGGTCGTATCGCCGATAAAGACGCAGTCCTCTGCCTTTTCGCCAGTGCGGGCCAGGTAATCCACAGCCAGGTGCACTTTGCTCACCGCCAGCTGGTTGCTCAGACCCAGCACCTCGTCAAAGATGCCGTCGAATTCCGCAAAATGCGCCACCTGTGCCCGCAGCTGATCGACCTGGGAGGCAGAGATGATCACCTGCTTGTGCCCGGCAGCCTTGAAGCGGTGCACCGCCTCGGCCACGCCCGCGCTCAGGGGCACGCAGTCGAAGCCGTCCACATAGGCCTTGTTCCAGACTTTCGCAATTTTCGGGAAATCCTCCGCCGTCACACCCAGGTCGTAGTAGTACTCGTGCACCGGATGGCGGAACTTCGCCCGATATTCTTCCTCCGAGGTATGACGGTAGCCAAACTGCTCCAGCACCAGGTTGTTCATATTCACCACGTGGGGCACGTCTGCCACCAGCGTTCCGTTCCAGTCCCAGAGAATGGTCATGCTTGTCCTCCTGATTGCATATGATAGGAATGTGCTTATGATAACCGGGACAAGATGGGGTTGTCAAGCCCTCTTGCATCCGCCGGATGATTATGCTATAATCCAAAATGGTGTGATATGCGCCTATTTTATGAAACGGAATGGAAACCATCAAAATGAGCTTTGAATCCCTTGGGCTGATGCCCGTTATCCTCAAAAATGTGCTGAAGGCCGGCTACGAGACCCCCACGCCCATCCAGCGCTCCACGATCCCGCTGGTGATGGCAGGCAAGGACGTGCTCGGCTGCGCCCAGACCGGCACCGGCAAGACCGCCGCCTTCGCCCTGCCGATGATCCAGCAGCTGGCGAAGAATCCCCTCAAGGACGGCGCGCCCCGCGTCATCCGTCAGCTGATCCTCACCCCCACCCGCGAGCTGGCCCTGCAGATTTATGAGAACTTCGTCACCTACGGCAAGAACCTGCCCGTGACCCCCTGCGTGATCTTTGGCGGCGTGGGCCAGCAGCCCCAGGTGGACGCCCTCCACAAGGGCGCGGACATCGTGATCGCCTGCCCCGGCCGTCTGTGGGACCTGATGAATCAGGGCTACGTCCGCCTGGACGGGGTGGAAACCTTCGTCCTGGACGAGGCCGACCGCATGCTGGACATGGGCTTTATCCATGACGTGCGCCGCATCGCCGCCAAGCTCCCCCAGAAGCATCAAACCCTGCTCTTCTCCGCCACCATGCCCGCCGAGGTCGAAAAGCTGGCCATGGATCTGCTCCACAACCCCGAATCCGTCAAGGTGGACCCGGTGTCCTCCACGGTGAAGAAGATCGACCAGAGCCTCTACATGGTGGACAAGGCCAACAAGAAATTCCTGCTGGCCAAGCTCCTGAAGGAAAGCGATATCGAGAGCGCGCTGGTGTTCAGCCGCACCAAGCACGGCGCGGACCGCATCGTCCGCGAGCTGAAGAAGGAGGGCATCCAGAGCGTTGCCATCCACGGCGACAAGAGCCAGAGCCAGCGGCAGAATGCCCTGGCGAAGTTCAAGTCCGGTGAGAGCAAGGTGCTCATCGCCACGGACATCGCCGCCCGCGGCATCGACATCGCGGGCCTCAGCCATGTCTTCAACTACGACATGCCCATGGAGCCCGAGGCCTATGTCCACCGCATTGGCCGCACCGGCCGCGCAGGCCGTGACGGTACCGCCGTGTCCTTCTGCTGCATCGACGAGATCAAGCAGCTGGAGCAGGTGGAGAAGCTGATCGGCAAGCGCCTGCCCGTCAAGCAGAGCGAGTGGCCCATGATGGTCACCACCCCCACCGATCCCAAGGAGAAGGAAGCCGCCCGTCAGCTGGCGAAGGCAGCCCGCCTGGCCAAGCTTGGCCGTACCGCCGAGATGCCCAAGAAGCTGACCGTCTCCGGCAATGCCGCGCCCGAGCGCAAGGCTCACAAGTCCGCCGCCCCGGCGAAAACCTCCGCCAGGCCGGAGAAGGCCGCCAACCCCGCAGCTCCGGAGATGAAGCCCCGCTTCGGCCCCGGTGCAGCGCCCTCACCCGCCAAGCCCCTGCCCAAGGGCGGACAAGCCATCGTGATCGGCAAGGGCGGCAAGGTGCAGGCTCCCGCAGCCGCCAAGCCCGGAAAGACTTCCGCCGCCCACGGCCTCTCCAAGCCCGTGCAGCGCGTCAACCGCGCCCGCGGCCGCAACGGAGAACGGTAAGTACCCATTGAAGGGATCCGCAGCTGCGGGTCCCTTTTTGCGCACAAAAAGAACTCCGCCCTTCAGCGGAGCTCAGCAGATAAACGTCAGCTGTGTGTCATGACGCGGCAGCGCGCCATGCGGAAGATCTGCGGCGCATACATGATCAGCACCAGCGCCGGCAGGATGATGACATATCCCCACAGGTGATGCCCCAGGGCATCCTCAAACAGCGCCAGCGGATTCCCTTTGGGCGCCTCGGCCAGGAACATGTAATTCGTATCCAGGACAGCATTGACCACCGCTGCAACACCCGCCAGGCAGGCCAGCAGCAGCAGTACCCCGGGCATGGCCTTCACGTCCGGGCGCAGATCGCGTCCTGCCAGCAGCATCGCCGGATAGCAGACAAGCAGGATATGGAAGGTAAAGGAGTGGATGTGCATCAGCGCCGTGGGCGGCAGCTTCGTCCAGCTGGGGAAGAGCAGCGCCGCCAGCGCACCCGGAATGCAGGCCACATACAGGAAATTATCCAGCGTTTTCGTCGGCCGGACGGCATGCCAGGCGATCAGGAACAGATTCACCGAGCACAGGTGTAGCGGCAGATAATTCCTGGTGTAGTTTCCGCCGATCAGCAGCACCGCCATCTTCAGCAGTTCATCCGCCACGACCGCCCCGGCCACCGCATAGCGCATGCGCTTGCGCCCCGGCTCCTCCAGCCGGCGGTAAATCAGGCAGCAGGCGGCAATCCACGCTGCCGCTGCGATCAGCCAGGTGATATGGCATGCGTCAAAATGGGAAAACCCAACGCCGTCCTCAATGGAACCGGTCGTTTCCAACAGATATTTCATCTGTCAGCCCTCCTGGTATATCATCAAAGCGGGCCCATTATACCCCCTGTATACAGGAATGTCAATCCTTTCCAGCAGCAGTTCAACAAACCTTGAAGATCGCAGCAAAAAGCAGCCCCGATGGTGGAAGCGTTCTTAAGGAACAATTTATCCTGTAACGAACAAACGAGCATCCGTCGAAAATTGCGGATGCTCGTTTGCCTATGTGGTACCCAAACGCAATGCACCGGAACGGTGCGTATAATTGCGCCCTCCCTATATAATGGGAAATGAATTTCTCGTCTCCTCAACAAATTAGGATTTATCACGCCATCAAACTGAAATTTTCGTGTTCCTATCCCTTGTATGCAATAGCATCAATTTGAAATGCAATTCCCTCTCTAATAAAATCAGAAGTAAATGCTTTTCTTGTTGGATATTTTCCATCAAAATATTTCTTTATTATATCAGATAAATAATTCAAGTCATTGATATCCTTAAACAAACAATCCATTTTTACAACAGAGTCCAAACCTAATCCGACTTTACTTAATCTCTCTTTTAATACTAAAAAGGCTCCTTCAATTTGTTCTTCTATTGATTTACCTTCATTTCCCATGCAATAGGCAACAAACACAAAGTCGCCTGCTTCAATAATTGTTGAATCAGCCCAAAATTCATCAACTTCAATTCTTTTAATATCTTTCATTAACTTTCCTCCATCAACTTCAAGTTTGTCGCTTTCATTGTATCACGTAGAACAAGAAACAGCAAGCCTTGGCGAGCTTGCTGCTTCGGCATTTCTTTGGTGCAAAGCGCAGGATAACTCCTTCCTTTCCATCATCCCCACAGGGCTGCCTGCTTTATTTCCGGGTAAATTCATAGACGCCGATCGCCGCAGCGATGGACAGATTCAGCGAGTCGATGCGATCGTTGGAGGGGATTCTCACCGGCTGACCCAGCTTGGCGAACTCCGCAGGAAGGCCGCTGCCTTCGTTGCCGAACACCAGCGTCCAGCGGTCGGGGATCTCCTCGCCCAGCACCTCCGGCAGGGATCTGGAGCCATCCAGCATAAAGGGATAGAGCATGTGCTCCGGGTGATCCTTCTGGTACTCGGCAAAGGTGCTGTAGGTATGGATGCGCAGCTGGAACATGCTGCCCATGCTGGCGCGCACCACGCGGGGATCAAACACATCCACACAGGGACGGATGAGCGCTACGTCCTCCACGCCAAAGCCCAGGGACGTACGCAGGATCGTTCCCACATTGCCGCAGTCCGACGGATTGTGGAGCACCACATGGGGCTTTGCGTCATCCAGCGCGTCGTCGAATTTCTCGAATACCGCCGCCGCAAAGCAGTTCTCCTTGCCGGAGATCCGGCCCAGGACGCGATCCGCCTCCTCCACCCGGATGTGGTGCTTCGCAGCGAGCTCCATCAGGCGCTGCGCACCCTCCGTTCCGGCGGACTTGGAATGCAGAAGCACGCGCCGGGCCAGATCGGGCCGGTGCAGCAGGCACTCCATCGCCGGGAACATCCCCGGGGCATAGGCGTAATCCAGGTCAGATCGATAGGGGGACAAAGAGGGCATAATCGTACCTCCGGGGTTCTGGACCCGATTTCTTACTTGAACAGCGCGTTCTTTTTGCGCTCCTCATGGGGCATATCAAACAGGGACTTGCCCATCTCCCGGGCACGGGTATCCCGGCTGATCAGCCGGTATGCGGCGCTGGCCAGCGGAACGCCGATCAGCATGCCCATCACGCCCATCACGCCGCCGCCAATCGTGACGGCCGCCAGTACCCATACACCGGGCAGGCCAATGCTTTCGCCCACCACACGGGGGAAGATCAGGTTGCCCTCGATCTGCTGCAGGACGATCAGGAAAACCAGGAACAGCAGCGCCGACAGGGGACTCTCCACAAAGAGCATGAACGCGCCCGCCGCCGCCGCAATGTACGCACCGGCAATGGGGATCAGCGCCGTAAAGCCCACCATGATGGAGATCGTCAGCGCATTCTTGAAGCCGAAGATCACCATGCCGATCAGACACAGCGCGCCCAGAATCAGCGCCTCGGTGCACTGCCCGACGATGAAGGAATGGAAGGACTCATCCACCACCCGCAGCACATACAGCGCCCGGTCGGTGAAGGTATCGCCCAGGTAGGTACGGCTGAGGCGGATGAACTGCGCTCCCAGGCTCTCCTTGCCAATGAGCAGATAGATCGCAAACACGACGGCCAGGAACGTTGTCACCACCGTGGAGAACACGCTGCTGACCGCATTGACCGCCACCTTCGCAGCGCCGCCCACGCCTGTCAGCACGATATTCAGCGTGCTGCCGATGGCCTTCTTCCAGTCAGAGTTAGCATCCGGAAGGGCCAGGTTCATTTCCTTGAGCAGCGATCCCAGCTGGATCCGTTCATCCAGCCAGGCATACGCCTTGTTCAGCGCATTGGGCAGGCTGGCAATGATCAGTTCCACGCACTTGATCAATTCGGGGATCACCGTCGTGAGCATCCACACGATGGCCAGCATCGCCGTAAGGAAGGCCAGCGCCATACAGACCGGACGGCGAATCTTCTTCACAATGGGCTTTTTGCTCTTGACGAAGAAGTGCCGCTCGTAGAAGCCCATCAGGATATTGGCCACATAGGCAACCACCGCGCCGATGATCAGCGGTGATGCTGCGCCCAGCGCCAGGCTCACCACTTTCACCAGGTCCTTCCAATAGGTACAGGCCAGGTACACCAGCACCACAGTGATCCCTGCCCGAAGGCAGGTTTTCCAGGTCAGTTTCAACAGGATGACCTCCTTTGCTTTTACCACCAAAGAAAGGGATGGAGAACGATCCTCCCGGGACCCTTAGCCGCCTTCCGGTGACAGTTCCCCTGCAAAAGGGAGCCTTGGAGGGTGCGCGTCACAGCAGCCTTTCGAGTTGATTGCACAGGCGGATGATCAGCGCACGTTGATCCTCTGCGCGTCCCGGTAAGCAGCACCAGTGACTCCATGCATCCAGATCACGCCGGACATCAGCAATAACCTCCCGTGCCAGCTCGCGCACGCCGATTGTCAGGACGTACGTTTCCGCTGCTGCCTCCAGGATGGTCAGTCGGGTCACACGGTCGGACTGCAGCCGCCAGGCCCAGCCCTCCGCATCAAAGGTCACGTCCGCCGTTTCCGGGGTCGACAGCGCCCGGATGAACGCCGTCAGCAGCATTTCCGGCACAGGCTCGATATGGCTCACCCGCAGTCGGTGTTCGCCAATGCATACCTCTGCCCAGCCGTGCACCGGCCGCGTCAGCATCAGAACAGGGCCTCAACGAACTCCTTGGCGTTGAAGGGCTGCAGGTCGTCAATGCCCTCGCCCACGCCGATGTACCACACGGGAACCTCCAGCTCCTGACGGATGGCCAGGGCGATGCCGCCCTTGGCGGTGCCGTCCAGCTTGGTCAGGATGATGCCGCCCACCTCGCACACCTCCTTGAAGGCGCGGGCCTGAGCAAGGCCGTTCTGGCCGGTGGTGGCGTCCAGCACCAGCATGCAGCGGACCTCCGCCTCGGCCCATTCGCGGTCGATCACGCGGCGCATCTTGTTCAGCTCATCCATCAGGTTCTTCTTGTTGTGCAGACGGCCCGCGGTATCCACGATCAGCAGATCCGCGCCCTGGGCCTTGGCAGACTTGATGCCGTCAAACACCACCGCCGCAGGGTCCGCGCCCTCGGCATGCTTGACGATCGGCACGCGGGCCCGCTGGGACCAGACAGTCAGCTGCTCCGCCGCCGCGGCACGGAAGGTATCGCCGGCGCACAGGATGATCCGGCGGCCAATGGACTGGAAGCGCAGCGCCAGCTTGCCGATGGTGGTGGTCTTGCCCACGCCGTTGACGCCCACGACCATCATCACCATGGGCCAGCGCAGCGGCGGACGGGGAATATCCATCTGCTCGATCATGATCTGCTTGAGGATATTTCGGGCTTCCTCAGCTTCCTTGACCTTATTCTTTGCCACGCGGTCACGCAGCTCATCCATGATGGCCATGGTGGCCTTCATGCCGCAGTCGGACAGGAGCAGGATATCCTCCAGCTCCTCATAAAAATCCTCGTCGATCTTGCGATTTTCCTTGACCAGCGTATCAACGCGGCCGGTCAGGGCGTCGCGGGTCTTGCTGAGACCTTCGCGCAAACGGGCAAAAAAGCCCTTCTTTTCAGACATAGGGGATTCCTCCTGATCGTTGGTATAAGTTAGTTTATCATAGAATCGGCAATTTGGGAAGCCCTCAGGCCTTCCTCTTCAGCAGTCCCATGGAGCCCATGAGATACAGCACCAGCCCCAGCACGGTCACCAGACCGCCGATAAACACCAGCGGTTCGGGCACATCGCCCAGGAAGAGGATGCCCCAGATCATCGCACCCACAGGCTCGCCCAGGAGGGCAAAGGACACCACCGTCGCCGAGACCTTTCCCAGCGCCAGGGTGAACATCGAGTGTCCCAGCAGCGTGCAGCCCACCGCCAGGCCTACTACAGCCAGCAGCGCCTTCCACGTCATCTGGAAACCTCCCATGAAGGGCAGCGTCAGCGCCAGCAGCAGGGCCGTCTGGGTATAGAGCAGCAGCATGAAGGGCAGTGCATCCGAGGAACGGCGCGCGTAGCGGTTGCACAGCCAGTGTCCGGCCATCATGATCGCGCCTGCCAGGGCCAACAGCGCGCCGGGCAGATCGCCGGCATTGGAGCTGTTCAGTCCGTTGGCAGCGATCAGCAGTGCACCCACCACGGCCACCAGGGCGCCGGGAATCGCCGCACCGGGCATCTTTTCCTTCAGCACGATCCCGCTGAGCGCGGCCACAAACAGCGGCTGCGTGCATACCAGCGCCACCGAGGCAAAGGTGGACGTCGCGTCCAGGGAGGTCATCCAGGTCAGGTAGTGCAGCGCCAGGAACGCGCTGGCCAGCACGCTCCACAGCCACTACTTCACTGTCATGCGGCGGAGGCTGACGATGGGGGCTTCCGTCTGCCCCTTGCGCCTGACGCACATGATTGGCAGCAGGATCACCGCCGTGAGCGCCATGCGCATCATGGCGATGGACGCGGGGTTTGCACCGAAATTCAGGCCGACCTTCACCAGCGGCCCGGAGTAGGACACCATTGCCACGCCCAGCAGGACGAGCAGGTAGGAGGGGGTCATCTGTGTTGCCTTCTTTCAGATAAGTGTTGACAGTTGGGAGATTTTGATGCGGTGGTTCGGGTGGTTTGGCTGGGTCCGGGTCAGGGGGGTGACGGGATTTCTTGCGGCTGCGTGAGCTGTTTCTCGAATCCGGTGGATTCTCGAAAGGCGCGCGGGGATTTGCGCTGCGGCGCAAAGGTCTCCGACGGGGAGGGGCTAACGCCGCCCCTCCACCCGCGCAAGGGGCAATCGCCCCTTGACCCTTTTTCCCGTCCCTTAGTGGCTTGTCTTTTCCAGGTAGACCATCAGGACGGCCACATCCGCGGGGGACACGCCGGGGATACGGCTCGCGGCGGCCAGGCTGCGCGGCTTCTGCTTCTCCAGCTTCTGCCGGGCTTCAATGCGCAGGCCGGTCACGGCGGCATAGTCGATATCCTCCGGTAGCAGGGTTTCCTCCATTGCCCGGGCGCGGCGGATCAGCGCATCCTGCCGGTCCAGATAGCCGGCATACTTCACCCCGATCTCCGCCTGCTCCTTGGCCTGCGGATCGTCGATGTCCAGCTCCGGGCTCATCTCGCACAGGTCGCTCAGGCGGATGTCCGGACGGCGCAGCAGCTCCTCGGCAGACGCGCCGGTGGCACTTTCCGGCTGGCCGTGCTGTTCCAGCCATGCGTTGAAGTCAACGCCGGGGGTGTAGCGCGTCGCCCGCAGCACGCCCAGCAGCTTCTCCGTTTCGCGGATTTTGCGCTCGGTGCGCTCCATGCGCTCGTCGGTGGCAAGGCCGAGGGCGTGGCTGATGCGCGTCAGGCGCAGGTCAGCGTTGTCCTGGCGCAGCTTCAGCCGATGCTCGGCGCGGGAGGTCATCATACGGTAGGGTTCGTCGGTGCCCTTGGTGGTCAGGTCGTCGGTCAGCACGCCGATGTAGGCCATGTCCCGGGTGAGCACGAGCGGCTCCCTGCCCTGCATGCCCAGCGCAGCGTTCATGCCCGCCAGCAGGCCCTGACAGGCGGCTTCCTCGTAGCCGCTGGTACCGTTGATCTGCCCGGCGAAGAACAGCCCCTTCACATGCAGGCTTTCCAGCGTGGGGCGCAGCTGCCGGCTGTCGATGCAGTCGTACTCGATCGCGTAGGCCAATCGGGTCAGCTCGGCGCGGCGAAGGCCCGGAACGGAGCGGTACATCTGCCACTGCACATCCTCCGGGAGGCTGGTGGACATGCCCTGCACGTACCATTCGTGGCTCTTCATGCCCTCCGGCTCCAGGAACACCTGATGGCGCTCCTTGTCGGCGAATTTGACGATCTTGTCCTCAATGGAGGGGCAGTAGCGCGGGCCCACGCCGTGGATCTTGCCGGAATACAGCGGCGCACGGTGCAGGTTCGCGCGGATGATTTCGTGGGTTTCGGGGGTCGTCCAGGTCAGGTAGCACTGGTGGGTGTTGACCATGGGCTTTTCCGTCAGGAAGGAGAATGGCACGACGGGCTCGTCGCCGGGCTGGGGCGTCATTTCGTCAAAGTCGATGGAGCGCACGTCGATGCGGGCGGGCGTGCCGGTCTTGAAACGCCGCAGCGGGAAGCCGATGCTTTCCAGGCTCGCGGAGAGCAGCGGCGCGCTCATCAGGCCCTGGGGACCGCCGGGGGTGATGCTTTCGCCGATGATGATGTCCGAGCGCAGATACACGCCGCTGGCGACGATGGCCGCCCGGCAGGGAATGCGCTGCCCGGATGCGGTATGCACCGCGACGACCCTGCCGTCCTCCACATCGATGGCGGAAACTTCGCCCTGGCGGACAGTCAGCCGCTCCTGGGTGAAGAGGGCGGTGCGCATGCGGTTCTGGTACTCCTGCTTGTCCGCCTGGGCGCGCAGGGCATGCACCGCCGGGCCCTTCGACGTGTTGAGCATGCGGCTCTGCAGGAAGGTATCGTCAATGGCGAGGCCCATTTCGCCGCCAAGAGCGTCCAGCTCGCGGACGAGATGGCCCTTGGCGCTGCCGCCGATGACCGGGTTACAGGCCATCAGCGCGATGCCGTCCATATTGAGGGTGAGAAGCAATGTATCGATGCCCATACGGGCCGCGGCGAGGGCGGCTTCGCAGCCTGCGTGGCCGCCGCCGATCACAATGAGGTCAGGCATGTGAATCCTCCCTTCCTGTTCATGTGGCTAACTGAATTATTATACCACACATTCCCCGTCTTGCAAAGAAAAAAACACGGCTGCCGATGAAAGCAGCCGTGCGGGGATCATCCTGGGAAATCAGTTGTCCGGCTCCTGGATACGCACCTTCCACTCGCGGGACTCGCGCTCGGAGCGGGGAATGTATACGGTTTCGCCATCCTCGGTGACATAGCCGGTGATGGTCATGACCACCCTGCCGATATCCTCATACTCGGGACGGTTGAATTCGCCGCCGAAGGTGAAGCGGCCGTGCTTGGTGGCCGTACCGGGCGTCAGGGTGTAGCCGTAGTAACCCTCGAAGTCATTGGAGTAGCCGTCGTCATTGCAGACCAGGCGGTTGCCCCAGGCGTCGTAGGTCTGGATCTCGTAATAGAAGCGGGTGATGGTCAGGTTGGACTCATTGTACACCTGGATGCGGATGGTGTTGCCGTTTTCCACATACAGGTTGGCGATCTTCAGCGGGCGGTTGGTGTTGCCCACCTTCACCGTGAAGGTCGTGACATAGGAGCCGTCCTCCGTTACGCCGATGACAGTGGTCTCGCCCCAATTGCGGCCGGTCACCGTCACCTTGGAGCCGGTGCCGGACACCGTGGCGATGCTCGCATCCTCCACCGTCCAGCGCATTTTGGTGATGGACGCATCATCCGGATAGAAGATGGCGTTGTTGGTGGTCTTCTCACCCACGCCCACGCTGCGCTCCTCATACTTGATGGAGACGCCCTCCACCGGCTGGGTCACCTGCACCTTGATGGTGGCCTTCTTGCCGGAGCCGTCGTTGGCGGTGGCATAGACATACGCTTCGCCGCGCTTGAGGCCGGTGATGGTGCCATCCTGCTCCACGCGCAGGACGTTTTCCTTGTTGGTGGACAGCGTCACAGAGGTATCCGTAGCGGTATCGGGGGTGACGTCCCAGCTCAGGCGGATGGATTCGCCCACGCCTACGGTGGGGTTCTTCTCGTTGAAGACGATCTTCGTCACCGGCTGATACACCGTCACCACAGCCTGGGCATAGACGTCGGGGTGGGTCTTGCTCTCGCAGGTGATGATGGCCACGCCGGGGCTGACAGCCGTCACGCGGCCGGCAGTGGAGACCTTCGCCACGGAGGGATCGGAGGACGTCCAGGTGACCGTCTTGTCATTGGTTGTGGAGGGCAGCACCGTGGGGGTGATGGTCACATAGTTGCCGGCCTTGAGGGTGATGTCCGTCTTGTTGAGGGTCAGCTCCTCGGGCTGCTGCTTGACGGTCACCGTGAAGGTGGCGTAGCAGCCGGAGCCGTCCGCTGCCTTGGCCGTGATCACCGCCGAGCCCTTGGAGTTGCCGTACACCACGCCATACTCATCCACGCTGGCGTTATCGGGACGGTCGGAGGTCCACACCAGGGACTGAATGGTCGCATTCTCCGGGGTGATCTGGGGATTCAGCACCAGGCTTTCACCGATGAAAATGGACTTCACATCGCTGGTGAGGCGCACACGGGTGACGGGCTGCACCACCAGGGCACGGTAGGTCTGGCAGATCTCGGGGTTCTGCACGCTTTCCACCGTGACAATGCACTCGCCGGCCTTGCGGGCCGTGAAGGCCGTGCCGCCCGCCTTGACGATGGTTTCGTCAGAGGAGGTCAGCTTCCAGCGGCGGTTGGTCGCCGTGGAAGGAGAACAGGTCGCCGTGATGGTCTGGGACTTGCCCGCCCGCAGCAGCAGCACAGGCAGCTCCGGCTGAGGGAAGGCAGGATCCAGGGCGTCCGCCACAATGGGATCCCAGGCGTCATAGACCTTCAGGTTGCTGCCGGTCACCTCAATGGACTCCACGCGGCGTGCAACGGTCACGGTGATCTGAGCCGTCCAGGTGCGCTTTTCGCCCTTGAGGGTCGCGGTGATGGTGGTCTGGCCCTTGGCAAGGCCGGTCACCACACCGTTCTCATCCACGGTGGCGACCTTCTTCGCGGAGGACTTGAAGGTCAGTTCGCCTTCCTCAGCGCAGTCGCCTTCCCGGTTGAGCACCAGATAGAGACTCTCGTTTTCAAACACGGTATTGACCGTGCGGTCAAAGTAGAACTTGTTCTCAGCCAGCGCAGTGCCGCCCATGCAGCACAGCAGCATCATGACGGTGAGAATCAGGGGGAGCAGTCGCTTCATCGCTTCTTCCTCCATTGGATAGAGTCGGTGTTTCATTCATATAACGAATGAGAAATGGGTTTTCTTCCCGGTTCTGCATATTTTAGTATACTGAATTTTGCGGGAAATGCAACCTTTTCGCGCATTTTCCTGCAAGAGAAAAGCCCGGCAGGGATGCTGCCGGGACGCTTGCAGGGTCAATTCAGTTCCAGGATGCGGCTTTCCCCGGTGACGAGATTCACCTCGGACATCGACGCCGGCTTGACGGACTCCTTGCCGTTCACCCTGGTGATCGTTCCGGTCGGATCGAAAGCATACAGCATATCGCCGGAAAGCAGCCAGCTAAAGGCACCGTCGGGCAGCTGCACCGTGAGCTGTCGGCTCAGCGTCGCCCGGTCGTAGACCTCCACCAGCCCCTCGGAACCCATGAAAACAAAACGGGTTTCATCCATGATGAAGTCGTAATATGAATACCCTGTCAGCGTCAGCAGCGTTTCCACCGCGCCTGTTTCCAGGTCGTGGACGTACAGCACCTTATCCTCCAGCCGGTAGAGCCGCCCGTCCTCCAGCACCGCCAGCGGAATCCCCGCCCAGCTCATGTTGACGTCGCGCAGCAGGTACTCCTCGCCGCTGGCCAGCACCCGCAGCCGGACGTCGCTGACGTCCCGCGCAACTTCGCTCTGCTCCAGGATGACAAAACCCGGGTAGAGGTAGCTGCCCCGACGTTTTTCATCGGTGAAATCGCTGCGCCAGGAGAAGTCCTTCACCCACTGGCCATCGCGCCAGGTTTCCAGGGTGCACCAGGGCGTATCGCCGTCAAAGCCGCTCCAGTTGAAGCGCAGCAGCTCCCCGTCATGGCAAAGGGGCCGGCCCGCGTTCCTGGTGGTCAGCAGCGGCTCCGTCTCCCAGGTGACGGGGTCGATCCGCAATGCGACATAGGCGCCCGCGCCGGAGAACTCCTCCCAGAAAGACTGCTTGAAATGCACCAGCACCAGCGCGTCATCCAGCGCATACAGGTACGAGCCGTTCACATACGCGCTCCACACCTCTTCAAAGCCGGTTTCCGTCCAGCGGCAGAGGGTCGTCCTGTCCCGCAGGCCGCTGCGGACAAACATGCAGTACACATCGCCCCTCACCATGGCGATCTTCATCCCGGCATTGATGGTGCGCCCGCGCACGCCGGTGGTCTCCGCCCCCGCGCAGACGCAAAACAGCGCCAACAGCATCGCCAGCAGCCCCGAAATCAGCTTTTTCATGATACCTGCCTCCCCGTCAATTCAGCGGATAATGCACGCTTTCCCCCGTGGCCAGGTCGATGATCTCCACGCCGGCATCGCCGTAGCTGCAGTACACATAGAGCCGGCCGTCCACCAGCGCCGCGTGGAGCGGATACTCCGTCATGCTGACGGTGCTGACAATCTCCCAGCTGCGCCGGTCCATCACCCACGCCTGCTTGCGGATGCTGCTGAGCAGAATGAGCCGCTCCGGCGTGAGGATGAAGCAGTTCATCTCCTCCGGCAGTGCGACCACCTGCTCCGCCTGCCCTGTGGACAGATCCAGCGCCATCAGGCCATTGCCTTTCAGCAGGTACAGCACGCCGTTTTCCAGCACCGCCTCCAGTGACGAGCCGGTCAGCGCGTATTTCCTGTCCAGCGCCGTCACATCGTGGATCCGTCCGGCAGAAAAGTCGTACAGCGCAACATACCGGGGTTTGTCCGCGTTGCGATCCCCGATGATACAGAAGGTTTCGTACACCCACGCATGGTCGCCCGTCCATTGGGCAACCGTCGTCCACGCGCCGCCGTCCAGCCGCTGGAGCACGTGAACATCCCCCTCGCGCACATCGCGGTAGGCACTGCCCTGTGCCGCAAAAACATTGCACACGCCGTCCTCCGTGGCCCGAACGTAGGTTGCAAGGGAGCGGTACTTCCCCTTCGCGGGATCAAGCCGCCCGGCCCTGTAGGTCGACGTCGGAATGCTTCCCAGCATCTCGCCCACGTTCAGCACCGGCTCAACGGTCAGGAGTTCGTCGCCAAGGGCATACAGCGCGCTCCACCCGCCGATACGGGAACGCACCTTTTCCAGTCCGTCCCAGCTGACGTGCCAGATCGGGATGAACCTCACCCCGACATTCGGCGCAGCACAGTACACCTCGCCGCCGACAACAGCCAGGCCCGCGTCATAGCTTGCGCCGGAAAACGCGCCCTCCGCCCCCGCATATCCGCAAAGGAGCAGCATCGCCAGCAGCGCAGCGATCCATTTCCGCAGCTTCATCGTCCTTCCTCCTGTATGGATTCGTTCACTCATATAGACGCAATCCGCCGGACAAACATTTCACTTTCGCCGGGATTTGTAAAAGGGCAGCACCTGCATCCACAGAAGCTGCCCTGCTGTTTACTTGACCTCGTAGGTACCCACCTGTTCGGAGTAGCCCACGCCCATGACCTCGCAGGTCGGGCGGGAGTTGGTCTTGCCGCCGTCGTAGGAGCCGATCTTGTTGAGCTGCTTGCCCATGAAGATCAGCACTGCGGTCTGGCCGCCGTCCAGGTTGATGGCAACCTCACAGCCCTTGGCGCGCATCAGCTTGGCCAGCTCGCGCATCGTGATACCCTGGGAGCGCTTCTCCAGGCGGCCTTCCACCATGATGTACACATAGTGTCCGGGCTCCACCATGCCCAGCGCACAGCGGGGGTTGCGGGAATCGTTGGCGTCGTAGGCCTGCTGGGAAAGCTTGCCGTCCTTCATCAGGTAAGGACCGAAGGAATAGACGTCATACGCACCCAGATCGACCATCTCCTGCGCGGAGATCTCATCGCTGCGGTAGACGTTCAGGCTGCCGTCCTTCATGAAGGCCACCATGTCCAGATTGGGCATGCCCGCCCTGTCCGCCTTTTCGCGGGTGGGATAGCCGTCATCATAGAGGATCTCTCCGTTGCGGACGACCACGCCGGTGGGACGGCCGTTCTTCACATCCACACGGTAGGTGAAATAGTCGGTGTTGGTGGCGAAGACCACGTTGTGCTTCTTCGCGGTTTCGGCGGCGTCCGCGCGGACCTTGGTGCGCTTAACATCGTCATTCCAGATCGTGCGCAGCATTTCGCCCTGCTCGATATCCGTCCAGATCTCACACTCAAACCAGGTCAGGGGCTGGGTAGGATCAAACTTGCGCTCAATGACGATCTTGCAGGTTTCATCCACAAAAATCCACAGGCCCTCCTCCTCGGAGGAATAGATGAACTCGCCCTCGTCCAGGAAGCCGCGCTCATTGAGCTCCGGCATCAGGAAATACCATGCCGGCAGCTCCTTTTCCGCCTTCACAGGCTCTGCAGGCGCACCGGAAAGGTCGATATTCTCCAGGAAGTCGCCACCCTTCACGTCCGGTCCCACCGTGGTGTGCACCAGGCCGAAGGCGGTGTTGTCATACTCCGCACCGGTAGTCGGCACGCTGAATCCTGCAGCTTCCTGGGTCTTGTGGAAAAGCACATAAGCGCTGTCCGCCAGCTCCAGGCCGGTGGCTCCGCCCATGCTGACCAGCGGCACGCTCCAGTCCATCTTGATCTGATTCTCAGGCCACAGATGGCGGTAGAACTTCTTGACCTCCCAGGTGCCCCAGGCCACAGTGGAGTCCGTGAACTCATCCTCATTGGCAGCCAGAGCGATGGCGTTATACGCCGCATCGGAGATCATCATGTGCATGCCGTGGCCGTACTCGCCGTTGATATCGTGGGTGACAACAACCTCCGGCTTATACTGTCGGTACAATCCGACAACCCACTCGTTCACCTTTCTGCGGCCGGCAGCCTCGCTCTTTCCGCCGGCATTGGTATAGGCCTTTGCCATGGTCTTGGTCTTCTGCTGGTCGTTGGCGGTGCCGATGACGGGGTAATTCCGCACGCCCATGTACCACAGGGCATTGAGCAGCTCCGAGGAGCGGGTGGAGTTGGAGCGCGTATAATACGCCACCACCACATTGCGTCCCTGCTCCACCGCGTAGGTGGGAATCGCGCCGCCAAAGAAGATCAGCTCGTCATCCGGGTGGGTGGAGATGAACATGATGTCGGCCTTTTCAGGGGTAGGCTCCCAGACCTGCACCCAATCGGGTTTGTCGCCCACACCCAGGACAAAGAACTCGTTCATGCGCAGCGAGAATTTCTTGCCGGTGGTCACCTGCAGCCGGACATAGGAGGCAGGCTCAGGCAGGGGCACCCAGGCATGATAATAATCAGGGCCCTGCGCAACGGTCTCCCACTTTTTGCCGTTCTCGGAAACCTGGACCTCCCAGCTTTCCGGCAGGCTGCCGAAGCAGACGTAGATGCCGCCGATCAGCTGATCCTTGGGCGCGGCGACCTGAATGTAGGGATTTTTGGTCTTCTCCGTCTCCCAGTAGGAGGTGTACTTCTTGTCGGTCATCATCGTGTACTTGCGCTTGCTGTAGGAATGCGTGAACTTGCACTCCGCGGTGATATCCGCTGCCTCCAGGGCAGAGGCGGTACCTGCCGCCAGCAGCAGCAACAGGGTCAGAATCAGGGCTGTGAGCCACTTTTTCATCGTATTTTTCAATCCTTCCGTGAGGAATAAGTCCCTTGCGGGGGACATAGTGATACATGATGAGAATAGCACAATCATTGAGGAAAGTCAATTGACGCGCCGCCTCCTCCGGACATTTTTACATCTGCGTCACAAAGGAAATTTGCCGCTCGCGGATGGAAAACTTGCGTTCGTTCGTTAATTGTAGTAAAATATACTCGGAGGTGTATGCCATGAAGCACCGCATGACGATCTTATGCCTGCTCCTGATGCTGACTTTCTCCCTGGCCCTCGCCGAATCCCCCGCCGTGAACGATATGGCGCTGGATCTGATGGGCTCCACCATTCATTATCCCCAGCTGACCGGCCTGAACGATCCGGCAGTGCAGTCCGCCGTCAACGCAGCCATCATGGAAAAAGGGCAGATCAACGCCCGGCTTTCCCGCGTGGCCATGCTGATGAACGCCCCCGTCAAGCTGAAGGTCGGCTATACCTATGTGCTTGAGGGCGATGTGTTTTCCTGCGCGATCCTCGCGGAGGGCGCGGTGATCACCAGCCGCTCCACACAGGTGTGGTCCACCGTCAATTATGACCTGCGCACCGGCACGGAGATCACCCTTGACGCCGTCTTTACCGACAAGGATGCAGCTGTTGCCTTCATCGAAGGCTACCTGGACGGACAGGTCGCACCGGAGCTCTCTGCCCACCTGGCAGCCGGCAGCCTCACGCCCATCCCGGCCAGCTTCACCGTCTCCCCCACCGGGCTGACGCTCTATTATGACATCGAAGACTTCCGCACCCTGGGCGACCGGGCCGGCACGGTGACCATCCTTTGGAGCGAGTTCCCCCCGGAGCTGCCGGCGCTTCCTATGGCCCGGACACACCTCGGCTTCCCCGCCGACGCCCCCGCAGCCATCACCGCTGCGCTGGCAGACGGTTCCTTCCCCGGCGTCCCCGCAGCCCTCGGCGATCCCATGCAGGAGCTGATCGACCGCTACGCGCTCCTCACCGACCCGGATATTTATGAGGGCGGCCGCATGATCGCTCTGGAGGACGGCGCATTCCGCGGGGTTTGGATCCTCACCGATGCGCTGACCAGGACCTTTGATCAGAGCACCGTGCAGGGCATCCGCGCCGACCGGCTGAACTTCCACGGCCTGTGCACAGGCGTCACCACCATCGATATGTGGCGCGCTGCCCTGGGACAGCCCGATACCACCCTCACCGTGGACGAAGCGCGTGCCGAATCCTGGCGCATCGTCCCCGGCACCAGCGATTATTACACCCTTGGCGACTACCGTCTGCGCCTGCATGCCGATGAAAACGGCATCCTGCGCAGCGTATTCCTCACCCGGTAACGGGCGGAACGGTGGTCAGCCAGGCCAACTGACCACTGATACTACGGAGGTAAAGCATGGCTCAGAACAACAACAAAAAAGCCAAACGAACGCCCGCCTACTCGACAGACACCATGGTGGTCTGCCTGATCGTAGGCCTGCTGCTGCTTGCACTGGGCGTGCTGATCTTCCTGGCCAATGCATTGGGCATGGCAGGCGACGTCTTTGACGGGCTGCGCCAGTTCAGCCGCGGTTTATGCGGCATGATGGCCATCGGATTGTCCGTCATCCCCGTGTGGGGCGGCGTTCTGATGATGATCTCCATCCAGAAGAAGCCCCCGCTCCGCCCCTTCCTGCTGGCCATTGTGCTGCTGGTGCTGCTGTGCACCGCCGCAACGCTGCTGACCTTTGTGGGCAGCATGGGCAACCCGCTGATGAAGCAGTTCCAGACCGATATCGTCGCCTCCGGCCGCGCGGACGCCATGCCCCCCTACCTCACCGAGGGCTTCAGGCGCGGCCAGAGCTCCTACCAGGGCGGCGGCCTGATCGGCATGCTGCTGGCCTGGCCGCTTTGGAAGGCCTTTAACGCCGGCTTTGGCGCAGCGATCACCATCATTGCGATCATCGTGACCTTCTGCTTCCTCATCCGTCTGGACGTGAAGGGCATCTGGCGCAAGATCCAGCAGCGCCGGGAGGATCGCCGTGCCCAGCAGGCAGCCCAGGAGGAGGAACAGCGCCGGCAGGAGCTGGCCTGGCAGCAGGAGCAGATGCGCATCCAGCAGCAGCAGCGCCGTCTCCAGCAGGAGCAGCAGCGTCAGCAGCCGCCCCCCCAGCCCGTACAGCCCTATCCCCAGGGATATCAGCCCATGGGCTATCCGCCCCAGCAGGGCGTACCGGTGGTCAAGCAGGTACAGCCCCGCGGCCCGCAGCCCCAGCAGCAGTACGGCTTCCAGCTCACCCCTGAGGAGCTGGGCCAGTATCCTCAAAACCCCCAGCCGGTGAACGACGCGCCCCAGCCCATGCCCGCTGCCGGCAAGAAAAAGCGCGGCGGCGTCTTCAGCCGTGACAAGGGCGACGAGGCCGTCGCCATCCCCCGCAGGCAGAATTTCTTTGATCAGGACGCCGCCGAGGACGTCCCGCCCCAGGAGGCAGCCCCCGTATACGCCGCCCAGGAGCCGCCGGTGTTCATGTCCGAGCAGGAAAGCGCTCCCGCCCGCCGCCGCACTTCCCGCAGCGCGCCCCTGGACGAGCCCGAGGTCATCTACACCGAGGAGCCGCAGATCTTCTCCGAGCCTGCGCCCCAGCCGACCCGGCGTTCCGCCGCCTCCACCGCCCGGCCCGCGCCCGCCGCAGCCACACCCAATCCCCGCAAGCCCGTCCAGCCCCCGGAGGAGGTCGATACCGACTTCGCCGCGGAGAGCGAAAATCCCGCTAACGAGAATAGCTTCCTGTCCCGCCTGAGGGCCGCGAAGAAGGCCGCCGGTCTGGAGGTCCCGGAGGATGACGCCCCCAAGCGTCCGGAATCCGGCCGTCCCACCGCCCGCCGCGCCAAGCCCGAGCCCGCCCCCGCCGAGGACAGCTGGGCTGACACGCCCCCGTGGGAGGAAGCTCCCGTTGCTGCCGCACCTGCCGCGCCCCTGCGTCCCGTGGTGACCGGCAAGAAGCCCGAGGGCAGCTACGAGCCCGAGTTGAACCTCAAGCCCCGGCGCTCCGGCAGCGATCTGCCCCCCGCCATGTTCGACGAGCACAAGGAAGTGCCCTACGTCTTCCCCAGCATGGATCTGCTCAAGTCCCCCGAGCCCCAGGCCGGCATCAGCCCCGAGGAGGACGAACTGCGCTCCCGCCGGCTGGAAAACACCCTGCAATCCTTCCGCGTGCCCGCCAAGGTGCGCCACATCACCCACGGCCCGGCCATCAGCCGCTTCGAGCTGGAGCTGGCCGCCGGCATCAAGGTGTCGAAGGTCACCGACCTGAACCGCAACATCGCCATGAACATGGAGGTCAAGTCGGTGCGCATCGAGGCGCCCATCCCCGGCAAGTCCCTTGTCGGCGTGGAGGTGCCCAACAAGCAGCGCGCCACCGTTACCCTGCGCGAGGTGCTGGAATCCGAGCCCATGCGCAAGGCCACCAAGCCCCTGGTCGTCGCCCTGGGCAAGGACATTGCCGGTACGCCCATCGTCTGCGACCTGGCCAAGATGCCCCACCTGCTCATCGCCGGCGCAACCGGCTCCGGTAAGTCGGTGTGCATCAACACCATCATCAACTCCCTGCTCTACCGCTGCAGCCCCAAGGAGGTCCGCCTGATCCTGGTCGACCCCAAGGTGGTTGAGCTGCAGTGCTACAACGGCATCCCCCATCTGCTGATCCCCGTGGTGTCCGATCCCCACAAGGCCTCCGGCGCGCTGGCCTGGGCCGTGGGCGAGATGATGGATCGCTACAAGCGCTTTCAGGAGGCCGGCGTGCGCGCCATCGACGGCTACAACGAGCAGATGCCCGAGGGCGAGAAGATGCCCCGCCTGGTCATCGTGATCGACGAGCTGGCCGACCTGATGATGACCTGCAAGAAGGACGTGGAAGAGCGCATCTGCCGTCTGGCCCAGCTGGCCCGTGCGGCGGGCATCCACCTGATCGTCGCCACCCAGCGTCCCTCGGTGGACGTCATCACCGGCCTGATCAAGGCCAACATCCCCAGCCGAATCGCCTTCAAGGTGTCCTCCAACGTGGACAGCCGCACCATCCTCGACCGCATCGGCGCGGAGCAGCTCCTCGGCTACGGCGACATGCTCTACATGCCCACCGGCGAATTCACGCCCATCCGCGTGCAGGGCTGCTTCCTCTCCGACCCGGAGGTCAACCGCATCACCGATTTCATCCGCGAACACTGCCCGGCGGATTACGACCCCGCCGTGCTGGAGGAGCTGGAACGCCTGCAGCAGGAATCCGATCAGGCCAACGGCGGCGGCAGCCTCCCCGAAATGCCTCAAGCGGACGATTACGTCGGCGGCGACGGCAGCCTCCTGACCCAGTGCATCGAGATGGCCGTGCAGGACGGCCAGGTGTCAACCTCGCTGATTCAGCGCCGTCTGCGCCTGGGCTATGCCCGCGCGGGCCGTCTGGTGGACGAGATGGAAAAGCGCGGCATCGTCGGCCCCAAGGACGGCGCCAAGCCCCGCATGTGCCTGATCTCCCGCGAAGAATTCGAAGCCATGAAGGCAACCGGCGAACTCGACTGACCTCCCCGGAGGTGACAACATGCCCAACATGATGGATTACCTGGCCTGGCGCGGCGATATCGCGCTGGACTACTCCCCCTTTAACGACGTAGACAGCCTGATCCTTGCGTCGCTGAGCTACCTCACCTACCCCGAAGAAACAGGGCTCCTGCGGGATCTGGCGCTCACCGTGCCCCCGGTGGACAAGATGCAGTTTTCCTTCGTGCATGAGATCCGCGCGATGCTCAGCGCCGCCGCCATGACGGAGCGCTTCGCCGGCATCGGCATGCGCCACCCCGTCGCCGTCACCGACCAGGACCGGGACATGCAGTTCGCTGCCGTCACCTTTGACCTGCCGGACGGCACGCATTATGTGGCCTTCCGCGGCACGGATTCCACCATCGTCGGCTGGCGCGAGGACTTCAACATGGCCTTCGAAAGCCCGGTACCCGCCCAGTCCGCCGCCGTCAGGTACCTTCATGAGGCTGCCGCCCTCACCGACGGCCCCCTCATCCTTGGCGGACACAGCAAGGGCGGCAATCTGGCCGTGTACGCCGCCGCCCATGCGGACCCGATGACGCAAAATCGCATCCGCGCGGTGTATTCCTTCGACGGCCCCGGTCTGGATGACGCTACCATGGCCAGCGAGGGATATGCGCGCATCGCCCGGCGCATCCGTTCCTTCGTCCCTCAGCATAGCGTCGTGGGGCTGCTGCTCACCTATCACCCGGAGTACACCGTCGTCAAGTCCGACGGCGTGGGACTGCTGCAGCACGACAGCTTCACCTGGCAGGTGCTGGGCACGGACTTCATCGCGGTGACGGAGCTGGATGTTTCCGCTCAGCTGGTGGATCAGACCGTACACACCTGGCTTTCCCAGGTCAGCCCGGAAAAACGGCGCATCTTCGTCAACACCATCTTCGACGTGCTGGAAGCCAGCGGCGCAAACACTGTCAAGGAGCTCGTCCGCAACATCCCCAGCCGCCTGCCCGCCGTCCTCAAGGCGCTGCAGCAGGTGGACGCGGAGACTGCGCGGATGGTGCTCACCCTGTGGGGACAGTTCGTGGCCATCAGTGCGACGAATATCATCGAGCTCGTCCGCCAGCGTCTCACCCCCGACAACACCGAACACATACAAGGAGATGCCACCCATGGAACTGAAAGCTGAGATTTTTTCCACCCTTGATGCCGCCGTCGAAGCCCTCCAGCAGGCGGGCGAGATCGCTCCCGGCGGCCTGATCGTGCTGGGCTGCTCCACCAGCGAAGTGGCCGGTGCGCGCATCGGCAAGGGCAGCGTACCCGAGCTGGGCGAAGTGATCGCCGAGGCGATGCTGGAGGCTTGCCGCAAGCGCGGCCTGAACGCGGCCTTCCAGTGCTGCGAGCATCTGAACCGCGCCATCGTCATGGAGGAGAGCGTACTGCGCAGCCGTTTCCTGATGCAGGTGAAGGCGATCCCCCAGCCCAAGGCGGGCGGCAGCGTCCCCGCGGCTGCGTGGAAGCTGCTGGAGAAGCCGGCCCTGGCCCTCGCCGTGCAGGCGGAGGCCGCCATCGACATCGGCGACACCCTGGTGGGCATGCACATCCGCCCCGTGGCGGTGCCCCTGCGCATTGAGCAGGGCAGCGTCGGCCATGCCAACCTGGTCATGGCGTACAGCCGTCTGCCCTATGTGGGTGGCAGCCGCGCGGTGTATGAATGAGTTCCAACTACATAAAAACGCGGGTCTGCACCACATGTTGCAGACCCGCGTTTTTCAGTTATTCTGCTGTGCCACAGCGCAGTCGATGGCAAGCACCACCGCCAACGCCAGCAGCTCGTTCTTGTCCTCGACAATGTCCAGCTCGTAGCTGTCGCTCCAGCTCATCAGCTTCTTGGAGATGCTCACCTGGATGCTGCCGCCCTGGTCGGACACAGTGTACTCATGCTGCCAGAAGCTGCCCTCGACGGTCCAGTTCGGCCCCTGGATCTCATACTTGGGGCGGAACCAGGAGAACTTCTGCTTCACCACCGCCACCTCGCGGCCTTCCTGGGAGACATGGAATTCCGGCATGAAGGTCATCACCTTTTGGGCAATAAACGCCACCTCGCGCTGATTCATGTCGTACACATGGAGCTTGCGACCCCAGCTGAACAGCTCGCCCTCCACGTAATACTTATCCTGCCCGTACTCGTCCTTGACGAAGAACTTGTCCTTCCAGGAAAACACCTTCTGCTTGATGTAGAGCTTCATTTTATCCTCCGTATACAGGGCTTCCCCGATGCAGCGCGCACCGGGGAAGCATTTTTATCAGTTGTGCAGGATCACGGTGTAGGGCTTGGCAGAGTCGGTTTCCACCTTGGCCTCTCCGTTCACCATGGTCACGGTGAAGGTCGCGGCCACATTGCCCTTCAGGTCGGGGATGGTCACCACCTGGGTCTCGCCGTCCTCCAGCTGGTAGACGTGCAGCTCCAGGCCGTCCAGGTAGTCGTAGTCGGGCTTGCTGTCCACCGCGCCCAGGGGCAGCACGGTGCCGGGACGCACCATCAGCGGCAGGGACATGAAGTCGTGGATCTCCGTCTGCCAGCTGCCGCCGTCGACGACTTCCTCGTCCAGCAGGCTCGTCCAGGCGCCCTCGGGCAGGTAGTACTGGACGGTGCCATCCTTGCGGAAGATCGGCGCCACCAGCAGCGCGTCGCCCATCATGTACTGACGGTCGAGGGTGTCGCAGGCGGGATCGTCGGGGAATTCCAGGATCATCGGGCGCATCATGGGGATGCCCTGCTCATGAGCCTCTACCGCCTTGCCGTACAGGTAGGGCATCAGGCGGTTCTTGAGCTTGACGAACTTGCGGCACACATCGACGGATTCCTCGTCAAACAGCCACGGCACGCGGTAGGAGGTGGAGCCGTGCAGGCGGCTGTGGGAGGAGAAGATGCCGAACTGCAGCCAGCGCTTATACACGTCCGCCGGAGCGGTGGACTCAAAGCCGGAGATATCGTGGCTCCAGTAGCCGAAGCCAGAGTGGGACATGCTGAGGCCCGCGCGGAGGGTCTCCGCCATGGAGATATAGGTCGCGGAGTTATCGCCGCCCCAGTGCACGGGGAACTGCTGGCCGCCGACGGTGGCAGAGCGGGCAAACAGGATGGCCTCGCCCTCACCCTTGACGTCCTTGACCACGTCGAAGACCACCTTGTTGTACAGGTGGGTGTAGTAGTTGTGCATCTTCACGGGATCGGAGCCGTCAAACCACTTGATGTCACGCACGGGAATGCGCTCGCCAAAGTCGGTCTTGAAGCAGTCGATGCCCATGTCCATGAGCTTGTACAGGTAGGAGGCGTACCACTTGCAGGCTTCGGGGTTGGTGAAGTCTACAATGGCCATGCCGGCCTGCCACAAATCGGTCTGCCAGACGTCGCCGTTTTCCTTCTTGACCAGGTAGCCGCCCTTCATGCCTTCCTCGAAGAGGGGGCTGGCCTGTCCGATGTAGGGATTGATCCAGCAGCACAGGTGCAATCCCTTGTCATGATAGCGCTTGAGCATGCCCACAGGATCCGGGAACACATCCCTGTCCCACTCGAAGTCGCACCAGTTGAAGCCCTTCATCCAGTAGCAGTCGAAGTGGAAGACGGACAGGGGGATATCGCGCTCCGCCATGCCGTTGATGAAGGAGGAAGTGGTGCCCTCGTCATAATCGGTGGTGAAGGAGGTGGACAGCCACAGGCCGAAGGACCACGGAGGCAGCAGCGCGGGACGGCCGGTCAGGGCGGTATAGCGCTCCAGGGTGCCCTTGGGATCGCCGCCGTAAATGACGTCGTACACCATGGTCTCGCCCTCATGAGAGAACTGCACGCGCTCCACCTTCTCGCTGGCGACCTCGAAGGACACGTCGCCCGCATCCTCCACCAGCACGCCGTAGCCGCGGTTGGTCATGTAGAAGGGGATATTCTTGTAGGAAAGCTCGGAGGCCGTGCCGCCGTCAGCGTTCCACATATCCACCACCTGGCCGTTCTTGACGTAAGCGCCAAAGCGCTCGCCCAGGCCGTAGACGCACTCGCCCACATCCAGCTCCAGGGACTCGGACATATAGGACCTGCCGTGGGGCAGCAGGCTGACCTCGGTGCCGTCCTTGGCCAGGGCACGGCCCATACCGCGCCAGCCGGAGTTGGTCAGCACATGATCGCCCACCATATATTCCACCTTCCACTGACCGCAGGCCTTGTGGACGCGGGCAGTCAGGTCACCGGAGGTGAAGCAGGCGTACTGCTCATCCTCGGTGATGACGGGGGTGACGTCTTCCTCGTAGGTCTCGAACTTCGGCTCGCGCACCTGCGTGCCGGCGAAGTGGGTGACCTTCACGCGGATGATATTCCTGCGGGGCGCAGAGAAAGTAACGGTCAGCGCGCCGCCGTCAAGGATGGAGCCGCGATTGTAGATGGGGCGGCAGGCGGAAATGACCTGCATCTCCTTGTCGGTCTTGTTCACGCGGATAGCGTGGGTGGCGTAGGACATGACGTACTTGTCCTTGATCATCCAGTAGCCCTGGGTGAATTTCATGGAAGCACACTCCTTTGCTTGAAGCCCGGCGATCCGGGCATAATGATCTGTATACATGTATTCCCCGCCCCGAAGCCTTTTCCTGCTGTAATTTGCAACGAAAATGTCCGAAATTCATTTGCAGGATTGCTTTTCTTGCCCAGAAAGGTTATCATATTTGCAGAGACAAAGCGCCCTCGGGCGTACACGGAGGTACATATGAACAACGAAGCCATCAAGCTCCGCGTGGAGGAACTGCTGGGACAGATGACCGTCGAGGAAAAGGTCGCCCAGATGATGCAGATCCCCTACAACATGACCGGTAAGGAAGAAGCCCTGCGCTGGGCCAAGCTGGGCGCCGGTTCCTTCCTGCACGTGCTGGGCGACGATGCCCGCGAGCTCCAGCAGGCAGCCCTGCACGAGAGCCGTCTGGGCATCCCGGTGATCTTCGGCATCGACGCCATCCACGGCCACGGCCTGAAGCACGAGGCTACCATCTTCCCCTCCCAGCTGACCGCCGCCTGCTCCTGGGATCCGGCGATCGTGGAGGAAATGGGCCGTGTCACCGCCCGTGAGGTTGCCTCCGACGGTTTGCACTGGACCTTCTCCCCCGTTTTGTGTCTGGGCCGCGATACCCGCTGGGGCCGCGTCAACGAAACCTTCGGCGAGGATCCCTACCTGGCCGGCGAAATGGGCTATGCCATCGTTAAGGGCTATCAGGGCGAGAGCCTGGATGCCCCTGATTCCATCCTGGCCTGCGCCAAGCATTACATCGGCTACGGCGAGGCCGTTGGCGCCCGCGACGCCATGGACACCCAGATGACCTACCGCAAGATGAAGGAGGTCTTCCTGCCGCCCTTCAAGCGCGCCATCGACGCGGGCTGCGCCACCTTCATGACCGCCTACGGCTCCATTGACGGCCATTCCTTCACCGCGGATGCGAAGTCCCTCAAGACCATCCTGCGCGATGAGCTGGGCTTTGACGGCTTCGTCGTCACCGACTGGAATAACTGCGAATCCCTGATGAAGCAGCAGTTCGTGGCCGAAAGTATGGAGGATTGCGCCGTGCAGTCCGCCGAGGCCGGCAACGACATGATCATGTCCACCCTGGGCTTCTACGACGCCGCGCTGAAGGCTATCCAGGCCGGCAAGCTGGACATTGCCGTGGTGGACGACGCGGTGCGCCACATCCTTTCCATGAAGCTGAAGATGAACCTCTTCGAGAAACCGGAGAAGCTCGGCGTACCCGGCTGCGTGGGCTGCCCTGAGCATCTGGACGCTACCCTGCGCGCTGCCCGTGCCTCCGTCACCCTGGTGAAGAACGCGAATGTGCTGCCCATCAAGGCCGCCAGGAAGATCGCCGTGATCGGCCAGAACGCCGACGACCTCAACTCCCAGTACGGCGACTGGACCTACTTCACCCATCCCAACGCCCATGATCCCCGTCCGCCCCGCCGCCCCTATGTGACCATCAAGGAGGGCTTTGAGGCCCTGTGCGCCGAGCGCGGCATCGAGTGTGTGTACCACCGCGGCTGCGAGGTCAAGCCCGCCGCCATCGACGATGGGCGGGTGCTTTCCGATCCCGTGGCAGAGGCCATCCGCCAGCAGGGCCTGGCCCGCGCCCGTGCCCTGGATGATATCCCCGGCGCGGTGGAAGCCGCCAGGGGGGCCGACCACATCGTGCTGGCGGTCGGCGATATGATCGACCAGTACGGCGAGTACAAGGATCGCGCCAACCTGGAGCTGTCCGGCCGCCAGATGGAGCTCTACCGCGCCCTGCGTGCCCTGAACATCCCCCTGACCGTGGTGCTGGTGGCCTCCAAGCCCCTGTGCATCCCGGAGATCGCCAACACCGCGGACGCCGTGATCGTCGCCTTCAACGGCGGCATGTTCGGCGGCCAGGCAGTCGCGGAGGCCGCCTTCGGCTGCTTCAATCCCGCAGGCCGCCTGCCCATCTCCTTCCCCCAGCACTCCGGACAGCTGCCCGTCTACTACAACTCCCTGCCCGGCTGGCATGGCGGCAAGTACATGGATCTGCCCGCCGAGCCCGTCTACGCCTTTGGCGAGGGCATCGGCTACGCGCCCTTCTCTTACGCCAACTTTGCCTTTGACCCGGACACCCTCGTCGCCACGGTGGACGTGACCAACCAGGGCGACGTCGCCGGCACCGAGGTCGTGCAGGTTTACATGCACGATGTGATCGCCAGCGTCATCCGGCCGGTGAAGCAGCTGATCGCCTTCACCCGCGTCCAGATCCAGCCCGGCGAGACCGCTCATGTGGCCATCCAACTGAAGAAGGAAGACTTCCAGATGGTCAACCGTGAGGAAAAGTACGTCGTCGAGCCCGGAGAATTCGAGCTCTTCATCGGCCACAGCTCCAGGAACATGGATCTGAAGAAGCTGAGCTTCATCCTCCATGAGGACGACACCATCACCCTGGTGCCCAAAGCGCCGCCGGTGGCTCCCGCCCTCACCCAGGAGTACCTGGAGTACTACATGCAGGAGAATTGGGGCATCGGCGTGCACCAGTGGGTGTTCAGCTTTGCCCATCCTTGGGAAGCCATTGACGCTCTGAAGCGCATCATGGCGAAGAATGTACCGGTGGAAGCCCTCATCGAGGCCGTCCGCGAAACCATGGATACCCGTGGCACCTGCAAGCGCAAGCTGGAGGCGCTGGCGGAATAACCCCACACAAAAGGCCCGTACCGCGATGGTACGGGCTTTCTTCATGGCTTGCGGGCCAACTGCAGATCGATGGTATCGTAGATATGGATCGTGCCGCCGTGGGCTTCGATGGCCTCCTCCACCGCGCGGAAGAAAGGCCATCGCACGTCCTCCGGGAGGGCAATGTGATCCGAATAGGTGCCCAGCAGCATCGTATACTCCTGCGCGGAGAAGGCGCGTGTACGGCGGTACAGCATGTAGCGGATGTCCGTGAAGCCATACTTCGCAGCGATTTCCGCCCGGCGGAGGGCCTGCGCCTCGGTGTACTCGTCCTCCAGCCTGGGCACAGAGCGATAGTAGGTGTGGTAGTACTTCGCGTAGGCCTCGTCCAGGGCTGTCGCCAGCTCCGGATTCCCCTTGTCCCGCCAGGGATGATTGGCAAACCGGGCGAAAGCGCCGCCGGGCTTCAGGATGTCAAACACCTTGCGATAACCGACCTCCTCAGGCACCCAATGGAAGGCTGAGGCCGAATACACCAGGTCGCAGCTTTCCGGAGGGAAGTCCGACTCTTCGAATTTGCCGTTGATGACGCTGAATTTCGGATACGCCGCGAATTTCTCCCGGCACAGATTGCAGAACTGCGCCCCCGGCTCCACCGCCGTCACGGCGCAGCCCGTCTCCAGGATGGGCCGCGTGGCCTGGCCGCCGCCGATGCCCACCTCCACCGCCCGGGAGGACGCATCCAGCGGGCAGTACACGAAGACGTCCTGGTACAGCGCATCCACATAGCCGGGCCGCAGCTTTTCATAGGTCGCCGCCACGGTGTCGAACGTCCAGCCGAGGCCGGGAATAACGGGCATGTGTACCCTCCTTTCAGGTTGAAAAAACCGCCCGAACTTGAAGGTTCAGGCGGTCGTTTTTTCAGAATGAGTCGGAATCAGTCTTCGTCTTCCTCTTCCGGCAGTTCCGCATTATGATACACATTCTGCACGTCGTCGTTCTCCTCGAGCATCTCGAGCATCTTGGTGATGTTCTTGATGGTGTCCTCGTCGGTGACGGCCACGGTGTTCTGGGGGATCATGTCGACTTCCGCGGACAGGAAGGTCAGGCCCTGGGCCTCGAGGGCTTCACGCACGGCGGAGAAATCGGCGGGCGCGGTGTAGATCTCGAAGCAGTCCTCCTCGGTGGACATGTCCTCGGCGCCGGCGTCGAGGGCCTGCATCATCAGCTCTTCCTCGTCGATGCCGGGGGTCTTTTCCACGACCAGCAGGCCCTTCTCATCAAACATGAAGGACACGGAGCCGGTGGTGCCCAGGTTGCCGCCGTTCTTGGCGAAGCAGTGGCGCACGTCGGAGGCGGTACGGTTGCGGTTGTCGGTGATGGTCTTGACGATCACAGCCACGCCGCCGGGGGCATAGCCTTCATAGGTGATCTCCTCGTACACCACGTTGGACAGCTCGCCGCTGGCCTTCTGGATGGAGCGCTTGATGTTATCGTTGGGCATGTTGTTGGCCTTGGCCTTGGCGATGATATCGCGGAGCTTGTTGTTGTTGTCGGGGTTGGGGCCGCCGGCACGAACAGCGATGGCGATCTCACGGCCGATCTTGGTGAAGATCGCGCCGCGGGCAGCGTCAGCCTTGCCCTTCTTGGCCTGAATATTATGCCACTTGGAATGTCCGGACATGGGAAATACCTCCTGTATATCAATGCATTGTGAACAAGCAACGCTTTATTATAGCACCGGGGAGGAGGATTCGTCAATAGGGGCGGACGGCGAAGTGGCGGAAAATGGGCATTTGCGGTCATTCACGGCGAAGTGTCAGTTCTCCCAGCGTCAACGTATCACCAGCTTTGTCATAATTTGCAAACCATACCGACCCGCTTTGCGCCGGACTTTCCACGTCTTCATGCAGGGTGATATTGCCAACATCATGGAACCATTTCCCGGTGGATGTTCGTCCTGCCTGAATCAAGGTGAACCTGTCGCCTTCAATGATCAGTACCGTAGCGCACAGCGTGTCCTCCAGGGACGTGACCCACTTGCCCTCGATATCCGGTTTTGCGGCACAGCCCGTCAGCAGCGCGCACAGCAGTAGCAAAGCCAGCAGTTTCTTCATCGCAGATCAACTCCTTTACCTTCATTATACCACATGATTTTCTTGCCCACAATATGGGCCGGAAAGTTTTACATTTGCACACATCCCATAAAAAAGTACACCCAAAATCCTTTGGCCCTCTTCCCAAAGGGCCGACGGTCATGGTATAATATAGTATCTGCCATCATGCTCACAACGGAGGAAGCCATGCTGCCCGAGTCCTTGAAGCGCGCCCGCGCCATTCTTGAGAACGTCACACCCCTGAAGACGGACTGCGGCCTCACCTGCAACGGCCTGTGCTGCCGTCCCATGGAGGGCGAAATGACCGGCATGCTGCTCTTCCCCGGCGAAGACAAGTACTACGAGGGCCGCGAGGGCTACCGCATGACGAAAACCGATCACGGCACGCTGCTGATCTGCTCCGGCCGGTGCGAGCGCGCAGACAGGCCGCTTTCCTGCCGGCTGATGCCGCTGATCCCGCTCATCCGCGCGGATGGCGTGAAAGTTGCAACGGACATCCGCGCGAAAACCGTCTGTCCCCTGGCCCGCCAGGGCAAGGACGCCCTCGACCCGGCCTTCGTAGCAGCGGTGCGCCAGGTCGGACGCATCCTCGCGGAGGATGATGAACAGCAGGCATTCCTTGTCACACTCACTCGTCAGCAGGACGAACTCAAAGCGCTGCGAAACCAGTTCAGGAGGGGTATCCATGTTTGAAGCGGTCAATGTAACCCGGGAAATCATCGGCCAGGGGCGTGATATGCTCCTGTGCGGCGATGGCAGCGCTCCGCTGTCCGGCGTGCTGGCGAATTATGCCGCCCAGGCACAGTGCGTGTACATCGATCCGCCCTTCATGACCGGCGACAGCTTCACCCGCCGCCGCCGCTTCGGTCAGGCGGGCTGGAAGACGGGCCGTCCCGCACCGGAATTCCCAGCCTATGCAGATCGCTACGGCACCAAGGACGCGTATTTGACCTTCCTGCGCGGGCTGATCGAAAACGCCCATAAGCTGCTCAGCCGAACCGGCGTCCTGGCCCTCCACCTGGACTGGCATACCTCTGCCTACGGCCGGCTGATCTGCGACGAGGTCTTTGGCGAGGAGCTCTTCCTCAACGAGATCATCTGGAGCTATGAAAGCGGCGGCCGCGCCAAGAAGTACTTCTCCCGCAAGCACGATACCATCCTGCTCTACGCCCGCACAAAGGATTATCACTTCGACCTGCGGCGCGTCCCGCTGGAGCGCACCGAGCACCGCAAGAATCACATGCGCCGCCGCGTTGACGAAGACGGCCGCGCTTACTCCGAGATCAAGACCGGCGGTAAGGTGTACCGCTACTACGACGACGCGCCCGTCTATCCCGGCGACGTATGGACGGACATTTCCCACCTGCAGCAGCGCGACCCGGAACGCACCGGCTACGCCACCCAGAAGCCGCTGAAGCTCCTGGACCGCATCCTCAAGCCCGTGGTGAAGGACGGCGACCTGGTAATCGACCTGTGCTGCGGCTCCGGCACGGCCATGGAGGCCGCTCAGGAGCTGAATTGCCGCTACATCGGCGTGGACACCAGCGCCGAGGCCATCCTGACCACCGCCAGCCGCCTGGACAGCCGCGATCAAGTGCTGGACTGCCCCTGCACAATGGATGACGTCCGCCTGGAAGGCATGTACACCGGCCCCGGCGGCATGATGCTGCTCACCGGCTTCAATGCCACCCATCCCTCCTTCCCCAAGACCGAGCAGGCCATGGACGCCCTGGAATCCTGGGCTGCAGGCCACATTGTAGAGGGGGCCTTTGTGGTGAGCGAGAGCTTCCGCCGCACCCCCCGCACCCCGGAGCTGCCCCTGTTCTGCCTGCTGCCCGCCCATGAGGGCGAGGCTGCCGTCTCCACTGTGGACGCCGCCGGACGCAGGCGCGTGTTCAAGTGGGTGAATGAGTGATACCACAATCCCCCATCAGGCAGATGGGGGATTTTTCATTGGAAGTGGTTCCATGACACATAAAAGCAGCCCCCCCTCAGGGAGTCTGCCATCACTGTCGATTCATGTCGGTGCAATCAGGGCGCAGCGAACACGCCCTCCGCCAGCGAGGCGGAAATCACTTCACCGGCGCGTTGCCCCGGATGTAGAAGCGCACCAGCTCCTCCATGATCTCGTCGCGCTCCAGGCGGCAGATCATGCTGCGGGCAGAATTGTAGCTGGTGATGTAGGTCGGGTCGCCGGAGATGAGATAGCCCACGATCTGGGTGATGGGGTCATAACCCTTGGACTGAAGCGCGTGGTAGACGAACAGCAGAATATCATGGGCCTCGTTGCCGGTTTCCGCAAGGGGCTTGAACTTGGTGGTATTGGTATCCATCAGGGCCCCTCCTTTCAAACAGGTTCCATATTATTATACACGAAGTGTTACAAAAAAGTAAAGCCCTTTTGACAGAAAAATTCAGCAGAACATCCTGAGTACAGAAAAGGACTGCCCCACATCGGAGCAGTCCTTATGTTCACTCGAGGGTATCCAGGCAGGTTTCGATGGGGATGCCCACATAGTGATCCTCGTTGTCCTTGTGGCGCAGAATCATCACGCGGATGGCGTCCATGGCGCTCTGTATCGCCTGCTGGAGAGGCATGCCGTCCAGCACGCGTCCGGTGAGGATGCCGGAAAACAAATCCCCCGTGCCGGAGAAGAACACAGGCACCATCTCAAACGGCAGGCGGAAGCGCTCGCCGGCCTGATGGTCATAGCCGACCACGCAGTACTGACCGTCCACCTTCGCGCTGGTGACCAGCACGGACTTGGCGCCCATGCTGCGCAGCGCATCCACCAGTTCATCGGCCTCCGCACGGGTGAGGTCGTCCTTGATGGGCTTGTCCGCCAGATAAGCCGCCTCGGTGTAGTTGGGCATGACGTAATCCGCCACGGCGCACATGGCGCGCATGTGGCACACCGTGGCCTCGGTGACGCCGTTGTACAGCTTGCCCTCATCGCCCATCACGGGATCGACGAAGACCGTGCTGCCCTTCCCGGAAGCCTCACGGCAGAGATCGCTCACCAGCGCCGCCTGCTCCTCGGAGAAGATCATCCCCGTGGATACCGCGTCAAACTGGAAGCCCAGATTTCGCCAGACCCGCAGGGTATCACGCATGTAATCCGTCAGCTCCAGGATGGCAAACTCACCGTAATCCAGCGTGTTGCTGACAATGGCGGTGGGCAGCGTGAACACATGATGCCCCATATGGCTGAGCACCGGCATGATGGCCGCCAGGGCGACCTTGCCGTAGCCGGTCATGTCCTGGACAAGGAGAATACGCTTGGGCATCGTGGTCACCCCCTTCACGGAAATACGTCCTCATTCGCCGCCAAACGGCGAAGGCGGCTCCCTCTGGGAGCCCGTTGACTGCACGCATCAGGTCTGTGATGATACAGTCAGCGCCAGTTCGGAGCCTTCATCCTGTTTCTTGGACAAGCTCTCAGCCCTTGCAGGCAATCGCCTCGATCTCGACCCTGGCGTCGCGGGGCAGCTTGGCCACCTGCACGCAGGCTCGGGCCGGAGGATTCTCGGGGAAGAAGGTCGCGTAGGCAGCGTTCACCTCGGCAAAGTCATTCAGATCCTTGAGGAAGATGGTGGTCTTCACCACATCCTTCAGGGTGCAGCCGGCTTCGGCCAGGATGGCCTCGATATTCTTCATGCTCTGCACGGTCATCTCGCCCACGGAGCCCTCCAGCAGCACGCCGGTCTCGGGCACAAAGGGCAGCTGGCCGGACACGAAAACCATATTGCCGCACTGCACGCCCTGGCTGTAGGGACCGATGGCGGCGGGGGCATGAACGGTGTTGAGAATCTGATTCATGGTGATTTCTCCTTTTCACACTGCGGCAGGCAGGAAGTGGTTGTACAGCGCCAGGCACAGGAAGCTCAGCGCCAGTACGATCAGGCCAACGACGATGACCGTATGGGTCAGGGGTTTGCCCTCGCGCTTCTCGTTCTGCTCGCATTTGTAGTCGTAGTAACGGGGGAATTGCTCGTCATACTTGGAGGGTGTCAGCAGGTGGACGATGCTCTTGAAGGCATAGCCGAAGATATCGAAGAAGCCGGTCGCGGAGATCCACAGCAATCCGCCGATACCTACAAACAGGATCGAGCTGACAAAGAGTCCGTCGCACAGGTGATGGAACACCTGGGATGCGTTGACGGACTGCATCAGCCCGCCGGACACCGCGATGAACAACGCCAGCGCGATGGCCACGCCCAGCTGCACGCTGATGCTGATCAGCGTTTTTTTGTTGAAGCCCATGTTACACTCCTTGAATGCATTCAGCAGGGAAAGAAAAGTGCAACCACAGCCAGGGCCATGGTTGCACGTAGAATCAGCCCTTCAGCTTACGCTGATATTCCGCAAATTCCTTGTCGTTGCACATGACAAAGTGGCCGGGTGCAACCGCCCGCATGGAGGGCTTGTCCACGGAGTAATCGTGGGCCGCCAGCGGGTTGTAGGTAATGCGCTTGCGGTTCTTCTCGTAGGCAGGATCAGGCAGGGGGATGGCGGACAGCAGCGCCTGGGTGTACGGATGCAGCGGATGGGCGAAGAGCTCATCCGAGGTCGCCAGCTCAACCATCTTGCCGAAGTACATCACGCCGATGCGGTCGGAGAAGTACTTGACGACGCTCAGGTCGTGGGCGATGAACAGGATGGTCAGGCCCAGCTCATGACGCAGGTCGTTGAGCAGGTTGATGACCTGTGCCTGGATGGACACGTCCAGCGCAGAAACAGGCTCGTCAGCAATGATGAGCTCGGGCTGCATGACCACCGCGCGGGCAACGCCGATACGCTGGCGCTGGCCGCCGGAGAACTCGTGGGGATAGCGGGTCGCATGCTCACGGACCAGGCCCACGCGCTCCAGCACCTTGAAAACCTTCTCGTCGATGATCGCCTTGTTCTTCTCACCGCGGATCTTCAAGCCCTCGGCGATGGTCTCGTAGACCGTCATACGGGGGTCCAGGGAGGCGATGGGATCCTGGAAGATCATCTGGATCTCGGTAACGGAGCGGTTCTCCTTGGCAAAGTGATCACGGCGGGCAGCCTTGATCAGCTCCTTCTGCTCCATGATGATCGCCTTGAGCTCTTCCTTGCGCTCGGGGGAGGCCGTCTTCATCTCGACACGAGCATCGTTGATGATCTTGCGATAGGAGCCGGTGCCGGCAGCGATGCGGCGGCCGTTGAAGTAGATGTTGCCGGAGGTGATGTCGTACAGCTTGATGATGGAGCGGCCGGTCGTGGTCTTGCCGCAGCCGGACTCACCCACCAGACCGAACACTTCGCCCTTCTTGATGTCGAAGGAAACGTCATCCACGGCCTTGTTGACCTTGAAGTACTGGCAGAGATTTTCCACTCTCAGCAGAACGTCTTGCTCAGACATTGGCGGCTTCCTCCTTTTCTGCCATACGGCGCTTCATCTTGGCGATACGCTCGGTCACGGTCTTGGGCGGCTCCACATGGGGCGCATCGGGATGCAGCAGCCAGGTGGCAGCCCAGTGGGTATCGGTGATCTTGAAGGCCGGGGGCTGCTGCTCAAAGTCGATCTGCATCGCATAGCGGTTGCGCTCGGCGAAGGCGTCGCCCACGGGAGGATAGATCATATCCGGGGGAGTACCGGGAATGGCTTCCAGCTTGTCCTTGGAGTCCAGGTCGGGCATGGAGGACAGCAGGGCCCAGGTATAGGGATGGGCAGGCGCGTAGAAGACCTCTTCCGCAGTGCCGCATTCCACGATCTTGCCCGCGTACATCACAGCGATGCGGTCCGCCATGTTGGCCACAACGCCCAGGTCATGGGTGATGAAGATAACGGACAGGTTGCGCTGCTTCTTCAGGTTCTGGATCAGCTCCAGGATCTGGGCCTGGATGGTCACGTCCAGCGCGGTGGTGGGCTCGTCGCAGATCAGGATATCCGGGTTCGCCGCCAGGGCGATGGCGATCACGATACGCTGACGCATGCCGCCGGAGAACTCGAAGGGATACTGATTGTAGCGCTTACGGGCGTCCGGGATGCCGACCTCGTCCATCAGCTTGATGGCGCGCTCCTTGGCGATGCCGGGGGTCACCTTGTTGACGATGCCGGAGGCATTCTCCTTCAGGTAATCGATCAGGGCGACGGCTTCCTTCTGGTAGTCGCGCTCGCCCTGACGTTCGATCTGAGCCTGGTAATGAGCGATCATCTCATCCACCGCGCGCAGCATATCCGCCTGCGCCTTATCCAGATCGATCAGGGACTTGGGCACCACATGCCATTCGGGGGTCTTGCCGCGCTTGATCAGCGCATCGTAGCGGGCGGACTGCTTGGCAAAGCGGGCTTCTTCCGCAGCGTTCTTCTTGATGCCGCCGAAGTAGCGGTCAATATTGTTCTTCAGCACGGAACCGAAGGTGTACGCGCGGCTGTCCTTGACGTACTCCATGCGGTCGATGCCGCTCTCCACGGCAGCCACCATGGTCTTGTAGGCAGCCATGCATTCCTTCTCATTGAGGGGCTTCGCCTCAAAGACACGGCGGTGATTCGCCAGGACCTTCACGGCAGCAGCCTTCTTCTCATAGGCCTTGTCGGCGCTGTAGCGCAGGCCCTGCTCCGCATCCGCGATGAAATCCAGCATGAAGCCCTCGTCCAGCTGCTTGCGCAGGAAGGCATTGAGCTCGTTCACGGGCAGCTCGGGCATGGGTTCCTTGCAGAAGGTCTGGTAGTAGCCCATGGCGAAGAAGTTGGGCTTCTCAAAGGCAACCGCCTCGCGCAGGATATCCGCCGTCTGCTGCAGATTCTGCTGGAGCAGGCCGGTGCCATTCTTCAGGGCAGCGCCGGTGCAGCTCTTGCGCAGGCTCCGGGCGATCTGACGCAGTTCAGCGGCCTTCTCACTCACCACGTAGCGCTGGACGGAATCCTCTGCCAGCGCAGCAATACGCTTGGCGCGGTACTTCACATCTCGGCCGCCGCCGTGGCTCAGCTCGAAGACCAGCGCATCGGCGTCGCCCAGGGCTTCAACGGCTGCGTCGTAGGCGCGGTTATAGGCGCCCTCCAGCTTCAGGTGATTACGCTCAAACTTGTCAAAGTTCTTGCACTTCACCTTCACCTGTGTGGAGGAGCCCACGCCGTCGGCAATCATGTTTGCCTCCAGCATCTTCAGGAAGCGGTTGAAGGTTTCGCGGCTCTCCTTCTGACGGGCCTTGCCCTTGAGGATCATGGCCTCGGTCAGCTGGCGGCCGATCTTGACGATGGGGTTCAGGGAGGACATGGGATCCTGGAAGATCATGGCGATCTTGTCGCCGCGGATCTTGTGGAACTCGTCCTCGGAGATCTTCAGCAGGTCCTTGCCGTCGTAGATGATCTCGCCGCCCTCGATGATGGAGTTGTTGGCGAGGATGCCCAGGATGGCCTTGGAGGTAACGGACTTGCCGGAGCCGGACTCACCCACGATGGCGATGGTCTCGCCCTTGGCCAGGTCAAAGCTGATATTGCGCACAGCCTGCACCTTGCCGTTGGTGGTACGGAAAGAGATCTTCAGATCTCGCACTTGCAGCTTCGTTTCCATATTAGTCCTCTCCTCTCGTGGTGGGGTTGAATGCATCGCGCAGACCGTTGCCAAAGAGGTTGAAGGAAATCATCAGCAGCGAGAAGAAAAGCGCAGGGAACAGCATCGCATGGGGGGAGGTAGTCATGGCCGTCTGGCCCTGGCTCATCAATTCACCGATACTGGTGCCGACGAACTCAGACAGATTGACGATGCCCAGGTAGGTCAGCTGGGTTTCGGAGCTGATGACGCCGGGGATGACCATCGCGCAGCTGGTCACGATCGTACCCAGAGAGTTGGGGAAGATGTGACGGAACATCAGCCGCCAGTCGGAGGCGCCCAGGGTACGGGCAGCCAGCACGTACTCCTGGCCCTTGAAGCGGTAGAACTGCTTACGGGTCAGCGCGGACATGCCGATCCAGCCCGTGAGCACGAATGCAAACAGGAATGACGGGATGGTACCCACCTTCTGTGCCAGATGCAGCTGGAACAGGGTCGCCGCAACCATGAAGGGAATACCGGACAGGATATCGGAGATACGGTCCATGGTCATATCGATCATGCCGCCGTAGTAGCCCTGGATGGCGCCGTAGATCGCGCCGATGGTCAGGTTGATGGCGGAAACGACGACCGCGAAGATCAGGGAGAAGCGGGCGCCCATGCCGATGGCGCAGAACAGATCCTGACCCTTGGCGTTGGTGCCGAAGTAGTAGGTGGGCTCAAAGCCATTGACGTAGGTGTAGTAGTTGAAGTAGTTCACGCGGCAGGTGACAGCGCCGGACTTGCGGACGCTGTAGATGTAGCTGCCGTCGTCACCCGCAATGCGCAGGGAATCGTAGGGACGGCCCTCGATCTCCTTGTTGGTGCAGTACGCGGGGATGAAGTTGCCGTCAGCGTCCTTCTTGGCGGCGCCGTTGGCATTGGTCACCTGATACCAGATGTTGGGGTTGTTGGTGATGTCCTTGATGTCCTTGGGATCGACCCAGGGGTAGATCACCTGGATGCCGGTTTCATTCTGCCAGGCCTGGATGCTGTCGAAGGCCTCATAGCTCAGGGTCAGGTAGATGTTGCCGGTCTCGTAGTACTTATTATTGCGCAGCACATAGGTATGGGATTCCACCATCTTGCCGCGCTGCTTGACGGTCTTCACCGTGTCGCTGACAATACCGATGACGGGGTTCATGCCGGTTTCCTCGGCAATGCCGCGCCAGTAGTCCATGGAGGCGTCGTTCTGGCTGTCGCGGGTCACGCCGCCATCCAGGATGCCCAGGTTCATCTCCGCCACGGAGCGCACAAAGGGGGGCGTGTTGGTGTACAGCTTGTCCATGTGCTTCACGTTGTAGATGGAGATGATGGGGGAGAAGATGGCGAAGAGCACCAGCAGCAGAATAATGTATGCCGCCACCACGGAGGACTTGTTCTTCTTGAAGCGCAGCAGAGCGTCCGCCATATAGCCGCGCGCCTTGGTTTCAAGCTTTTTATCCTTCAGCTCCGCATCAAGCTGCGCAAAGGCGAACTTCTCTTGCGGAATGTGCTGATACTGGTTGTTTTCCATATATACTTACATCCTTTCCGTCAAGATTATTTCTTGGAGCCCATGCGGATACGGGGATCGATAAAGCCGTAGGAGATATCCACCACGATGCTGGCCAGCAGGCCGACGGCGGTGTAGAATACCGTCAGCATCATGAAGATGTTATAGTCGCGGCCGTTGATGGAGTTCAGGTACAGGCCGCCCACACCAGGCACGGAGAAGATCTTCTCAATGACCAGGGAGCCGCTCATGATGCCGATGAAGTTGGAGAAGATCGCAGGCAGAATAACGACCATACAATTCTTCATCGCATGGCGAACGGTTGCCTGACTGCGGGTCAGGCCCTTGGTACGGGCCAGCAGCATGAACTCGCTGGTCAGCACCTCCGTCAGTTCCGCACGGGTGGTGCGGGTAAAGCCGGCGATGGTGCCGAAGGACAGGCTCAGCACCGGGGGCAGCATGGATACGAAAACGCTCCAGTCCAGGTAGCTGCGGCCCTTGAGGGGCTCCATCAGGAAGGGCAGCCAGCCCAGCTTGAAGGACAGAATATACTGAATCAGGAACGCATATACGAAGGACGGCACAGAAATAACCACCATCGTCAGCGTAGAAATCGAATGGTCAATCCACGTATTCTTCTTCAGCGCAGCCACGATACCCAGGATAATGCCGATCGGGATGCTCAGAATAATGGAGTACAGGTTGATGATCATGGTTGCGGGCAGCTTGGAGACAAACATCTTCGCCACGTCCTGGCCGAAGTACAGCTTGTCCGAGATACCCCAATCGAACTTCGTGAAGATATTCTTCAGGAAGATACCGAACTGAACAAGATAAGGCTTGTTATAGCCGAAGGCTTCGCGCTGAGCCAGCACAACAGGGGTGTGCGGATCTTCCGGAGGCAGTTCCACCGGGGGAAGCATTCTCACAAGGACAAAGCACATGCAGGTAATAATGAGCAGCGTCATCATCATCAGTGCGAGTCTTTGCAGTGTATACTTGAACATAGGCGTCAATCCTTCCTATGGCCGGCCATTTGCGCCGGCACAGTCTTTCACGCCCATGGCCCGGATTCTGTCAGGCAACACAGGCAATCTGCTTTTTTGACGGTAATCTGCATTTTTCGCATATTACAGCCAAAAAAACAGATTCTTCCTTAAGGCAACCAAAGGGTATACCGGGGTTTTACCCCCGGTATACCGCTTTGGTATGAATTTCTATGCTGTTTTTCAACAGCGGTGGGGAATTAGTAGGTCAGGATGCCATCGGGCTGGCTGTTGACATACTCAACCCACTCGTCCTCGGTGTAGTTGTACTTCATGTACGCAATACCACCGCGGCCCATGATGGGGTTGTACTCCTCAACCACATAGTACACCTGCTGGCTCAGCAGAGAAGCGCCGGCGTCCTGCAGCATGGGGATGTAGTCGTAGGTGCCCAGAACCTTGGTCTCGATGCCGGCCAGGATGTTCAGGCGCTCTTCAACAGTAGCATTGCCGTCGCCGAAGTTGTATTCCTTGCCGTTGACGACGATGGTGGCGCCGTTCAGGGCATCGGACCAGTTCTTCAGGTTGGTGGTGATCTCCTCGCCGCCGATGGTCAGGGTCATGTCCACGGTGGTGGCGTCGAACCACTTGGCGTCATACTGGTAGGAGGGGTTGGTGTACAGGTCAGACAGACCGAAGGGGTTCAGAGCAGAGCCGGACCAGCCGCCCAGAACGGTATCGGACATACCGGACTTGATCTTGTTGGACCAGTCGTTGCCGTAGGGAGCGGACTCGTAGAACTCGATGCGGCCCTCGAAGGGAGTGCCAACGGTGACCTCAGCCATCTTCTCGTTCAGGTAAGCAATGGTGCGGACCATGAAGTCGGAGGTGGCGGAAGAGCAGTACTCGATGCGGATGATCTGGTCGCAGATGCCGTCGCCGTCGTTATCGGTGATGTAGCCGGCAGCCAGAGCCTCGTTGAAGGCCACGGTGTACAGCTCCTTGGCGGCCACGGGATCGTAACCGGTGATGGAGTTGACAGCCTCGTCCAGAGAAGCGAAGGCGGAGACGTCCACAGAGTAGAAGTCACACAGAGCCTGCTTGGCCTGGTCGGTGTCGCGGTACTTGGCGCCAGTCTCGGGATCGTAGATGTAGTTGCTGCCGATCAGGCCGTAGCCGCCGGAACGGGCGGGGCTGATGGTGGCGGCGAAGAGCTCCTTGTCGTAGGTAACGGCAACAGCCTTACGGAAGGAGGTCAGGGTCATGGTCTGCAGGTCGTACTTGGTGGTGTCAAAGCCCTCGTTGGCTTCGCGCTGATCGATGACTTCCTTGTAGCCATTGAAGATCAGGAAGAAGATGGTCTCGGAGGGGGTGAAGTACACGTACTCGGAGTTACGGTAGGTAGCGAAGTCCGCAGCCTGCAGGCCGTAGCCCATCAGCTGGCCCTTCAGGAACATCATCTTGCGGGTATCGGCCTCAGCAACAACCTGAGTGTCGATCTCGGTGGTCATGTACATGTCGTAGGTCTGGCCATCGACCGGATCAACGTACACGTGCTTGCCATCGGTGTAGCCCCACCAGTTCTCGTTCTTGACAAAGCGCATGGACTTGTCAGCCTCGTAGCCCACCATCTTGTAGGGGCCGTAGGACTTGGTGGTCTCGATGGAGGTGTTGTAGGTGGAGGTCCAGCCGTCGCCGGTCTGCTGCAGGCAGGCGTCGTACATTTCGACGTCAACGATCCAGTTGCCGGACAGGTTGTACAGCAGGTAGAAGCCCTTCAGGGACTTGCCCAGAACCAGGGTGATGGAGTACTCATCGTTCTTGTACAGACCAACGGTCTCGAAGCCAACCTCGGGGTAGGTCTTCTCAACGATGAAGTAGTTGGGCAGGTCAGCCGCAGTCTCGCCCCAGTTGGGGTTGGTGGTGGTCACGGTGGCGTACAGAGCCAGGTTCTCGTCGGTCAGGGGGATCAGGCCGTTCTCGTCCATCATGCCAACCAGGGTCTCCCAGTTGTCCATGCCGAAGTAGGCCTCGCCGTAAGCGTCAACATAGTCCTTCAGGGTGTTGCCGCCGCACCAGTCCAGCGCGTAGTTCACAGCCAGGAACACGGGGAAGCCTTCGGCGGTCACATAGGTGCCGTCCTCAGCCTTGACCAGGTTGTCCATGGTGTAAGCCAGGGCAACGCCGTTGTCAACCTTCACCACGCGGCCAGCATTGGCGTAGCTCTCAGCGCCGGCAATGCAGAAGTCGCCCGCATAGTAGTCAGAAGCGCGGTAGTTGATCAGCTTGGGATCCAGCAGGCGCTTCATGGACTCGATGTAGGTGTCAGCGTTGATGGGGGTGCCATCTTCCCAGGTGCAAGCGGGATTCAGCTCAATGACGTAAGCGTAGCCGGAGGTGGCAGACTCGGGGATGCCGAATTCCGGATGCTCAGCCTTGACCTGCTCGGTCACGTCCACCGGCTCAGCAGCGGCCATCTCGGGCACGATCTTGTAGCCAGCGTAGGGATCCTTACCCTCAACGGGATGCAGCTCGTCGTTGAAGATGAAGGTGTACAGACCAGAGCGCAGGAAGTCCGCAGGATACGCGTCATCGGTGGTCTGATAGGTGTGGGGGTTCCAGTTGGTAGCCAGAGTAGACACAGAGTCCTTGTAAACATAGGACGGAGCTGCATCCTCGGCCATGGCGAAGCAAGGCAGAGCCATTGCCAGCACCAGAACCAGAGCCAGAATCTTCTTCATGGATATTTCCTCCTTGAAAGATTTGCGCATCTCACTCGATGCGTTTCTACTATTATAGTGGGTTCGCTTTCCCGTTGTCAAGCGGAAAAAAGAAGGCCCTTTGCATTTTGCGAAGTTAAATCCTGCAAATCCGCAGGCTAAACCGTTTTCGATACCACTGATAGTGCTTTCAGTTTTGTACTCGGATTGTATTTTTTCTGTATACAACGTTTGTACTGTACTTTTACCGCACAACGCTGTATACTGAATTTTTAGACTGTATACAATGCATTTTCATTTTATCCCAACAAAATACCAACCTCCCCTTGACTGCAACATCGTGTCGCACTTTATGATGGATACAGAAAGCGAGGGATACGCCATGCTGACCATTACCGAGGTTTCCCGTTCCTATCAGGTATCCACGCGGATGCTGCGCTACTACGAGCAGCAGGGCCTGATCGCCAGCCTGCGCATACCGGACTACGCCTACCGGGTCTATGATGAGGAAAACATCGCCCGGCTACGGCTGATCCTGCTCCTGCGCAGGCTCCGTGTACCGCTGAAAGCCATCGCTGCGATCCTGTCCAGCAACGATGCGGAGCAGGCCGTCCGCATTCTTCAGGAGAAGATTGCCGAAATCGACGCGGAGCAGCATACCCTGAGCACCATCCGGGAGACGCTGGCGCTGTTCGTGCAGCGCATCGGCCTGGCCGACGCCGACCGGCGGCTGACGCTGCTGGAGGACGAGGCGCTCCTCAGCGCGGTGAACGCCCTGCAGCTTTCGAATACGACACTGAAGGAGCGAACCCTCATGACAGAACTGCAAACCGCCGACAACGCCCGCTGGAAGATCCTCAACGTGCGCCACGTCCTGCTGCCGGAAACCACCGTTGCCGCATTCCACTTCATCGGCCCTGACCCGGAGCAGCATGTCGACGCCATGGCTGCAGCCTTTGTGCGGAACAGCGGCCTCTATGCCGCAAAGCCTGATGCCCGCATGTTTGGCTTCAATCATCCCAACCCCGCCCCCGACCGGGAACACTACGGCTACGAGGTATGGGTGACCATCCCCGAAGGCATGGACGTTCCCGCCCCCGGCGTGAAGAAGATCATGCCCGGAGGCCTGTATGCAGCCCATACCATCGACTTCCCGAACTTCCATGAGTGGCAGTGGCTGCTGGATTGGGCCATGAACAGCCCCTCCTACGAGCCCGCCGGCTCCGGCAGCCCGGAGGACATGTTCGGCAGCCTGGAGGAACACCTGAACTGGGTACACAACGCGCATTATGGCAGCGCGGCGGACGTACCGGTCCGGGTGGATCTGCTGCTGCCCGTCAGGAAACGCGGCAAATAAGGGATACCACACCATTCTCTGCTGAAAACAGCCAATTTCCGGCATGAAAAAGGACCGCATCCGATCAGGATGCGGCCCTTGCTTGTTTTTGGGGGATCACTTCTTGCCCGCAGGGCAGTTGTTATAGGCGTACTCGATGGCCTTGCGGTGGCTCTCACTGACCTCCTTGGACTCATGGCCCTCGGAGTTGGTGAAGTGCAGACAGACCTGGCCATCCATGCCGTTGTTGGAGATGGTGTCGGTGCCGTGCTGCATGCCGTCCAGGGAGCAGGCAAAGGTACGGGTACCGATGGTCACCAGGCAGGGACGGCGCTCCCACATGTTGCCCGTCACGATCTGCTGCAGGTTGTCCACGCCGTAGATCTCGCACAGACGGTCGGAATCCGCCTTGGTCAGGGTTTCAATATCCATGTGGCGGCTGCCGGCCTGGCGGTAAGCCCACCAGACGATACCGGTCTTCACGTCATAGATCTTGAACTTGGCGCCGCGGGGGAGCATCTCCTGGATACCGCCGGTATACCAGTCGATCTTTTCCACCGGGTAGATGGAGAAGTCCAGGTTGGAAGTGTCACCTGCGCCAATGGGACGGGTGCCGAACAGGGCATGCTGGGTCGCGCTGCCGGCCACGCCATCCACCGTCAGGCCGTTGACAGACTGGAACAGCTTCACTGCGGTCTGGACGTCGGTAGTGTAGTTGCTGGTCACGGGGCCGGTATAGTAACCCTGGTTGATCAGTTCCTGCACCAGGTTGGTGACGCGCACGCCGGTGGAGCCCAGCTTCAGCTGATAGTAGCTGGTTTCCTGCTGCATCTTGGGCGCCTGGGACAGATCGCCCAGATCGGGGGTGGGGGTGGGCAGCGGATCGCCGTTGGCGTCGCACTTGGTCACCATGTCGGCGCGGATATAACCGAAGTCACCCGCAGGCGTCTGCACGCGGTACCAGTAGTAGTTGCCGGCAGAGATCTTCTCGGTGAAGTAGGGCAGGATGGTGCCCAGGCGCAGCTGATCCACGATGGTCGTGCCGGCCGCAGCGCTGCGGATGTACACATTGTCCATGATCAGCTTGAGGTAGCCCAGGTTGGCATTGGGATCCGGAACCTCATCGGGATGCTCAGCCACCCATTCCTGGTACTCCGCCAGGGTCATCACCTTGACGAAGTTGCCGTGCACCCACAGCTCCCGGTTCTCATACACGATGCAGTACCAGGTCTCGGTGCCTACTTCCTTGGTGTTGGTGAAGAGCATCACAGTGCCCTTTTCCACCTGATAGGCCTTGGTTGCATCCAGGGAGTAGCTCTCGCGCAGGTTGACGCCCTTGTAGGTGGTGATGACATAGGAGGTCAGCACCTCTTCGGGGTTGGGGCCCTCCTCCGGCACGCCGTTGCCCGCCAGGTAGCTCTGCTCCTGGGTGGGGGACAGCTTGAAGGAGAAATCGCCATGCACATAACCGTTCTGGCCGTTGACGTTGATGGGATACCAGCGCACGCCGCCCACATCCTCAGCAACGCCGGTCATGGGCCACACGGTCCCCTTCTCCAGCTGCTTGTAGATCTGTTTACCGGCAGGCTTGTTGCGGAAGTTGACCTTATCCGCATTGATCATGACATAGCCATAGGCAGACACCGGGGGCTTGCTGGTGGGCTCGTCGGCATCCACCTGCTTGATCAGGGAGCCAAGCACGTAGCCGGTCTTGCCGTCATAGGTGATCTTGTACCAGCCGTTGACCTTGTCAGCGGGCACGGTCAGCACATCCACCACCGTACCGGCGGGGATGACGCTCATCACGGAGCCCTGGTAGCCCGCTTCATCGCGGAAGTTGGTGTTCTTGAGCAGCTTGCCCTTCACGCCGGTCACTTCGCTGCCGCCGGGAGTGGGGGTGGGGGTGATCTCGGTGCCGCCCTCATCGGAGGGCACGGCGCAGTCGCCGCGGATGTAGCCGCGCTTGCCGTCCGCCGTCATGACATGGTACCAGCAGTACTGACCCGCTTCACCTGCGGGCGTATCCGGGCCAATGACGGGCAGGATCAGGTCGATGGGCAGCTGCACCTGGGATGCGCCCAGGGGCTTGGTGCGCAGGTTGACATTGTTCTTTGTCAGACGGATGTAGCCGTAGATGACGCTGCCGTCATCGGGCGGGGTGGGGGTGGGGGTATTCTCCGGATCACCGGCAACATCGCCGCCGGTGGAGGTGCACACGCGCACGCAATCACCGCGCAGCCAGCCGGTCATGCCGTTGTACTTGACCTTGTACCAGGTATAGCTGGTGCCGCTCTCGGCAGGGTCCTGCGCCGGGCCGACACAGGCCAGGATGGTGTTCTTGGGCACCTGAGCCAGGGAGGCCTCGCCGGGATTGATGCGCAGATTCACGCCGCGCTCGGTGGTGATGACATAGCCCCAGGGGCTGTCAGGGCCGGGGGTGGGGGTCACCAGCGTGCCGCCCTCCACCGCCATCACCTGGATCATGTCCTCACGGACATAGTAGATGGCGTGGGTAGAGGGGTAGTACACGGGATACCACTCATAATTGCCGTTGGAGATGGGTTCGCCGGTAATGCGCAGGAGGCTTCCCTTGCCCTTCCACTGCACCACGGTTTCGCCGCCGGCGGTGGCGCGCAGGTTGACGGAATTCTCCTCCAGGCGCGCATAGCCGAAGCGCTCGGGTTCGGGCAGCTCATCCTCGTCCACCATCAGCACGCGGATGAAGGGGGACTGGATGTAGCCGGTCTTGCCGTCATACTGCACCTTGTACCAGTGATCGGCGTCGACCTTGGTGGGGATGGACAGCAGCTGCACGATGGTGCCGGTATGCACCTTGCCGTAAATGGAAGCGGTCACATTGGGCTTGGAGCGGAAGTTGACCTTGTCCGCGGTGACTTCGCCGGTGGCAACGATGGTGATCTCGTCATCGCCGTCGTCATCGGGCAGACCGGGATCGGGCACTTCGCCGCTGACAACGCGCACGAAATTGGCCTGGATATAGCCCACGGAGTAACCCCAGCGCACGCGATACCAGTGGTTCTCGTCAATCTGCTCGGGAACAGCCAGGATATCGAACACCATGCCGGGATCCAGCTTCCGGATAACATTGGCATTGTTGTCATCCTTGCGGGGCTCGCTGCGGAAGTTGACGTTGGTGGTGGTCACCTCGCCCTTCACGCCGGTAACCTCGGTGCCGTACTCGTCATCCATGCCGCTGACGATCTTCACAAAATTGGCCTGGATATAGCCCACGCGGCCGTCGCGGCTCACACGGTACCAATCATTCTCGGTCTTCTGATCCGGAATGGTCAGGATGTCAAAGTAAAGGCCGGGATACAGCACAGCGATCACGTTGGCATTGTCGGGATCCTTGTAGGGAGAGGCGCGGAAGTTGACCTTCTCCGTCGTCACCTGACCCACAACGCCGGTGACTTCGGTGCCGTAGCCGGGCAGCATGGTGCCCTCATCCAGCATTTCGATCTGGTCACAGAAAATGTAGCCGATCCGGGAATCATAAACAACCCGGTACCAGCCGTTGGTGTCGCCCTCCTGGGGCACGCCGGTGATCACGACCTCCGTGTCCTTGGCGATGACTTCATACACGGTGCCCGTCTTGGTGGACGGCTCGGAGCGGAAGTTGGAATCGGACTTCACACGACCCTTGGCGCCCGTGACCTCCAGACCGGAATACTCGGTATGGTCGCCGCCCTGCAGCGCATCGTCCACGGAGGGCTGCATTTCCGTATTGTTCTCGCCGTCGTCGGTATCGGGCACTTCCTGATCCTTCAGGTAAGCTTCCACCTCGGCGGCAGTCATCTCACGGAAGAAGTCAGACATGATGTAGCCCACATAGGTACGGCCGTTGGGCGTGGGATGGGCGGTGTTGACCTTGTACCACACCGTCTCGCCAACCGTTGTTTCGCCGGTGATCTCGGCCACATGGCCCTGATCCACCTTGAACCAGACCGCACCGTTGGGACCGGCAGTCTTACGGACATTCACCTGATTGTCCGTACAAACGCCGTAGCGCACACCGGTTTCCTCAGCCATTGCGCCGGCAGGCACAATCAGCGTCAGACACAGCAGCGCTGCCAACAGCATCTTCCATACACGCTTCATCTTGGTCACCTCATATCTTCGCCCTGCGAGGGCGAGGCTCCTGTTGACCACGTCAACAGCACCCCGCCAAACGGGCGAGGGTCGTCTGAGTACATTCTATTACAAAAAAGTTACCGCGTCAAGTATGTTCGTCACATTTTTGCACGATTTTATGCAACAATATTTGACATTTTCCGCGTTTCCGGAGCTCCGGCGGCACAGCGGCTTTTCTACATTGACAAAGGCGGCTTTCCCCGGTAAAATGTCAGTATACAATCCTGACGTTTCATTAATATAGGAGGTCCCCATGCAGCAGCTTTATCTGACCGGCATCCATGCAGCCAGCCTGGCTGATCAGCTCTTCAACTCGCTGAACGTCCGCCCGTCGGGGTATCGGCTGGTTCCCTTCACCATCGGCGGAAGCATCCGTGGTGAGGCAATGCGCCTGCTGCTGCCTCCCGCTGCCGCCATGGATAATGACACACCCTGCCGCATCCGCCTGCGGGAGACCGACTGGACCATCATCCCCCGGGCGCTGGAGGAGATCGCCGCGCCCAACCTGCGCAATGCGGTCAATGCCCACATGCCCATCCTGCTGGGCTGGCTGGACGCGCAGATGCTGACCTGCACCGCATTCCGCGAGGCTGTGGTGTCCCTGCTGACCAGCCCGCGTCCCGTAATCGTCGCCTGCAGCGATGACGCCGAGGAGATCCTCCGGGCCCTTACGCCCGCAGACCGTCAGCTGTGGTTCCCCGTTCCCGACAGCGCCCAGGGCCGCGCCGCCCTCCTGGAGGAGCTGGTGGCAGAAGCCTCCATGCGGCTCTGATTCTTAACGGCTTCTCTTCATATTCTAATGAAACTCACCTTGAACGCCTCCTGCGGATCATGTATACTGATCTTGTCAAACAGACAAAATAGACTTGACATGCACTGCTATGAAGGAGGCATATGATATGAGCAATCTGGAAAAAATCCTGCGTGATGTTGGTTACTTTGGCGTGGGCGCGGCCGCCGCGGTGGTCGAAGCCGGCGGCAAGGTCGTCAAGGCCCTGGTCAACAAGGGCGAAAAGACCCTCCGCGACAATCAGGATACCGTGGACGAGATCAAGCGCAAGGCCAAGGAATTCGGCGAAAAGGTAAAGGACACCGTCGAGAAGGCCGCCCGCTCCGAGGACGAGCACGAAGCCGCCGAAGCGGAAGCTCAGCCTGCCGAGCCCGACGCCTTCTATCACACCGACGAGCCCGTCCCGGAAGAGGAAGTCTCCACTGAGGAAGCCCCCATCGAGGAAGTGCCTGCCGAAGAAGCCCCCATCGAGGACGTTCCTGCCGAAGAAGCCCCCATCGATGACGTTCCTGCCGAGCCTGCTCCGGAAGCCGCGGCCGTCCCCGTGATGGAATGCACCGAGCCCGCCGCTGACGCAGCCGCGACCGTCCGCTACACCACCGCCGTCCCCACCGAGAACATTCCCGTGCTGGAGATCCCCGATGAGGATGATCCCAAGGAATTCTTCAACCGCTGCTGACAACAAAAACACCCTGCTCCGCTATGGAGCAGGGTGTTTTGTTATGCATTACTTGCCCAGCACGGAATTGACCGCCTGCACCACCGCATCGGAGGTGATGGTCGCATAGGACACAGCGTCCACGTTCTCGCCCAGCACGAAGGGGCCTGCCTGGCCGATGAACTGATTCACGAACTCGGCTTCTGCGCACTTCTGGCCCAGGCCCGGGGTCTGGGTGGATGCGTCCACTGCCAGGGTTGCGACGTTGCCGTTCTCGTCAACCGTCACGGTCACGGTGATGTTCTGGCCGTCATAAGCGGGGACAGTCGCGGTCA
>JAFXFR010000189.1 GCA_017513475.1 Clostridia bacterium
ACCTGGATGATCATCCCCCTGGGCATCGCTGCCTTCGTGGTGTTCTACCTCGTGTTCAAGTTCGCCATCACCAAGTGGGATCTGAAGACCCCCGGCCGTGAGGACGAGCAGGAAGGCGAAATGAAGATCGAGCTGGCTAACGACGACTACACCGCTATGGCCCAGATCATTCTGGAAGGCCTGGGCGGCAAGGACAATGTGACCTCCATTGACCACTGCATCACCCGTCTGCGCCTGGAAGTCAAGGACCGCCTGCTGGTTGACGAGAAGAAGATCAAGTCCTCCGGCGCTTCCGGCGTCATCCGTCCCGGCAAGACCTCTGTGCAGGTTGTTATCGGCCCCAAGGTTCAGTTTGTCTTCGACGAGTTCAAGAAGATCGCTGAGTAAGACATTTTGCTGATACTGCGGCCCACGCGGTAGATAACAGCGCTGCCCCCGGAGCGTAATCTCCGGGGGCAGTTTTGTGATGTGTACGGATCATGCATCCAGTGCAGTCCGTGCTGCGCGGATGTTTTCTGCGCTGGTCTGCTGAATGTGCCATTCGTCCAGTCCGGGTAGTCCCATGGGGACGCCCTCACGGCGGAAGCGCATGCCGCTTTCGACCTCCGTTTTGCCGCTCATGTGGAAGGCGCGCGCCAGGGGCAGCTCCGCCCTGAATGCGGTAATGACGCTGGCATTGACCCCTGCACCGATGAGTACCTCAGGGCCCGGACATTCCTGCCGAAGCTGCAGCAGCTTGCCGATGGTTTCCATACCCTTCAGGCAGCTGGAGGCAGCGCCGCTGGTCAGAACGGTATCGAAGCCAAGTGACTTTGCGTCCAGGTAGGTTCGGCAGGGATCGCTGGAGACATCGATGCAACGATGCAGCGTCAGTCCGGATCCTTCGGCTGCCTTCAGCAGGGGAGACAGCGCGTCAGCATCCAGCGTTCCCTCGGGGGTCAGACAGCCAATCACAAAGCCGTCGGAGCCTGCGAGCCGCAGTGCGTCGATCTGCAGCGCCATCAGATGGAGCTCTTCCCGGGCGTAAAGGAAATCTCCTGCCCGTGCACGGATCAGGCATCGGATGGGAATGCTGCTTTCTGCACGGATCTGCTGCAGCAGTTCTGTATACGGGGTCAGGCCGCCCACGGCCAGAGCGCTGCAAAGCTCCAGCCGGTCTGCGCCGCCGGCAATCGCGGCTCTCGCCGACGCCAATGAATCAACTGCAGCTTCCAGAATTCCTGCCATAACAATACCTCCTTGAATGCAGCCAAATATCGCAAAAGTATAATCAACAAATTACTGAAGAATGATGGACAGATACAGAAATTAAGTGTATAATATCATTAACGGGAGAAGACGCGAGTTCTTTTCACAAATTGAATACAGGGGGTACAGACATGAAACTGATCATCAAGAAAGACTACAATGAGATGTGTGCATGGGCTGCACAGCACATTGCGGACGCCATCAACAACCATAAGGGTGACCGGCCCTTCGTGCTGGGCCTGCCCACCGGCTCCTCTCCTCTGGGCGTTTACAAGCTCCTCATCGAGATGTACAGGGAAGGGAAGGTATCCTTCAAGAACGTCATCACGTTCAATATGGATGAGTACATCGGCCTGCCCCGCGATCATGAGCAGAGCTACTGGTACTTCATGCACCACAACTTCTTTGACCACATTGATATTCCTGCGGAGAATATCAATATCCTGGACGGCATGACCGATGATCCCGAGGGCGAGTGCAAGCGTTATGAAGAGAAGATCGAAGCCTGCGGCGGCATTGACATCTTCATGGGCGGCAGCGGCGTGGATGGCCACATCGCCTTCAACGAGCCCTTCACCTCTCTGAATTCCCGTACGGGTCTGCGCGTGCTGACGGAGGATACGCTGATCGCCAATTCCCGCTTCTTTGACAACGATCCTGAGAAGGTGCCCAAGACGGCTCTGTCCGTGGGCGTTGGCACTGTCTGTGACGCCCGCCAGGTGCTGCTGCTCATCAGCGGCCACAACAAGGCCCGTGCGCTGCGTCATTGCGTGGAAGGCCGCGTTGACCATGCCTGGACCATTTCTGCGCTGCAGCTGCATCCCGACGGAATCGTCGCCTGTGACGAGGTTTCCTGCGGCGAGCTGAAGGTGGATACCTACCGCTACTTCAAGAGAACCTACAAGGACGAAAAGTAATCTGCTGAGAAAGGCGCCCTTCGGATCATCCGGAGGGCGTCATTTTTGTGTTTACAGCTCCTGACCGGCCATAAAGACGCGGCGGTTGGTATAGTCGGCAGAGCAGACCAGGAAGTCAGCGACTTTGCCTGTTTCGATGGAACCGACCAGTGCGTCCGCGCCGATCGCGCAAGCTGGGTTGTAGCTTGCGGCGCGGATGGCGTCTTCCTCGGCAATGCCGAAATGGATGGCGTTGACCATGCAGTCATACAGATTGGTTGCAGAGCAGGCAATGGTGCCGTCGGCCAGACGGGCTACACCGTCTACCAGCCATGCATCCTGGCCGCCCAGCTCAAACTTGCTGCCGTTGGGCATGCCGCAGCAGCGGCCGGAATCGGAAACCAGCACCATGCGTTCCCCGCCGAAAACGGAGAAGGCGAAGCGCACCATGGCGGGGTGTGCATGGAGGCCGTCGCAGATCAGCTCGGCCCGCACATGGGGATTCTCTGCAGCCGCCGGAATGACGCCGGGGTTTCGGTGATGGATGGCCGGCATGGCATTGTAGAGGTGGGTCAGGTGGGTAGCGCCGGCGTCGAAGGCCGCCCGGGCGTGATCGTAGTCGGAATCGGTATGGGCAACGGATACTGTGCAAAGCTCTCGGGCCTGCTTTATGAATTCCACCGCACCGGGAAGTTCGGGGGCGACGTCCACGATGCGCACCAGTCCGCCGCAGCCCTCCTGCAGGGCCTTGAAACCCGCAAAGTCCGGCTCCTTCAGATAGTCGGGGTTCTGTGCGCCGCGCTTCTTGTAGGAGAAATAGGGGCCCTCCATCTGGATGCCGCGCAGCACGGACAGACCGGCGGGAGCTTCATCCGCCAGGCGCCTTGCGTTGCCGAAGGCTTTTTCCAGCACATCGTAGGGCAGGGTCATGGAAGCCGGCGCAAAGGAGGTCACGCCGACCTGGGCGTAATAGGCGGCCATGGCCTTGAGGCCTTCGTAATCGCCGTCGGAGAAGTCCGCGCCGGAGTTGCCGTGGCTGTGCACATCGATCAGTCCGGGGATGACGACAGCGCCCTGCAGGTCGATGGCGTCTTCCGGAACCGTCTCCGGCAGGATCTGACCGAAATGCCCGTTAACTACTTCAAATGCACCCGTGCGGAATGTGAAATCGCTGCAAAAAATCCGTGCATTATTAAAGAACATCATGATTCCTCCTGTCTCAAACCTGTTGTTTGATTATACCACGATTTGCAGGAACGTGCAACCGGGGGCGGACGCCTCACGCAAATACCGGAAGGCAGGCTGACCCGTCAGATCAGCCCATGCGCGATGCAATAATGGTAGATCCCGTTTTCCTCAACGGAGCCGCATACGTCGTCGGCAACAGCCTTCACCTGTGCGGTGGCATTACCCATGGCCACGCCGACCCCTACGGCAGTGAGCATATCCAGATCATTCTGACTATCGCCAAAGGCCATTGCCTGCGATGCATCCAGTCCGAAATGGGCAAGAACCTTGGCAATGGCAGTGCCTTTGCCGCTGTCTGCGGGAATCACATCGACCGCCCGCTCCCAGGAAACAGCGAGCTTGACGCCGGACGCTCCCCGGAGGAGATCGGCATGCTCGGCTTCCCGGCAGCCGATCAGGATCTGGTAAACGTCTTCACGGCAGGCGGCTTCAAAATCCGGCGCGACGGTCAGCGTCAAATCTGCCAGACGATAATAATCCGCCAGATCCGGATCCCAGCCGTTGGCCGCCAGACGATTTTGCACGGCAACGGAGACCGGGCGGCCGATCCCTGCAGCGTTATTCACTACGCGGGTGACGTCCTCCGGGGCGATGGGATGACTGTGAAGGACTTCATCGGCCGTGTAGCATAGCGAGCCGTTATAGGTGCAGTACGCATCGAATACCAGCGGACTGAAGTCCGGGACCTCCGAAGGTGCCCGTCCGGTGGAGATGCAGATCCGGATCCCACTAGCTTGCAGGCGCTTCAGGGCAAGCGTGGTCTCTTCCGAAATCAGTCCGGTTTTCGGATTGACCAGCGTGCCGTCAATATCAAAGAAAATGATTTTTACAGGAGGCATTTCAGGTTGTCCCTTTCTGCGAGGCGTTGTCCAGAATGGCGTTTCAGTGCCTTTTTTATATTGTACTACGCAGCGCCGGAATAGTCAATTGCGTATCAGAAGGATGAAGAAATCAGAAAAAGGCCGTGCTCCTGCAACAGGGGAGCGCGGCCTTTGCATGCAGGGAATCATTCTTCCGCCGGGAAGTAGGGAGAAACGACCGTGGTGTATCCAGTGCCATCCTGATTCTTGACGGCAAATACAACATAGAGGTGATCTTCCGGGGTGATGGGGCGCAGGCGCAGCTGGACAGGCAGGAGCTGATCCTGAATCAGGCAGGGATACTCCCATATGTCGTGTATCTGCGTGTCATAGGTGGCAATGTGAGGCAAATCCGGCTGGGTAATGTCACAGAGGATATCATAGGTGGGGAAGGTCATCTGGTTGATGAGCGACAGATCTTCCGGCAGCGACTTTTTGAATGAACATTTGCTGACGACGGCGGTATTGGCCTCCAGGTCAACGGTGATATTGAGATCTTCTATGACAGGGGAAATCAGCTCGTAGGAATCAGGAAGCCAGCCGGTAGGATGGATGGTAAAGGCATTGCTGATAACAAAGGCATGTTCCTCCGTGCCGCGCTGCAAGGTGTTGATGGGGAATGCCTGCAGATCATCTGCACAAAGTACAAGGCCTGAGGCCGTGGCAGTCAGTCTGCCATCCTCCTGCAGGTGCGCTGCCTGGTAATGCACCACCCGCAGACAGCCGTCATCCGCCTGATGAACCAGAACCATCATGCCGCCGGCAAACTGTTCTTGCTGTTCCTGCGTCAGGGGAAGGGAGAAGGTGCGGCTGTATTGCTGCGCATTCTCCGGCATGATGACCTGATCTGCAAAAAAGCCGGAGGAATTACCGCTGGGCAGGTAGGGACGGGGCGTCGGAGTAGGCGCCGGCGTAGGCGCAGGCGTGGGGGTGACGGTATTCCCGGTGGAGAAGGACAGCCGCTCTGCGGGAATCATGATTGCCGCTTCAGAACCGAACTCCACGGGGGCATCCAACGTGATGGTGACCGGGTATTTCCTGCCGGTGGCGACATCCCGGATCTTCAGGGAGACGCCGGTGAACGTGGGATCCGCGAATGCTTCGCCGCTGTATGCGGAGTATCCAATGCCAACGCAGTATATGTGTGTTACATTTGGCATGGTTTGATGGACGAGGGGGTTACGCTCATAGGCTGTGCCGCTGATGACGAAGTCCTCATAGGCAAGATCGAGGGTGCTGCCGGTATGGTTGGTGACGTGCAGGCAGAGGTAGAATTTCTGCCCCATGACGACGACGCGCTCCAGCTTGATGGTGAAGCGATTGTTGCTGATCAGAGTGACCAGCTGATCCGGGGTGCGAATATCCTCCGGGGACAAGCGGTAAATGGAGGTGAACTGGTCAGAGTTCGCATCCCGAGGCGTTTCCAGGATATAGGGGGTGGTCAGCGTCAGAGTCGCGGCATGGGTCGAAATATCGGTGAAATTCTGATAGCTGCTCAGATAGATTGTAATGCTTTGGATCTCGGTCATACCGTAGCTTTGCTGCGAATGGGCGGATGCAACAATGTAGTCCACTGCGAGGTATTCGGTGAAAACATCGTTATAGACGTACATGGTTTCAATGCTGCTGCAGCCGGCGGGGATCTCATTGCTGCTAAGCGTGGAATTCGTCTGCAGGTTATTCAGCAGCAGTTCGCCGCGCAGCATGAGGGGAACGGCGGTGTTGTTCTCCACATACATGGTGATTTCGTAACCGGAGATGACGCTGGGCTTGATTTCCAACACCTTCCAGACAATGCCGTTCTGTTCAGTTTCGGCAAGGAAGTCGGACGGTACAGCAACGTTCTTCACGTTGCAGCCGGTGACCTGGAAGGTCGCGCTTTGAATGACGGAATCATATGTGGAGGCGTCGGGATAATGCGAGAAGCTGACCTCAATGCTGTGGATATCCTCCAGTCCCACCAGCGCACTGGCAGGGATGAAGCAGGTACAGGTTTCCGTGGAATTGGCGCTGTAGGGATTATCGCTGTAGTTGGAAGGCGATCTGACGAGGCGGGTGCCGTTCAGGGTCACGGACTTGATGTAGATCTTGGCGTCAGTATCGGTGGGATTGGTGAAGTTGAAGTTGAGGATAAGGCCGGGTTTGTCTGAAACATAGGAAACATTGCCGTCGAGCGTTACACTCAGCTGATCCAGCTCCACCGGGCCTGTCAGCGTGGCGAAAGGCATCTGCTGCGCATTATGAAGCTTGATAGGCATGCTGCAGTAGGTGTTTTGCTGTGAATCGGTGACGGCAAATACAGCAATCAGATCCTGGTTGGTCTCCAGGTCATCCTGGAAGACGAAGTGCCACTCCTGCGTGGCGTCCCAGTAGTATTCGCTGAACCATTCCGAGTTGCGGGGCCAGGCGGCGAAGTCGGGCAGAACGCCGTCTTCTGTCAATTCAGGCAGCATGTAGTCGTACTCATAGAGGTGAACGCGCTCAAACTGCTGTCCTTCAATGCTGATGCGGTTGGTATAGGTATCCGTTACATCATCGTGGACGCGGATCTGCACCACCTTGGCGTCAGAGGAATCGGGCTGGGGCTCCAGGAGGTAGATGGTGTACACGGTATCTTTGTAGAAGCCGCTGCCCAGAGGATCGTAAAAGACGTGACGGGCAACCTGCCTGCCGTCGCTGGTCAGCTCATAGGAGACGGGCCCGTGCAGGACGCTGTCCTCGGTCCGGGCGAAGAGACAGCGCCAGTCGGCTGCGGCGGTCACCAGGCCGTTTTCATCCATCTGAGCGGGCACAACGCCGATGAGGGAGTAGGTGTTGTTGTTGGCGACGTTCTGCTTGAAGATGACCAGCCGAGCGGATGAAAACTCTCCTGCCTGTGCAGGGCTGAGCTGCAGAGCTAATTCCTCTTTGCCTGCAGCGTTGAAGCCGGTGGAAACGGGGGTCAGGTGCGTCCACTCCACCAGCGCATCGCCGGTCAGCCAGGCGCCGAACTGGTGCACATAGCTGGCATATGCGGGGGAGAAATCCAGGCTCGCATAGCCGTTCTTCCAATGGGTGATGTACTTGTTCTTGTTCATGTAAGGGTGATAGATGGATACGCCGCCGGCGTCAGCGATATTGCTGCGGCTGTAGCAAACCAGCGCATCCAGCGCGGCAGCAGCCGGCTCGGCATCTGGCAGTACGCCGGACAAACGGGCGAGAAGATCCCGGAGGTCGACCAGATCGTACCCATCGTCACCGAATGCCTTGATTCCCTTGCCAAAGCCGACGGCATTCATACGTACGCCGGACAGGGAAGAGTACATGGCGCTGTTCATGTTACCGGCGCCGGCAAAAAAGGTATCCAGTGCATCGCGGACGGCGTAGGCCTGGGACAGATCCAGGCATGCCAGGGTCAGTACATCGCGGGTCTGCTCGCGGCCTTCGAAGTAGCAGTCCACGATCCGGCGGCCGGTTTCAGCGCCGGAGACGTCGCGGCCCAGGCCGTTCAGGAAGGCGTAGTTCCAGCCGTGGGCGGGCTCGGTTTCCTGGGAGGCGATCATATACTCCGCGTAGGGAGCCAGGGCACAGGCGACCTCAATGGAGCTCATCAGGCATGCATCAAAGCCGATCCAGCTCAGCTTCTGGGGCATTCCGGCTGCAGCGATAGCCCCTGTCAGCTCGGACAGGCTCAGCCGGTCCATGGAGAACAATTCGTCCCAGCAGACGCCCTCCAGCGGGCCGCCGCCGTGGTTCCACATGATCAGCGCATAATCCTGAGCAGGATATTGCGTAACGCCAAAGCGCAGCAGCTGGGTGAGTGTCTCCGGCGCGCCCATATTCAGGGCGTCGGAACGCCATACAACGCGCATGCCGCGCTTGCCCAGCTCGGTGATCTGCGTCTGCCCGGCGTCATAACCGGTGGCCCAGCTGGTGCTGCCGCCGGTCATGACCAGCACGGTGGCGCCATCCAATCCGGGTGCAGCGGCAAGCATCTCCTGAATGTCGGCGCTGGCGGAGCCGTAGGAGCTTTCCAGATTGCTGCCGCACATGTAGATCATCAGCGTCAGCCTGCGTTCCGGCGCCTGGGCAGAAGCGGGAACAAGCACGCAAAAAAGGATCACGGTCAGAATGAAAAGAATGATTTTCTTCATAATATGTGCCTCCGTTGAACGGACTGGAATGCTGCTCCCAATGTAGCATATCGTCAGCCAAATGTCAATGCAAGGCGGAATACCCACTGGAGGCGATATGGGTGGCGCCGGATATGGCAGATAGCCTTCCAATTTTGAAAAAGTTGTAAAAAGGTTCAATTTGACTACCGAAACAGGAAATCATCGCTTGACGCTTGCAATTTGTACGTGCTATAATGTATGGGAATAGGACTATGCTATTCATCTTTTGCGTGCAAAGGAGTTGGTATCTTGCATACAAAAAATTCACTGCTTCGCATGATGCTGCTTGTGCTGGCGCTGTGTATTCTGATGTGCGCTGCAGCGCTGGCTGAGAATACAGATTTCACCTTCGTGCTTAATTCTGCTCAGGACGGATATGTTGTCGCTGGTTATTCCGGCAGCGATGCAACGGTCACGGTGCCTGACTGGTACGAGCAGATGCCTGTGACGGAGATCGGTGCGGGCGCCTTTGAGAATAACACAACGATTCAGAAGGTTGCCATGCCGGACACCATCGTCCGGATCGGCGGCGCGGCATTCAAGAACTGCACCAACCTGACGCAGATCACCAGCTACTCTGCGGCTGACGAACCTCCGCAGCCGGATCACACTGCCGGCGATGCAAACGGCGACGGTGTGGTCAATATCATGGACGCGCTGCTGGTGCTGCAGTATGATGCGGGCTGGAACGTTTCCATCGACAAGACCAATGCCGACGTTGACGCTAACAGCGGCGTGGATTTCAATGATGCGATTCTGATTCTCCAGTACGGCGCAGGTCAGGATGTGACGCTGAAGTGAGCGTTCCCTGTGCAGCAATGACCGGAGAGAAGGAGAGTGTATAATTGAAAAGATTGCTGTGCTGGCTGATGACGGTGCTCCTGATCCTGACGGGGATCGGTACTGCGTCGGCAGCAGAAACAGATACGACTGTTCCGCTGGAGTCGCTGACGCCGGGGCAAAAAGCCCTGTACGAATCCGAGATGGCCTCTGCGCTGGCCAATGCCCGGTCACGGGCGCCGGGGCAGTCGCGGCTTGTTGCTGAGGTTCGCGGTGACTTCAACGGTTATACAGGTTCCAAGGCGGATAACAGCCTGCGGGTTGAATTCAGAGTAACGGATTCCGTGGTCGAGGTGGGTGAGAAGGTCACCTTTTATGTAACCATGACTTGGGACTACGGTCGCCTGACGTACATTTATGGCGGACAGGTGATGGACGAAGACTTCAATTCGGTGGGTACACTGGTACCCAAGGGAGACGACGGCAAGGAAGTGGCATATGTTTATCCTCCGGTGGATGAACCCATCCCGGATGGAACCAAGCAGATCGGTCGTGCCTTCTCCGTCAGACCCCAGCAGCCAGGATACTTCAACTATGTGATCATCCTCAAGGATGGCAACGGCAACATGCTTGCGCTGACCACGCCGACCATTCAGGTCTACGATGGCGAAATCCCCACCTTTGACAGCATCGGTACCGATACGGACATTGGTGTGGAGGTGGACAACAACCTGGCCATGCGCGTGTCCCTTGACCGTACCGGCAGCGAGGTGGGCGATGAAATCACCGCGACAGCCACCTTCAGCACGATGACCGATCCGGTCAGCTATCGGGCAGAGTGGTATCATACCGATGTGAACGGCAATGCGCTCACGCCGGTTACCACCACCGGACAGGTCAATGCCAGCGGTCAGAACGGCGAGGTTTCCTTCCCGTACAAGCTGCTTTCCGGCGGCGAGGTGCAGTTCCGCATCACTGCAACGGACGGCGACGGCAATCAGGTGGCGATCAACTCGCCCTGGCTGACGGTGAAGGACGGCTTCTACTTTACAGCCCGCTTCAATCGCGTATCCGCCATGAAGATCGGCGACAGCGTGACGGCTACCTATCAGGTATACGGTCATGAGTGCGACACCATCAGCTACTACATCGGCTGGGAATGCTACGATGGAGCCGGAAACACCCTCAGTGTGGAGCCCAAAACGGTGGAAGCCCGCAGCGGCAAGGAATCCTATACGCCCCGTACGGGCCAGGGCCTTGAGTTCTACATCGGCGCGATTTGTGATCATATCAGTGGAGCGTACCCGGCGCGCGTGACCATTGCGCTGGTAGGAGGTATGCAGGTGGACCTCTCGCTGACGGACAGCACTGTCAAATCCGGCGAGACCATTGGCCTCAACTACAGCATTGACGGCGGCGTGACGCCCTATCAGCAGATCGTCATCAACGGCTACTCCTACGATGTGTCCAGAGATAAGAAGTACAACTTCTTCACCCAGACCGTCACGGCGCCGGAGGGGACGGTATATGGCCGTCCTTACCTGGGCGACAGCGTCTACTATTCGGTCAAGGTGGTGGAGGCTGACGGGAATGTCAGCTCCTGGGATTCGCCTGAAGCATCCCTGACCGGTGCACCGGAAGTCACGACGCCTGTGCTGACCGCTTCCCTGGATGCGAAACAGATCGGCCTGGGAGAGAGTATCATCCTGACCTGGAAGATGAGCGGCGGCTCCGGCACGCTGGATGACACGACGGCCGGCAGCAGCGTCCTGCGCTGGAAGGCAGAGGACGGTACGGTGGTCAAGTCTCAGGAGATCAGCAAGGTGACCGGTTCTGCGGCGTTCACACCGGAGAATGAGGGCAGCTTCTACTGCGAACTTGTGCTGACCGATGGCTACAACCAGCGCGTCACCTGGACAAGTGAACGCTTCACCGTCACCAAAGACAGCCGCGTTCCCGGCGATGCAGACGCCAACGGTAGCGTGACCATTCATGATGCGCTGCTGATCTTGCAGTATGATGCGGGCTGGTCGGTTTCCATCAACAAGAGCAATGCGGATTGTGATGGCAGCGGTCAGGTCGATATGCAGGATGCACTGCTGATCCTTCGCTACGGTGCGGGGGAGAACGTGGTTCTCCAATAAAAGGTTATTACGGGGTGTCCCGTTAACATGCAGTTTCTAATAAGAAAGGGAGGTTATCCTACCTATGAAGAAGCTCGTTTCACTTCTGCTTGCTGTGATGATGATCTCTGCTGTCACCATCGCAATGGCTGAAACAGTGACCGTTGCTCCGGGTGCGGAGCTGAAACTGGTCGTCGAGATTGCTACGGCCAGCGGCAATGGCGTGAAGATCGGTATCGAAACCAACGACGCGCCCGTTACCTTCAAGGGTGCCGAGGGCATGGGTGTGAATGATACCGTGCCGCCCAAGGCGTTCAATGACTTCTTTGTTGTTGTTAACATCGAGGGCGTTGAGATCACTAACAGCGGTACCGATCTGCTCGGCAACCTGACGGATTACACCCTTTCTCCGCTGGAGGCAGGCCAGATCGGCACGCTGACCTTCTTGGTTGATAAGGGAGCTGAAGAAGGTACCTACACCGTATCCACCTATGTGGCAAAAGGTGCCAGCACTGTGAACAGCTCCATCACCTTTGAGGTGAAGGCTGCAAGCGGCCGCATTCCCGGCGACGTAAATGATGACGGCGAAGTAGATATGATTGACTCCGTGCTGCTGGATCGCTATCTGGCTGACTGGGACGTGACCATCAATATGTCCAATGCTGACGTGAATGGTGACGGCGAGGTCGATATGATTGACTCCGTTATGCTGGATCGCTATCTGGCTGACTGGGACATCGAACTTATCTGATTGTGTTCTTAGGCAATAGCCTTTGAGAATGAATGGAGGCAATTCTATGAAGAAAATTCTTGCGCTTCTGCTGTGCCTGATGCTTCTGGGCATGGCTTGTACTGCGCTGGCTGTTGAAAAGCAGCCCGGCGAGACGGTTACCATTACCATCAGCGTTACCGGCAACCCCGGCGGTGCTTCCAGCACCCGCGTGAAGGTTGAGGCCAGCACGTCCGTGTTCGAGTTTGTCAGCGCCAGCCTGGCGGCCGGCGTCAATGGCTCTGCACCGAACAAGCTGAACGCGAACTTCGTCTGCAAGTCTTCTGATACCGTTGAGCCCCTTTCCGGCACCCTGGGCACCATCGTCCTGAAGGTGAAGGACGGCGTTGCTCCCGGTTCCTATGACATTACTGTGACGCCCAACTCTACCTACGATCCGGACTTCAACAAGGTGTCCATCACCGTCTCCGGCAACACCACTGTCGTTGTTCCGGAACCCGAGTGCGACCATGAGTGGGACATTGGCGTCGTCACCACCGAGCCCACCTGTATCAAGACCGGTGTGCTGACCTACACCTGCGGCCTGTGTAAAGAGACCAAGACCGAGATCATCGATGCAACCGGCGAGCATAAGTTCAATGAGGGTACCGTGACCAAGGCGGCTACCTGTACTGAGGCCGGTGAGCTGACCCGCACCTGTACCAACGAAGGCTGTACCGAGACCACCATTGAAGTGATCGAGGCTGTCGGCCATACCGAGGGTGCGCCTGTAACTGTGGCTCCCACCTGTGAGGAGAAGGGCTCCACCACCATCATCTGTACCGTGTGTAAGGAGATCGTCAAGCAGGACTTTGTGGACGCGATCGGCCACGAGTGGGACGAGGGTATTGTGACCACTTTGCCCACCTGCTCCAAGGTCGGCGTGCGTACCTACACCTGTCAGAACGACAACGAGCACATCAAGACCGAAGACGAACCCGCGACCAACGAGCATGTCTGGTCTGATGGCGTGACCACCGAGCCCACCTGTACCGAGGCCGGTAAGATCGTCTACACCTGTACCTACAACTGCGGTGAGACCAAGGAAGAAACCATCCCTGCGCTGGAGCATGACTACGAGGAAGCTGTCACCCTCGAGCCCACCTGTTCCGCTGAGGGCGTGAAGACCTTTACCTGTAAGAACGACAAGACCCATACCTACACCGAGCCGATCGGGAAGCTGCCCCACACCGAGGGTAAGCCCGAGATCACCGAGTCCACCTGTACCGTTCCCGGCTCCGAGGTTGTGAAGTGTACTGAGTGCGGCGAAGTGCTGAACGAGAAGGCTCTGCCTCTGGCTGACCACACCGAGGAAACCATTGTGGTTGATCCCACCTGCGAGGAAGACGGCTCCGAGACCGTGAAGTGCTCCGTCTGTAACGAAGTGCTGAGCGAAAAGCCCATCGCGGCGACCGGCCATACCGAGGAAACCGTTGTGGTTGATCCCACCTGCGAGGAAGACGGCTCCGAGACCGTGAAGTGCTCCGTCTGTAACGAAGTGCTGAGCGAAAAGCCCATCGCGGCGACCGGCCATACCTGGGACAAGGGTGTCGAGACCAAGACTCCCACCTGCACCGCTGAGGGCGAGATGACCTTCACCTGTACCGTTTGCGGCGAGACCAAGACTGAGCCGATCGAAAAGGCTGAGCATACCTACGACGAGGACGGCAATTACAAGGCTCCCACCTGTACTGAGGACGGCTATGTCAGCGGCGTCTGTACCGTTTGTGGCGACGTGCAGGAAGGCAAGGTTCTTCCCGCTACTGGCCATAAGGAAGAAACGATCATCGTTGATTCCACCTGTAAGGTTCCCGGCTCCAAGACTGTGAAGTGCTCCGTCTGTAACGAAGTGATCAAGACTGAAGAGCTCCCCCTGGCTGAGCATACCATGGACAACGGCGTCGTGACCACTGAGCCCGGCTGTGAGACCGAGGGCGTGAAGACCTTCACCTGTACTGTCTGTGGCGCGACCGAGACCGAGCCCGTTGCTGCGATCGGCCATGCGTACGATGAAGGCGTCGTGACCACCGAGCCCGACTGCGAGACCGAGGGTGTGAAGACCTTCACCTGTAAGAATGACGCGACCCACACCTACACCGAGGCTATTCCTGCCAAGGGCCACGTCTGGGGCGACTGGGTTGTGACCAAGGAGCCCACTGACGGCGAGGATGGCGAGCAGCAGCGCGCCTGTGAGAACTGCGATGCGGTCGAAACCAAGCCCGTCAGCGCGAAGATCACCTACATCATGACCACCTGCTCCATGGGTATCCGTTTCCGTGACCTGGAGAACCCTGTGACCGACTACTGGTACATGTTCACGCCCATCGATCTGTCCGTGGACGGCGAGCAGACCTTCGACCTGGTTGCCGGCAACATCCACAAGATCGGTACCGTGACCGTTCTGGTCAAGGAAGGCACCGTGACCGTGACCTACAAGCTCTTCAACCAGCGTGATATCGAGGTCTTTGAGGAGTTCATGACCATCCTGCCCTCCATGGCCGGCGTCACTGAGCTGGACTTCGAAAACATGGAAGGCTATGAGTACGGTCAGGCCATCAGCATCCAGGATCAGCTGGGCGGAGACACCAAGGTCCTGCTGGTGATCCGCAACCTGGTGACCTACTCCGAGGGCATCTCCGGTATCGAGTACTTCGACTTCGATGGCCAGGAGTACCTGGATTACGCCGAGAGCCTCAAGCCCCTGATGGACTGATTCCCCGGCTGTAATCACCCAACATAATCAAAAGACCCCGCCTGAGCATCTGCCCGGGCGGGGTTTTCTGGTGCAAAAAGCGCTGCGGAAATCCACAGCGCTGCAGGGTTATTCCTTTGCTGCAATACGGCGGGCGACGTGTACGCCGCTGGCGGATGCGTGGGACAGGGAGTGGGTGATGCCGCTGCCGTCGCCGATGATGTACAGGCCGGGCAGAGCGCTCTCCAGGTTTTCGGTCACATCCACTTCCATGTTGTAGAACTTGACC
>JAFXFR010000190.1 GCA_017513475.1 Clostridia bacterium
GGTGCCCCAGGGCTTGACCCGGCCCTCAGGTGCGGTAAAACCGACAGGAAGATCGTTCATATCCTGATAAGCATATTCCACCTGGATTATTCCTTCAAAACGGCTACCGATGACCTCTCGGAAGGTCTCCTCCAGCTCCCGCTTGATGACAAATACCACCTTATCAAAGCCAGCCTTATGCGCATCGTGGATGGAGTAATGCAGCAGCAATTCGCCGTGCGGGCCAACCTTGGCGATCTGCTTGTTGCCTCCGAAGCGGGAGCCCATGCCCGCCGCCATGACCAGGAGCGTGGTATGCATGACAGTTCCTCCTTTGCAGGGGGTAGAGGATCCGCACGATCTGTATCCGGCGGATCAGCACGATTCATCAACATGAATCATCATACCATCATTGCCTGTAATTGTCAATAAAGCCGGCTGTCTCGGGCTGTTCCATCACATTTCCAGGGTTTTCATGGCAAGGAATGCATACACCGCTGCACCGGCTGGCAACGCGGCTTCATCAAAGGCTGCCCGGGGATGATGCGCCGGGAAAGCATACCCTTCCGACGGATTCCCCGCCGTCAGCGCTATCATCAGCGAGGGTACGGCATGGGAGACATTCGCGAAGTCCTCCGAGCCGGAAGATTTCTTCGCGTCTCCGCCCAGCTCGTCGGCCAGAAGAACACGATCCTGTCCCAGCAGTTCCTTCAGGGCTGCATACGCCATACCGCTGAGCCTCCCGTCGTTGAGCAGCGTTGGTGCTACGCCAAGCATCCGCACCTGAGCGTTGCCAAGAAAGATCGCTGCCGTCCCCTCGGCAATCTCCTTCACCCGGCGGATAAGGTGCTGCTGGGTCTCATCGTCGAAGGCGCGCAGGCTCCCCCGCAGCACCGCGCAGTCGGGAATGACATTGGCGGTCTCTCCGGCCTGCAGCATGCCCACAGTCAGTACGCAGGGTTCTGTCATGCTCACCTCGCGGGTCTGGATCTGCTGCAGATTCAGCACCGTGTGGGCTGCAATGACAATGGGATCCACCCCCGCATGGGGCATCGCGCCGTGACAGCCCTTGCCCTGAATGCGCACCTCAAACATCCCCGCCGCCGGAGCGCTTACCCCCGGCGCGGAAACGATCGCCGTGCCCGCCGGAAGGTCGATATTCGTCAGCACATGAATCATATACGCCGCACGGACCTTCAACCCGTCCAGCAGACCGTTTTGCAGCATGTCCGCAGCCCCCAGGAGGAGTTCCTCCGCAGGCTGGAACATCAGGCGGATGCAGCCCCGCAGCGTTTCTTCCCGGGCCTTGAGAATGCGTGCCGCCTCCAGCAGCATGGCGGTGTGCAGATCATGCCCGCAGGCATGCATGCAGCCGTTGCCGCTGGCGAAGGAGATATCTGCTTCCTCGCGGACAGGCAGCGCATCCATGTCTGCGCGGAGAAGCACCCCCTCCTCCCCCTTGCCAATGTCGGCAAGGATGCCGCATTGGCCGCATTTTACAGGTGAAAGGCCCATATCCGTCAGCTGCTTCCAGACATAAGCAAAGGTGTCCTTCAGATCAAAGCCCGTTTCTGCGCGGGCATGGAGGTAACGGCGGTCGGCAGCAGCGCGTCCGGCATCCGCCGCAGCGAGGATTTCGTGCATGGGAAGTCTCCTTTCCGTTGATGATACCATCATAGCCAGCCTTTGTTGGCTGAAGGTGAATTATTCGTTTTCATTTGTTGAGAAATATGGTATACTGTTGGCATCAGCCTGCAGCGATTTCATATGCCGGCCGCGGTCCTGCTTGACGTTGCCGCCGCCCGCTCCCCGTTCTTCCGGGAGATGAGCGCCGAGCCTGCAAGATTTTACATTCCAGAGGCTTGAACCGCTTCATGCAGGGATGGTATAATGGGATCAGAGCTGCGCCTTCCCTTGCGGAATCGCAGCAAAAGGCGTATACTGAAAGAAAGATCCGCCCTTATTCCTTTTGCAGATACATTGAGGTACTTATGAACAAGCCCCTTTCCATCAAACGCATCCTGTGCTGCATCGTATTGGCGACGCTGGTCGTTGCCATGATCGTCATGGCCGCCACTGTCATGGATCTGAACACAGAGGTGCAGCGGGTGAGTTCTCTCACCCCCACGCCCCTGCCGGATTACGGCAGCGTCTTCCGGGTCACCCCCAATCCCGACGCGCCCACACCCGAGCCCGTTATCCGTTCCGGCGCCACGGGCGAAAGCGTTGTCAAGCTGCAAACGCGGCTGCAGGAACTGGGCTACTACACCGGCACGGTGGACGGCCAGTTTGGTCCCGGCACCCGCTCGGCCGTGATCGCCTTCCAGCAGCGCAACAATCTGCAGGCAGACGGCATTGTGGGCCCCGCCACCACAGAGGTTCTCTATTCCGACGATGCATTGCCCGCCATCACCCCCGTCCCCACGCCCGTCCCCACACCCACACCGGACACCACCTCCATCGCGGCCATCCAGCAGCGCCTGAAGGATCTGGGATACTACACTGGTACGGTGGACGGCATCTCAGGTCCCGGCACCCGCAAGGCTATCATGCTGTTCCAGGAACAGCACGGCCTCACGGCAGACGGCATCTATGGTCCTGCCACCGCAGCGGTGCTTTTCTCCGATGAAGCTCACCCCATTCTGACGACCCCGACACCCGATCCCGCGCTGGTTCCCGGCCTGACCGCAGACGGCTTCCCCATCCTCGTCAACAGCGACAACCCGATCCCCGACGATTACCGGACCGTCCACCTGGTGGATATGCGGGACTACTGCGACGCCAATGTGGTCAAGATCAAGGGCAGTGACATTCAGGGCGAAAAATATGCCGTGGATGCACTGATGACGATGCTCCGCGCCGCCCGGGCAGACGGATATACCGGGTGGCAGGTCAATGCCGGCTACCGTTCCGTCCAGTACCAGCAAAAGCTGTTTGACGACCGCGTTTACGCCTACCGCCAGGAAGGCATGACCGGCCAGCAGGCCCGCGCCAAGGTACGTCAGACCGTGGCTGATCCCGGCGCCAGCGAGCATCACACCGGTCTGGCCTTCGACCTTGCCATTACCGGCGAGGCCTCCTTCGGCGCTACCAAGCAGTCCGTCTGGCTTCGCGAACACTGTTGGGAGTACGGCTTTATCATCCGCTATCCTGCGGACAAAACCAAAATCACCAAGATCTCCCACGAACCCTGGCATGTACGTTATGTAGGCACGGAACATTCCCTCATCATGCGGGACGAAAACCTGTGCCTGGAAGAATACCTCGAAAAATACGGCAACTGAGGTGGAATGAATGCTTTACTATGGCCTGGCCTGGCGGCCTGCCACCGATAACCTGGGCGACGATCTGGTCGCTCTGGCTGCGCTGCAGCAGCTTCCCCGGGTGGATTTCCGCCTGGATGCAGATACTCTGGACGCGCCCATCCCCGCCCTCCGGGACGATGACCGCCTGGTGCTGCTGACGCCCGGACTGTTCCTGCGCTCCTCTGCCCACTGGCCGCCGGAGGAGCACATCGCGCCGGTTTGTGCAGGCGTACACCTCTCCGAGGAGGATGCCTGGGGTCTGCCCCTTTCCACGCTGAACGGCGCCGGTCTGGAGGCGTTGCAGGCCTGCGCCCCGATTGCAGTCCGCGATCTCCGCACCTCAAACCGCCTGGCCAAGCTGGGCGTCCCTCATACGCTGACGGGTTGTCTGACCCTCACACTGGAGCACCGCAGGATGCGTCGTCACGGGATCGTCTGCTGCGATGTGCAGGAGGAGGTCATCCAGGCCATCCGGGGGTTCCGCGAGGACGTGACCGTTCTCACCCATACCCTCAGTGACCCTTCCCCCGATTTTGACGCCCGCATGAAGGCCGCCAAAGCCGTTCTGGCCCGTTATGCCTCGGCTGAAATGGTCTTCACCCGCCGGCTCCACTGCGCGATGGCCTGCCTGGCCGTCGGCACGCCTGTGCTGCTGCTGTATCACCCGGAGTACGAGGACATTTCCCGTTTTGCTCCCATGGACGCCATGGTGCGCAAACAGCCTGTGGAGGAATTCCTCCGCGAGGTCCGTCAGCATGGCATGCCCGCCCCCTGGCGCAATCCTGCGGATGTGGGCGCCATCCAGCGCAAGCTGCTGGCCGAGGTTGCCGAGGGCTTCCGCCGGGCGGAAAATCAGCCCCTGCCTCTGGTTCCCCCCTCCATCGCCCACAGCTGGACCCAGGAGCGCATCCGCCTGATGATGCGCACCGCCGCCGCCAAGATCCAGAGGCTGGAGCAGCAGCATTACGATCACCTGCACAACAAGTTCAAGCAGCTGCTCCTGGAGGAGGACGTGAAGGCCTCTCTGCGCGAGGTACTGGCCCTGCCGGAGGTTGAATCTGCCCTGCGCGCCGCCTCATTGCGGCTGAAGAAGGAGCAGCTCCCCCCGAAGGAGCAGAAGGCTCTGCAGGCCGACTACAAGCGCAACATGGTGGATGTGGATGACCTGATCCGCAAGGCCGAAGGCGCCCTGGGACAGCTCGGCTGGCCCGAACCCAACGACGACTGACGAAAGGATCCCCCTATGCTTTATGACGTGATCATCCTCGGCGCAGGCCCTGCCGGCCTGTCCGCCGCGCTGTACGCAGGCCGCGCGTGCCTGAAGACCCTGCTGATCGAAAAGGCCATGCCCGGCGGCCAGATCACCCTGACCAACGACATCGAGAACTACCCCGGCCAGCTGCTGGAGGGCGAAAGCGGCTTCTCCCTGACCGAGCGCATGAGCCAGCAGGCCGACAAATTCGGCGTCGAACGCGCCTACGACGAGATCACCGCCATCGACCTCTCCGGCGATGAAAAGGTGCTGACCGGCGCGTCCGGCGACTACCGCGCAAAAACGGTCATCATCGCCACCGGCGCGCATCCCAAGCCCATTGGCTGCGAGAACGAGGCCGCCTTCACCGGGCGGGGCATCTCCTTCTGCGCCACCTGCGACGGCATGTTCTTCCGCGGCATGGACGTTTACGTGGTCGGCGGCGGCGACAGCGCTGTGGAGGAGGCTATCTTCCTCACCCGTTTCGCCCGCAAGGTGACTATCATTCATCGCCGCGACCAGCTCCGCGCGGTCAAGACCATCCAGGAGCGCGCCTTCGCCAACGAGAAGATCGACTTCCTGTGGAACACCGTGGTGGAGAAGGTGGACGGCGACGCGAGCCTCTCCGAAATGACCGTGCGCAACGTGGTGACCGGCGAGACCAGCGTCATCCGTGCCAATGAGGAGGACGGCGCCTTCGGCTTGTTCGGCTTTGTGGGCTTTGCACCGAACTCCGCGCTCTTCGAGGGCAAGGTGGAGATGAAGGGCGGCTACATCGTCACCGACGAGGACATGCACACCAGCGTTCCCGGCGTATTTGCCGCCGGCGATGTGCGCGTGAAGAGCCTCCGCCAGGTGATCACCGCCGCTGCGGACGGCGCGATCGCCGCCATGCAGTGCGCGAAGTATATTGAAGAGATGTAAGCATATGAAACGTCCCGGCTCGTAATGAGTCGGGACGTTTACTGTATCAAATCTGCACACCAGGGGATGGCTTGCTCATATTCCGCTATACCCCACCCACAGAATCAACAACACCAGCGGCATGGGAATACTCAGCAGGAATGTGATAATCTGAATACGCCACAGATCACCTGACACAATCTCCTTCCGTACCTTTGCGATAACAGCAAGCACCGTGCCGATGGGCAGCACAAGCCGCCAGGCACCCGCCTGAATCAAGATGTACATCAGCTCCGACCTGTGCAGTCCAGGCATGAATCCGCCCGGCAGCAACATCAGCAGGATCAGGACGGCATAGAGCACCCAGGTCACATAGGCCTGCATTCGGTAAATCTTGCCGATCATCGTCTCACCCCTCTTGAAAAGAGGACGGTCTCCGCCCGGAAACCGTCCTTTAATTCGCACGCGGAAGCCCTTCACACGGAGTGGTCCACCTCAATCGCGCGAAATGGGTCGAAGGCCCTTACAGCGCCGCCAGATCCTTGAACAGATCCTTGTTGGCCTTGTAGAGCTTCTTGTAAACCTCGTACACGGCGGCGTACTTCGGCACGTTCTCAGCGATGGGATCCTGCGCGGGATTGCGCTTGATCATCGCGCGGCAGGCCTCGGGCACGCTCTCGTACAGGCCAGCGCCCACGCCAGCCAGGATGGCCACGCCCAGCGCAGGGCCTTCGGTGTTGACGGTGGTGGCAACGGGCACGTTGAACACGTCCGCCAGCATCTGACGCCACAGGGGGCTCTTGCCGCCGCCGCCGCAGGCCAGCATGGTCTCGGGGGCAACGCCCATCTCGGCCAGCACGCTCAGGCTGTCCATCTGGGAGAAGGTTACGCCCTCCATGACGGCGCGCAGCAGGTCGCGGCGCTGGTGCATGGCGCTCAGGCCGAAGAACATGCCGCGGCAGTCGGGGTCCAGATGGGGGGTACGCTCGCCCATCAGGTAGGGCGCGTAGATCAGCTTGTTGGCGCCGATGGGGCTCTGGGCAGCCTGCTTGTTGGTCAGCTCGTAGGGATCAACGCCCATCTGGGCAGCAGCTTCCTTCTCCGCCGCGCAGAAGGTATCGCGGAACCACTTCAGGCTCAGGCCGGCAGCCTGGGTCACGCCCATGACGTGCCACGCACCGGGCACCGCGCAGCAGAAGGTGTGCACGCGGCCCTGAGGATCGATGGCCAGCTTATCCGTGTGAGCAAACACCACGCCGGAGGTGCCGATGGTGACGAAGGCCTTGCCGTCCTCCACCACGCCGGTGCCGACAGCCGCAGCCGCATTGTCGCCAGCGCCGCCGACCACCAGGGTCTCGGCGGACAGGCCGGTCAGGGCAGCCGCCGCATCGGACACATGGCCGGTCACTTCGCAGGACTCATACACCTTCGCCAGCATGGACTTGTCGATGTCCAGGATCTCAAGCAGCTCGTCAGACCAGCAGCGGTTGGGGACGTCCAGCAGCTGCATACCGGAGGCGTCGGATACCTCGGTGGCGAAGTCGCCGGTGAGCATGTAGCGCACATAGTCCTTGGGCAGCAGGATGTGACGGCACTTGGCATAGATGTCAGGCTCGTTGTTGCGCA
>JAFXFR010000019.1 GCA_017513475.1 Clostridia bacterium
CGCGGCGTTGGTTTCTTTGTGGGGTCACAGTGCGCGTGGGTGCACCGCGACGCGTTAAGGGTGGATTTTTCTGCTTGACAAATGCGGGGCGCGGCGTTATACTGAGTTATCGTCCGAAATGACGGAGAAGAGTACCCTGTCAGAAAGGCCCGACAGAGAGGTGTGTCACCGGCTGAAAGCACACCGGCTGAGTATCCCAGGCGAAGACCACCTCCTGATCAGACCGCGGGCTGCGCGTTACAGCGGCAAAGAGAACCAATCAGGGTGGAACCACGGGTTTGATATGTTCAGACTCGTCCCTCGAGCTTATTATGCGAGGGACGAGTCTTTTTCGTTCCCCGAAGAAAGAGGAGGTAATCCCATGAAGGTCATCTACAACGATGGTCACGTCGCCGAGTGCGCTCCCGAGGAGGAGCTGCACATCCTGCGCCACAGCGCGGCGCACATCCTGGCCCAGGCGGTCAAGAACCTGTATCCCCAGGCTCATTTCGCCTACGGCCCCGCCACCGAGAATGGCTTCTACTACGACATCGACCTGGGTGACGTGAAGCTCACCGAGGAAGATCTGCCCGCCATCGAAAAGGAAATGCAGGCAATCGTCAAGAAGAACCTGCCCATCAAGCCCTTCGCCCTCTCCCGTGACGAGGCGATCAAGCTGATGGAAGAGCGCGGCGAGAACTACAAGGTCGAGCACATCGCCGATCTGGATGCGGAGGTCACGCTGACCTTCTACCAGCAGGGCGACTACATCGACATGTGCGTCGGCCCCCACCTGTGCTACACCAAGGCGCTGAAGGCGTTCAAGCTGACGGCCATCTCCGGCGCTTACTGGAAGAACGACAAGAACAACAAGATGCTTACCCGCATCCGCGGCACGGCCTTCGCCACCAAGGATGAGCTGGAAGCCTACATCCAGCAGCAGGAGGAAGCCCGCAAGCGCGACCACAATAAGCTCGGCCGCGAGCTGGAGTACTTCACCACCGTGGACGCCATCGGCCAGGGCCTGCCTGTCCTGCTGCCCAAAGGCGCACGCGTCATCCAGACGCTGCAGCGCTGGGTCGAGGACGAGGAGCAGAAGCGCGGCTACCTGCTGACCAAGACGCCCCTGTTCGCCAAGTCCGACCTGTACAAGATCTCCGGCCACTGGGATCACTACCTGGACGGCATGTTCGTCATGGGCGATCCCAACGACGAGACGAAGGAATGCTTCGCCCTGCGTCCCATGACCTGCCCCTTCCAGTATCAGGTGTACTTGAACCGTGCCCGTTCCTATCGTGACCTGCCCATGCGTCTGGGCGAGACCTCCACGCTGTTCCGCAACGAGGACTCTGGTGAGATGCACGGCCTGATCCGCGTGCGTCAGTTCACGATCTCCGAGGGCCATCTGGTGCTGCGTCCCGATCAGCTGGAGGAGGAATTCCGCGGCTGCCTGGAACTGGCCAAGCACATGCTGGGCACCGTGGGCATGCTGGAGAACTGCTCCTTCCGCTTCAGCCAGTGGGATCCCGCCCGCGCCGGCATTAAGTACGAAGGCACGGCGGAGCAGTGGGAGGAAGCCCAGCGTATCATGGGCGAAATCCTTGATAAGCTCGGCGTTGAGTACGAGGTCGGCATCGACGAGGCTGCCTTCTACGGCCCTAAGCTGGACATCCAGTACAAGAACGTCTTCGGCAAGGAAGATACCATCGTCACCATCCAGATCGATATGCTCCTGGCCCAGAAGTTCGGCATGGAATATACCGACTCCGACGGCAAGAAGAAGACGCCCTACATCATCCACCGTACCAGCCTGGGCTGCTACGAGCGTACGCTGGCCTACCTGATCGAGCGCTACGCCGGCGCGCTGCCCCTGTGGATGGCGCCCGAGCAGGTGCGCATCCTGACCATCACCGAGCGCAGCGACGACTGGGCTTACGAGCTCAAGTCCAAGCTGGAAGCCGAGGGCATGCGCGTGGAAGTCGATACCCGCAATGAGAAGATCGGCTTCAAGATCCGCGAGGCCCAGCTGGAGAAGGTGCCCTACATGATCGTTCTGGGCGACAAGGAAGTCGAGGACAAGGTGGTTGCCCTGCGCGACCGCAAGGGCGGCAACTTCGGCGTGATGAGCGTGGAAGACATGATCGCCAAGCTCCAGCAGGAGATCGCCGACAAGGTGCATGACTAATTGATTTACCCAGGGAGCGGAGTGAAACACCTCCGCTCCTTTTTGTTGCGGGAAATGCTATGTTCCCCCTTGCAATCCCTGGAAAGCCGGGGTATAATATATTGAGATCATAGTGGGCGTATTCTGCCCATGTAAGCGGGGTGCGTTATGTTCACCGGTTTTCCGGAAGAGACAATGCAGTTTTTCCTCGACATCCGTTTTCACAACGACAAGGCGTATTTCGCCGAGCACAAGCCGCGGTACGAGAAGGACGTAAAGGCTGTTTTCCATGCCTTCATTGAGGAACTTGCGCCGGAGATGCAGAAGATCGATCCCCTGATGGAGATCAGGCCCTACAAGTGCCTGGCCCGCATCCACCGGGATACCCGCTTCTCCAAGGACAAGTCGCCCTTTCGCGATCACCTGTGGCTGTGCTTCCGCCGGGCTGCCGAGCCGAGGGAGGGGAGCGTGAACTTCTTCTTTGAGTTGGGCCCGACCACCCTTGGCTGGGGCATGGGCACCTGGGGCGAGAATCGTCCGATGATGGACGCCTTCCGCCGCCAGATGGCTGCGAACTCCAAGAAGTACGCCAAAATCATCGACGGCTGCCGCCTGACGGAGAATGACTTCACCGTCTGGAACCAGACCTGGAAACGCATGGAGGTGCCCCCCGATGTGCCCTTGGGTCTGCGGGGCTGGTACTGCTCCCGCGAGGTGTATGTCGGCAAGGCGCATCCCGATATGAACAAGGTCGGTACGCGGGAGATCCTCGACATTGTCCGCGAGGACTTCAAGACCCTCGCGCCCCTGTACCATCTGCTGCGCGGCGCTTATGAGGAAGCCGCCAATGACCAGAGTCTGTAACTGTTTGTGTGCTTGATAGATTTGGAGGTTCTGATTATGGATTGGATGAAGCTCAAGAGTGGCAGTGATGTTCGCGGTACCGCCGTTGGCGAGAATGCGACGCTGACCCCCCATGTGGCGATGTGTCTGGGCATGGCCTTTGCCCGTTTCGTTGCCGAAAAGAAGAAGAAGCCTATTGCGCAGGTGACCATCGCGCTGGGCCGTGACAGCCGTATTTCCGGCCCCGCGCTGCTCAAGGCGGCTGCCGAGGGCGTCGCCAAGGCCGGCGCGAATGCCCTGTCTTTCGGCATGTGCTCCACCCCTGCGATGTACATGTCCATCATCACCCCCGGCTTCCAGCCGGATGCGTCTGTGATGATCACCGCCAGCCATCATCCCTACGACAAGAACGGCCTGAAGTTCTTCGTGGAAGAAGGCGGCCTGGACGGCAAGCAGGTGGCGGCACTGATCGAAATGGCCTCCGGCTACGAGCCTGAAGAGATGGCCATGGCGGGCACCATCACCGAGAAGCCCTTCCTGCCCACCTACAAGGAACTGCTGGCCAACCGCATCCGCAAGGGCCTGGGCACCGACGTGCAGAAGCCTCTGCTGGGCCTGCATGTGGTCGTCGACGCCGGCAACGGCGCGGGCGGATTCTATGCCGAGCTGATGGAAGAGCTGGGTGCGTGGATCGAGGGCAGCCAGTTCCTGGAGCCCGACGGCATGTTCCCCAACCATGTCCCGAACCCCGAAAATGCGCAGGCCATGGCCTCCATCTCCGAGGCGGTGAAGAAGGCTGGCGCCGACCTGGGCGTCATCTTCGATACCGACTGTGATCGTGCCGCGGTCGTTGACGCTGACGGCAGCGAAATCAACCGTAACCGCCTGATCGCGCTGATCTCCGCCATTCTGCTGGACGAGAAGCCCGGCCAGACCATCGTGACCGACTCCGTGACCTCCTCCGGCCTGAAGAAGTTCATCAACGACTGGGGCGGAGAGCACTACCGCTATAAGCGCGGCTACCGCAACGTCATCGACGAAGCCATCCGCCTCAATGCCGAGGGCATTTCCTGCCCCCTGGCCATCGAGACCAGCGGCCACGCGGCACTGAAGGAGAACTACTTCCTGGATGACGGCATGTACCTGGTGACGGTGCTGATCGTCCGCGCGATGAAGCTCAAGCAGGAGGGCAAGAACCTGGGCAGCCTGATCGCTGACCTGCAGGAGCCTGTGGAGAGCAAGGAAATCCGCCTGAACATCACCGAAGCCGATTTCCGTCCCATTGGCCGGGCGGCCATCGAAAAGGTGATGGAATATGCGGCGTTTGCGCCCGGCTGGCACATTGCCCCCGATAACCGGGAAGGCGTGCGCATCAGCTTTGACC
>JAFXFR010000191.1 GCA_017513475.1 Clostridia bacterium
CGGTCTGGGCCGTCTGGCTGCCTGCTTCCTGGACTCCGCTGTCACCATCGATGTGCCCATGACCGGCTATGGTCTTCGCTACAAGTACGGCCTGTTCAAGCAGAGCTTCGTGGACGGCCGCCAGGTGGAATCCCCCGATGACTGGGCCAAGTTCGGCGATCCGTGGTCCATCCGCCGCCTGGATAAGGCTGTCGTCGTGAAGATGGCCACCGGCGACGTCATGGCTGTGCCCTACGACATGCCCATCGTCGGCTACGGCGCGAAGAACATCGGCACCCTGCGCCTGTGGCAGACCGAGCCCATCAAGGCCGTTGACTTCTTCCAGTTCAACGAGCAGCGCTACGAGCAGGCCGCCGCCGACCGCAACCGCGCCGAGGACATCGTCAAGTTCCTCTATCCCAACGACTCCCGCCGCGAGGGCAAGCAGATGCGCATCAAGCAGCAGTATGTGCTGGTGAGCGCCTCTCTGCAGGATATGCTCCGCGCCTACAAGGAGCGTCACGGCGATGACTACGCCTGCTTCGTAAAGGAGCATGCCGTTCAGCTCAACGATACCCATCCTGTCATGGCCATTCCGGAGCTCATCCGGTTGCTGATGGCGGACGGCTTCACCTTTGAGGCTGCCTTCCAAATGGCACGCGAGACCTTCGCCTACACCAACCACACCGTCATGCAGGAAGCCCTGGAAAAGTGGGACGCCGACCTGATGGCTTCCGTCTGCCCGGAGATCGTGCGCATCGTCCACATGATCAATGACAAGTTCAAGGCAGATATGGCACGCAAGGGCTTCGATGTGAAGAAGACCCGCTGCATCCTCTGGGACAACCAGATCCACATGGCCCAGCTGGCCGTGTATGCCTCCTACGCCACCAACGGCGTGGCCGCCATCCACTCCGAGATCCTCAAGGATGACGTGTTCGCAGACTGGTACGCCGTGTACCCCGAGCGCTTCCAGAACAAGACCAACGGCATCACCCAGCGCCGCTGGCTGGGCCTGTGCAATCCCGAGCTGGTGAAGCTGATTTCCTCCAAGATCGGCAACGGCTTTATGACTGACCTGTTCCAGTTGGAGAATCTCAAGCCCTTCATTGACGATACCCTGGCCCAGGATTTCATCGCCGTCAAGCGCGAAAAGAAGGAGCAGCTGGCTGCGGAGATCTACAAGAAGGAAGGCGTCAAGCTTGATCCTGACATGATCTTTGACATCCAGGTAAAGCGTCTGCATGAGTACAAGCGTCAGTTCATGAATGCGCTGTCCATCCTGAACATCTACTTCAAGCTCAAGGACGGCACCCTGACTGACTTCACACCCACCGCCTACATCTTCGGTGCCAAGGCTGCTGCCGGTTACGCCCGCGCCAAGGCCATCATCAAGCTGATCAACATGATCGCTGACAAAGTCAACAACGATCCCCAGACCAGCCACCTGCTGAAGGTTGTGTTCGTGCAGAACTACAACTGCTCCTGGGCGGAGAAGATCATCCCCGCCGCCGACGTATCCGAGCAGATCTCCCCTGCGGGCACCGAGGCCTCCGGTACCGGCAACATGAAGCTGATGCTCAACGGCGCGGTCACCCTGGGTACCTTCGACGGTGCGAACATCGAGATCGCCGAGCAGGCCGGACGCGAAAACAACTACATCTTCGGTGCGACGGTTGACGAGATCAATGCCATCAAGGGCACCTACGATCCCCGCGCGATCTACAAGGCCGACCCCGACATTGCCCGCGTGCTGGACTGCCTGGTAGACGGCACCTTCCCGGATGAAGACGGCATGCTCAAGGAACTGGCGTCCTCTATCCTGGTGGGCGCATCCTGGCATCAGCCCGACCACTATTTCATCCTGCACGACTTCCGTTCCTACATGGATCAGAAGCTCCAGTGCAACCGCGACTATCGCGACCGTATCGCCTTCTCCAAGAAGTGCCTGATGAACGTCGCCTCCGCCGGCAAGTTCTCCTCCGACCGTACCATCAAGCAGTACGCCGAGGAGATTTGGAACGTCTGATAAACACATTGAACCACAAGCCGCAGTTCAGCCGAACTGCGGCTTTTACTGTGCCGCTGCAGCCGGGATGTCTTCCGTTGGAACGCCACTGCCTTGATCATTCCCCTCACCATTTTCCAGCACCGGCATAGTCTGTGGTGACGGCAGTACCTCCATTCCCTGCTGCCCGAAAGGATGATCCTCATGCCCGACCTGCCCTACCTCACGGTCGATGGCGTTTCCAAACACTTCGGCGCAGGTGACCATGCCGTCGCTGCGCTTGACACCGTCTCCTTTTCCCTGGAAAGGGGCAAGTTTCTCTCCATCCTTGGCCCAAGCGGCTGCGGCAAAACCACACTGTTCAACATCATCGCCGGGCTGATTCCCCCGGACCAGGGAACGGTCACCCTGAATGGTCACTCCCTGGTCATGAACCCGGGCCTGACCGGATACATGCTTCAGCGGGATCTCCTTCTGCCCTGGCGCACCATCGCCGATAACATCACCCTGCCCCGGACGCTCAAAGGGGTGAAGCCATCCGCAGCCCTTCAGGACGCATCCGACGATATCCGCGCCTGTGGGTTGGAAGGGATGCTCCGCCGCAAGCCCGACGAACTCTCCGGAGGACAAAGGCAGCGGGCGGCACTGGTACGCACCTTTCAGACCGGTAAGGAGCTTCTTCTTATGGATGAGCCCTTTGGAGCGCTGGATCCCATCACCCGGCTGCACCTGCAGCAGCTTCTTATGAGGCTGTGCCTGACCAAAGGTCTGACCGTCCTCTTCGTCACCCATGATGTGGACGAGGCTCTGCTGCTCTCTGATGAAGTGTTGGTCATGGGATCGTCTCCAGGGCGGATTGTAGCCCGATACACGCTGCCGCAGGAGAAGCCGCGGAGTCTCCCGACCCTTGCCCTGCCCGCGCTGACCGCCATGAAAGCCGACATCCTGACCCTTCTGGACGAGGAGGACGTTGACGATGAAAAGTAAAACCTTCGTGCAGGTCTGGCGCTGGGGACTGCTGATCACACTGATCGTTCTGTGGGAAGCAGGCAGTCGAACAGGCTTCATTGATCCGTTTTTCTTTTCCAGCCCGACACAGATCTTCCGTACAGCCGTCGTCAAGTGGCAGAGCGGCCAGCTGCCCGGGGACATTGCCTATACTGCATCCTCGACGCTGCTGGGGTTCATCCTCGGGACGATTACAGGCTCTGTCCTGGGACTGATGTTCTGGTTCTCCCGGCCCATCGCCATGGTTGCAGAGCCCTGGCTGATCGTCCTCAATGCACTGCCCAAGCTGGCGCTGGCGCCTGTTCTTGTCATTCTGACCGGCATAGGATTTACCTCCAAGGTGATCCTTGCCTTCCTGATGACGGTAGTAGTGGCTGCAATGAGCGCTTACGGCGGCGTACAGACGGTGGATCCTGCGCTTCAGACGCTTCTCGTCTCGCTGGGCGCGACCAGATTCCAGACATTCTGCCGCCTGGTGGTTCCTTCCGCGATGCCGTCCATCATTACAGGGCTGAGAGTGAATATCGCCCTGGCCATGGCCGGCAGCATTGTCGGGGAATTCATAGCATCAGACCGGGGGCTGGGGCGTATGATAGTGTACGCCGGAACGATCTTTGACCTGCCACTGGTCTGGGTTGGGGTAACGGTGCTGTCCATTGTGAGCGTGGTGATGTATGCGGGCGTGGTGCTGCTGGAGCGTATTCTCCTGCGCGCAACCTGATACGAAACACATCCGGCTACTCCTATGCCGCGCTTTTCATCCGTTGTAGGCATCTCATGCACAGACAGCATCTCCATGGTCCTCGCCGGAGCAGTGGCTTGCCGAAATCGTTCCAATATCTTTAGGAGGTTTTTCCCATGAACAGACTGCTGTGTCTTCTGTTGGTACTGATGCTGCCCGCCTTTGCCTTTGGCGAGAGCGACCTGACGCCTCTGACCGTTGCCGAGCCCGTCCATCTGATCGGTTATCTGCCGCTGTATGTGGCCATCCATGAGGGCTGCTTCGCTGAGGAAGGGCTGGATGTCACGGTGGTGCAGGCCACCGGCGGCGCACACGTGACCGCCGTGGTTAGCGGCGACGCCTTCGCCGTCATCGGCGGGGTGGACAGCTACAACTTCGCCAATGCTGCCGGAACATCTGACCCCATCCTGGCCATCTGCAACTGCATCAACCGGGCAAATGTGTACCTGTTTGCTCGCAAGGGACTCATACCCGGCGAGGACATGGCTGACTTCCTGCGGGGCAAGACCATCATTGCCGGCCGTTACGGCGGTTCCCCCAATGTGCTGACCCGAAGCCTGTGCGTGAGCCTCGGCCTTGATCCCGACAAAGACGTCATCCTCCTGGAGAACGCTGACGCTTCCACCGTAACCGCGATGCTCCGCTACGGCCAGGGCGACATCGGAAACGGCGGCGAGCCGCAGATCTCCGAGGGCGTGACCGCCGGCATCTTCGAGGAACCCTTTGTGTCCTTCCCTGACCTTGGCGATTACGCTTACTCGGTCATCGGGGTGCGCCGTTCGTCCATTGAACGTCAGCCGGAAATCTGCGCGGCCTTCGTGCGTGCAATGGAAAAGGCCCTGCAAATCGTTCAGAACGACCGCGAGACCGCCGAGCGTGTCCTGGCCCTGGAATTCCCCACCCTCACCGAGGAAGGCCGCAAAGCTGCGCTGGATCGGGCCTATGCAGATCAGCTCTGGGCCCCGGACGGCTTTATCAGCCAGGCTGCGGTAGACAATGCCATGATGACCGTCACACAATCCGGGTTGTTTGATGGCGCCTGGCTCTACGAAGACATGGTCGATATGCGCTTTGTCACCCAGCCCGTTACCACTGCGGAATAACCAAAGGCCATGCTCCCCATTTGCGGGAACATGGCCTGTTTTTTGTGATGAAAATGGGTCATGCCCGATTGCAGCGAGCATGACCCGGAGGATAGAATGGATCGCTTATTCAGTCTTTGTGCCGCAGCAGCAGGAGCAGCTGGCACAGGATCCGGTGCAGGTGGAGCCGCTGGATCCGCAAGCGCCGCTGTCAGGGCAGCCGATGCACTTCTTGCCGCTCTTCCTGGCCTTGTACACATAGAAGCCGGCGCCCGCCACGATGGCGGCAAGAACCAGAATGATGATGATATCCGTCATGGGAACGCCTCCTTTGCTTGATCAGGCACGCGCCTTGAGCTGGTGTTCTTCCTTCAGGTGCTTGTTGGTGTTGATGATAATACCGGTGATAAGAGCCGCGATGGCAGCCACCACGATCAAACCGGGGATGAAGCCCGCACCGAAGGAACCGGTAGTGACCAGGGTACCGATCTGGTAAACGAGGTAGCCCACGGTGAAGCCCACGCCCATTTGCAGACCGATGCCGCCCCACAACCACTTGGCGCTCTTCATTTCCGCATTCATCGCACCGATGGCCGCGAAGCACGGGGGCGTAAACAGGTTGAACATCAGGTAAGCCAGGGCCGCCGCCTTGGTCAGGCCAAAGACAGCCGCGACCTCCGCGCCAGCGCCCTCCATCAGGGCCAGCTCCTCGGTGTCGATCAGGCTGGAGATGCCGTAGCACACAGCCAGCGTGCCCACGACATTCTCCTTGGCAATGAAGCCGGTCACCGCAGCCGCAGCCAGCTGCCAGGCATGATAGCCCACGATCGGGATCAACACATAGGCGAAGGGATTGGCGACGGTCGCCAGGATGGAGGTGTTCTCCATGCCTTCCTCAACGGCCTGGAAGGACCAGTTGAACAGCTGCATGACCTGCACGGCGGTGTTGCACAGCAGGATGATGGTACCAGCCTTGACAATGTAGGCCCAGCCGCGGCTCAGCATGGACTGGGCAGCGCGGACGATGGAGGGAACCTTGTACTCAGGCAGCTCAATGATGAAGTAGGACTTGCGCACCTTGTGGCCGGTGATCAGGTTGATCAGCAGCGCGCCCAGGAAGATCAGCAGGATGCCGGCAAAGTACATCAGCGGGCCGACCCAGGTGGCGTCGGAGAAGAATGCACCGGCAAACAGCGCGATCACAGGCAGCTTTGCGCCGCAGGGCATGAAGGGCGCCAGCATCACCGTTGCGCGGCGTTCACGCTCGTTGCGGATGGTACGGGCCGCCATCACGCCGGGCACAGCGCAGCCGGTGGTGATGACGAAGGGGATCACGGACTTGCCGCTGAGGCCGACCTTCTTGAAGATCGGATCCAGCACGACGGTGGCGCGGGCCATGTAGCCGCAGTCCTCCAGCAGGGCAATGAGAAAGTACATCACCATCACCAGGGGCAGGAAGCCGATGACCGCGATCACGCCGCCGATCACGCCGTCCACCAGCAGGGTCTGCAGAATATCGGATGCGCCAGAGACCAGCTCAGCCACCCAGCCCTGGAAGCCTTCCAGCCAGGCCACGAGGGTATCCGCCAGCCAGGGGCCAAAGGAAGCCTGGGAGAACCAGAACACAAAGTACATCACCGCTGCAAAGATGAGCAGGCCCAGGATGGGGTGGGTCACCACAGCGTCGATCTTATCCTGGAAATTGATATCAGCCGTCCTGACCTTGCGGGTCTCGACCTGCTTGACGATGCCGTTGACGAAGGTGAAGCGGGCGCGGTCAGCCTTTTCGACCTCAGCCTTGTTGGTCAGGTCGATGTCGCCCTGGGTATAGGGAGCCTTCTGCTCCTTGCCGGCCTGAGCAACAGCGGTCTTGATGACCTCGGCCAGGCCCTCGTTGGTGGTGGAAACCGTATCCACCACAGGGCAGCCCAGCGCCGCGGCCAGCGCCACGGTATCGATCCGGGTCTGCTTCTTCTCGTTAACGTCCGCCTTGTTCAGGGCGACGACCATGGGGATCCCCAGCTCCAGCAGCTGCGTGGTGAAGAACAGGCTGCGGGAAAGATTGGTAGCGTCCACGATATTGACGATCACGTCAGGCTGCTCGTTGCGGACATATGCACTGGTGATGCTCTCCTCGGAGGTAAAGGGAGACATCGAATAAGCGCCGGGCAGATCAACAGCGACCAGGTCATCGCGGCCGTTGGCATATGCCTTCTTGACCGCGTGCTCCTTGCGTTCCACGGTCACGCCCGCCCAGTTGCCGACCTTTTCGTTGCGGCCGGTCAGGGCATTGTACATCGTTGTCTTGCCGCTGTTGGGATTACCCGTCAGAGCAATTCTCATGGGGATTCCTCCTTGATCTATATACAGGTTCATGGAAACGCAGTTGTAGTTAGGGGCGGCTAACCCATCCCCCGAAAGAAGATCAGCCCGATCCCCTTCCTGAGGCATTACACCTCAATGGCCGCGGCCAGCTGATCGTCAATGGAATATCGTGCATCCTTCACCGCAATGGTGCAGCTGCGCCTCTTGCGGCTGACCACGGTGATCGGCTCTCCTGAGTAGCAGCCCAGGGAGAAGAGGAACTGGTTCAATTCCTCGTCATCGGTCACGATCGAACGGATGATGTATTCCTTGCCGGTTTCGGCTTCCCACAGGGTCATGTTCATCCCTCCATCGCAGAATCTCGGGCAGTTAGGTTTATCTAACGCCGGAGTTATCATAGCACCGCCAACCGGGTTTGTCAAGGGGTTTTCGGCAGTTTTTTCACAAAATGTGAGTTTTGTCTAATCCTTTTAAGGTCATAAGTATTAAATGCGTTTCATTCCTACCATACTTGACAAATCGCAGCCCTCAGGCGTATAATCAATTATTATTGGAAAGGCGGACATCATGCGTAGATTGCTGTTGATATTGCTCCTGCTGCTGCCGCTGACAGCCCTGGCGGATCAGTCGGTGACCATCACCTTCCTGGGAGATTGCGTCATCGGCGGCGAAGACAGGCTAAAGGAGTTTGACTATTCCTTTGACGGGTATCTTCGTCAGCATGGGTATAGCTACTTCCTTCGGGAAGTACAGTCTGTCATCGCTTATGACGACCTGACTATTGCCAACCTGGAAGGCTGCTTTATCAATTATGAAAGCGCAGCGGTGGAAAAGACCTATAATTTCCGCGGCAGCAAGGATTACACGCAGGTTCTCACAGGCTCCAGCGTGGAAGCGGTATCCATTGCCAACAACCACATCATGGACTACGGCTACGACGGCGTCACCCATACGCTCGACGCACTGGACAAGGCTTCCCTGCCCTGCTTTGGCACCAACGACGCTGTGCAGCGCACATGGATCTGGCAAAAGGGCGATATCAGGATCGGTTTTGTCAGTATGGAAATCAGCTACTGGTACTACCGGCACCGCAACCTGCTCAAGAGTCAGGTGCAGGCTCTCCGGGAGGACGGCTGCGATGTGATCATCTGTGTGATGCACGGCGGCGAAGAGTACCGCCCGAAGCATCTGCGCATCCAGGAGCAATTCGCCCATGCAGTGCTGGATTACGGCGTGGATATCGTGGTAGGGCACCATCCCCATGTGCTGCAGGGCATAGAGGTCAAAGATGGCAAGACCATCTGCTACTCCATCGGCAACTTTGTCTTTGGCGGCAACGCTAAGGTCAGAGCGCCTTACACAGCCATGTTCCAGTTCACTTTGACCTTCTCTGATGAGGGCGAGTACCTGGGGCATCAGCTGAACATCATCCCCGCCCTGCCCTCCGGCGATAAAGAGAACAACAACTACCAGCCGGTGCTGGCCACCGGCGCAGACGCGGAAGAGGTCATCCGCCAGATCCAGCATGATACCAGCTTCCCGCTTAACCCTTATGTGGAAGGGATAGGCGCCATGCAGGACTTCGTTCCTGCTCCCGCAAAGAACATCACACCCGGCAAGGAGGAATAAACCATGAAAAAGCTGCTCGCTGCCCTGCTTATACTACTCTGCCTGCTCATGGCAGGTCTGGCGCTGGCGGAGGAACCTCAGACGGCCACCTATATGGGCAAGTTCACCGCAGATATCAACGCCGAGTACATTGATCTGGGCAAGGTTCGGGTTGAGGACTACGATGCCTTTATCGTGTTCCTGCGCAAATTCCCCAACCTGAAGAAGGTGGACATGTTCTCCACCAACATTTATCCCAAGAACATCGACCGGCTGGCAGAAGCCTTCCCGAACATCGAATTCGGCTGGACGATGCGTATCGGTGATCACTGGGTCCGCACAGACGCCACCGCATTCTCTACGCTGCACAACAACCGTTCCCCCCAGCACACCGAACAGCAGTTCAAGTACCTGAAATACTGCAAGAACCTCCTCGCGCTGGACATCGGCCACAACGCGGTCACGGATCTGTCCTTTCTCTACGATCTGCCCAACCTGCGGGTGCTCATCCTGGCCTGTAACATCAATTTGAAGGACATCACCCCGGTCGGCAGCCTGAAAAACCTGGAATACCTGGAGCTGTTCAAGAACGACATCAATGACATCTCCTGCCTGGCCAACTGCACCAACCTGATCGACCTGAACATCTGCTTCAACCGCATCAAGGATTGGACGCCCCTGCATGGACTTCACAAGCTGGAGCGTCTGTGGCTGTACAACAGCAACAACTGGTCGGATCAGTACCCCGTGGACAAGCAGGTGGTTGCCGATCTGAGGACCGCCCTGCCCAACTGCCATGTGGACAGCACATCCTACTCCACCTTGGGAGGCTGGCGCGAGCATGATCGCTACTACGTCATTTTCCACATGTTCAAGTATGGCGAGTACATTCCCTTCTCCCGCGGCCAGGAGATCAAGCAGAAGTACCCCAACGGCATCAACCTCAACTAAGGATATGCTTGTGAATCGCAAGCAATGAAGACAGGACGGAACAGACAAAAAAGTCCGCAGGTCAGGCAAAACGCCCGACCTGCGGTTTTCTTATTCAGCTTAATTCTGCTTTGTTCAGCTTGTGATAGGCCCAGAGAGAAAGCCCCGCCATGCAGCCCAGAGCCGCGATCATGATGGCGTAGCAGCCCGCAGACGGAATGTCAATGCCAAAGAGCAGCTTGTTGTCCAGCGTGAATTCCATCCAGATCAGCACGGCCGCGCACACCAGGCTGCCGGCAGCCGGCAGGAAGGCAGCGGGCCTTCTGCGGAGGATGCAAGGATACAGAGTGATCGCAAAGACGATCAGCGCGCACAGCAGCTGCTCAATACGGACAAAGCCCCAGGCCATAAATTTGCCCAGGATCTGCTCGGTGAAGACCTGCGGCAGCGCCAGGAAGAACGCTGTATGCAGGAAGACCCGCCCCGGCTTGAACCCGCCCCGATGGCTGATCAGGAAGGATACAGCCGCGCACAGCAGACACAGCATAGCCTCCAGCATGAAGATCGCGTAAAAGATGCCGATCCATTCGATTTCCACCGCCACTGGGAAGAACTGGTGGGCCGGATTTTCCACCCAGGCTCCCAGGCCGATCATGGTCATAGGATCCAGCAGGCCGACGCTGGCACGGGCGATCGCCGCCATCAGCGCGCCGCAGGGCGCAAAAGCGTCCAGCACGGGCAGCGCCTTCTGGCCGGTGATCTTCGCCGTCAGCAGAATGGCCAGCACCACGCCCGCGCAGCCGCCCAGGAAGCAGAACTCGTCCGGACTGGTGCTGAGCAGGCCGCCCAGGCCGTCATACTCCACATACATATCCCGCAGTTCCAGCAGGAAGTAGCTCAGGCGCGCCATCACAACGCCGCCAAGCAGGGACAGCGGCAGAGCAATCAGCGCTGTTTCAGGTTTAAGGTTTCCGCGATGAAGCTTCCATCCAAAGAGACCGGCGCAGAGTACCGCACCGATCACAAGCGCCAGAATGTAGGTCGTCGTCATTGGCAATCGTCCTTACTCTCCGTCCCAGGCGGAGGCGAAGTAGATGATATCGCTGATATCGCGGGTGTTCTGGTTTTCCTTGTCGTTGATCTTCTGACCGTTGAAGATCAGCATGGTGGAGTCGCCGCCGTCCAGATTATAGGCGGTAATGGCGCCAAGCTCCTTGGCCAGCTGAGCAAACTGCATCAAATCCATGCCTTCGCTGCCGCGCAGCGGACCTGCACAGCAAAGAGCCATGTACTCCAGCGGGCCGGTCTGGGCGATGCACATACGCTGCCGCTTGGATTCCGGAGCGAGCCAATAGCTGGCGTCCATCGGGCCAATCTCACCGTCGATCACCAGCGCAGGGCCGAAGTGGAAAGCATTGATGATCTTGCGGCCATTGTAGACAGACGGGACCTCGCCCTTGGCAGGCACGAAGAAGATGTGGAAGTTGCCGTCCTCATCGATGGCCAGCACATCACGCTCCTGACGGAGCTTATCCCGGTAGAGCTTGCCCTGGCGCAGCACGATGCCGTAGGGGTAGTAGGAATAATAGTCGCCGTCAATGGCGAGCACCGCATTCTGGCGGCGTGCCAGATAAACGCCCTTGGTGGTGAAATCACTGCTGAAGCCACCTGCAGCCGCAGTGCGCAGCTGGGAGGGATGACCGATCGTCACGCGGGCAAGCCAATAATCGCAGTTGTCCTTGCGGCCGGTCTCGATCACCACATGCAGGGTCGGATCCTGATACTCCGTCTCACTGATATAATTGGCGGGTGATACTTCCTTGCCGGGAGAAAAGTCCACCGGAAGAGAGGGCGCCGCTTCCTCCGCCGCCGCAGACAGACCCAGGATCAGCACAAGAGCAAGCAAAGCTGCCTTCATAAAACGCAAAGCCTTGTCAACACCTTTCGTGAGATATTCATCCTGATTATTATATCGAAATTACAATTAGCTGTCAACCGTGACCCCAATTTTTTGCCATTCGTCCGCCGCTGGAATCGGCGGTTTGACGGGTGACTTTTCCTTCCGCAACGGGCAGATTTTCGTCGGAAGTTCATGCTGCGGCCATAATGAGGCGGTATAATGACCTCAGGATCTGCAAAGCCGGACATTTGTTACGGCATTGTAAATCTTTCCGGAGGATGAAATTTTTCCTTCGTCCCATCCGTTTTATCAGTGAAAAGGCCATCATATGCTTGACCATCCATGCGCCGCAAAGGGGCCTGTCGAAAGGCCGCTGCCTTTGACGGATGCTGGAAGCACCGGAATATCATGTGCTTCCGCGCATACATTATGAGAGGATGGTGGCAGATGATGACAAGCCCAACGGCTCTGACCCGTCGGGAAAAGCCCGTGTTCAACTGGCCGGAAAAACCCGCACTCCCTCCCCTACGAACGACTGCGCTCCTGTGTGCCCTGGCAGTGCTGTGCGCCCTTTACCTGGGCCCGCTTCGGGAGGAGGCAGCTGCCGTCGTCGCCGCAAAGAAGGTGCTGCCCGTCTACTCCGTGGAACGACAGGACAAGGTGATCTCTGTCACCTTTGACGCTTCCTGGGGCGGCGACAAGACCATGGCCATTCTCGATCTGCTGGATGAATACAACGCCAAGGCAACCTTCTTCCTGGTGGGCATCTGGGTAGATAAATACCCGGAGCTGGTCAGGGAGATCGCCGCACGCGGGCATGAGATCGGCAATCATTCCGACAGCCACGCCCATTTCACCCAGATCTCCGACAGCAAGATCCGCCAGGAGCTGGACGCCTGCTCGGACAAGATCGAGGAACTTACCGGCATCCGGCCCACCCTTTTCCGCCCACCCTATGGGGATTACAGCAGCAAGGTGATCACCATCGTACGGGATGAGGGCTACGAGGCCGTCCAATGGTCAGTGGACTCCCTGGACTGGAAGAACCGCGGCGTTTCCGACCTCATCAAACGCGCAACCACCAACGTGCAGCCGGGGGATATCATCCTCTTCCACAACGATTCCCAGTACATCGTGGAAGCGCTGCCCGCCATCCTCAAACACTATCAGGCGCTGGGATACCAGATGATCCCCGCCAAGGACATCCTGTTATCAGGACCTACAACCATCGACGTTCAGGGCAAGCAGCATCCTATTGCCGCGCAATGAACGTCCACCACACGGGAACCGGCCCACGCCGTTCCTCTGACAGAAAGGTGAATCGCTATGGAAGAAACCGGGAACTACCTGCATTTGTCCGGCATTCTGACCGACACCCCCGAATACGGCCACGAGGTCTTCGGGGAGAAATTCTACTATGCCACCCTGAGCGTGCCGCGTCTTTCCGGCGCGGAGGATCTGCTGCCCATCACCATCTCCGAACGGCTGATGGAGGGCGTCAACCTGGAGGTCGGCGCACCGCTGTGCTTCGAGGGCCAGCTGCGCAGCTACAACAAGGTGATCGAAGGCGCCGGACGGCTGCTGATCACGGGCTTTGCCCAGCGTCTGCTGGACCCCGACACCGAGGAGAACCCCAATCAGGTGCACCTGACCGGCGCGCTGTGCAAGCCACCGAGCTACCGCACCACGCCCTTTGGCCGGGAGATCGCCGACCTGATGCTGGCCGTCAACCGCGCCTACGGCAAGAGCGACTACATCCCCTGCATCACCTGGGGACGCACGGCACGCTTCGCCAGCCACCTGAAGATCGGCGACAAGGTGACGCTGCTGGGCCGCTTCCAGTCCCGCGCGTACCAGAAGCAGCTGGGCGACGGCACGGTGCTGAACAAGACCGCCTACGAGGTCTCCGTCGGCCGCCTGACCATGGCGGACAACATCGTCCAGCCCAGCGCGCCCTTTGTCATCCGCCAGGGTGTGCGCGAGGATGCCCCCCTGCACTATGAGACCGTCGCGACGGACTCCGGCTTTCTCAGCAATCCGCAGTAAATGATAATCAGGCTGATGCAGCAATGCACCAGCCTTTTTCTTATGGCCGCGTTGATATGCTGAGAAAATGCGTAGAGAACCCCATCAGGCTTTCCTCCCGTTCCAGCAGGCGGACAATGCGCAGGATGGCCTCCCGCTTGACGGGGTCACGCCAGCTCTCATCCAGACCGCGGATGATCCAAGCCGGACCGATCACGCCCTGCAGATCTACATCCATAAAGCCTGCAGCAGCCACCTCGGCTCGCAGCTCCTCCGGGCGATGGAAGTACACCCGCCCGATCTCATTGCCGGTGTAATGGCCCGTCCGCACTGTGGATTCGATCGCCCGGTATGCGTCTTCGTCATCCAGCACAGGCCGCCAGTCGTAGCATTCGGTGTATTTCAGCGCCGTGGAAAAGCAGGTGATGTTTGCCGTGAACAGCTTGCCGCCGGGCTTTAACAGACGGCGGCATTCCGCCAGGCATCTGGCCCGCTCTTCCCGTTCGACGATGTGGTACAAGGGGCCAAAGAGGAGGATCGCATCCGCAGATGCGTCTTCTCTCGGGATACTGCGGGCATCGGCAACCACGGCATCCGCCAGAATGGCAGCGTTCTCGTTGGCTTTCGCCAGGCGGATGTGTTCCTCCGCCAGGTCAAAGAGGTGCACCTCATAGCCTTTCTCAGCGAGGAAAAAGGCATATTCCCCATATGCACCGCCAATGTCGTAAATCACAGACGGGGCCGGCGGAAGCTCCTCCAGCAATATTTCCTTCGTGCGGGCAAACTCAATCAGCCCCAGTCCGCGGTGCAGCCGCCCGACTTCTATCCCTGTATCGTAGTTCGCCAGGCCATTGGGATCAATCAGATTCATGTCACGCATTCCTTTCATGATTTGTTGGCAGCTCCCCTTCCGCTGGGGGACTTCTTGTTGTTCCGGCACTTTCCTCACCTCCCCGAAATACAAAAAAGCCAGAAGCCGCGAGGCTCCTGGCCGGTGAACATTCGTTATGGCATCACCAACAGGCCCGCGGTTTCAAGCAAACGGCGGACTGCTGCTGGTTGGCGATGACAAACTTGAACATAGCTAAAATCTCCTGCTGATCCGGATTACAGCTTCTGGCCGCAATTGGGGCAGAACTTCGCACCGGGAACGGTGGGCTGACCGCAGCCGGGGCAGGCAGCGGCAGCGGACTGCTGCTTGGCGCCGCAGTTCATGCAGAACTTCGCACCGGCAGGCAGAGCATTACCGCACTCCATGCAGAACGCGCCCTTGGCCACAGGGGCGGGAGCCGCCTGCTGAACGGGCTGCTGGTTCTGGTTGAAAGCGCCCATTAACATCTGGCCCATGGCCATGCCCGCGCCCATGCCCATGCCCGCGCCGGCAGAGCTGTTGGGGGTGGTAGCGGCCTCGCGCATGGCTTCGGCAGCCTGGTACTGGGTGTACTTGTTCATGTCGCCCAGCACGCCCATGGAGGTGCGCTTGTCCATGGACTTCTCAACTTCCTCGGGCAGGGAGATGTTCTCGATCACGACAGAAGTCAGCGCAACGCCCAGGGGCGCCAGCTTGGGGTTCATCGCCTGCATCGCAAAGCTGGACAGCTCATCATAGTTGGCCGCCAGATCCAGCGCGGGGATCTTGCTTTCGGCGATAGCGTCGCTCAGGCCGGAAACCAGCGTACGCTTGATCTGGCCCTCCACATCCTCCACCGTGGTGATCTTTTTGGTGCCGAAGACCTCCTTGAGGAAGACAACGGGATCGCTGATCTTGAAGGCGTACACGCCAAAGGCGCGGATGCGGATCATGCCGAACTCGGCGTCGCGCATCATCACGGGATTGGCGGTGCCCCACTTGCGGTCCAGGAACTGCTTGGTGTTGACAAAGTAGACGTCCGCCTTGAAGGGGCTGTTGAAGCCGTACTTCCAGGACTGGAGCAGCGTCATGACAGGCATGTTGGAGGTGGACAGCTCATAGCGGCCGGGGCCGTACACATCGGCGATCTCGCCTTCGTTGACGAAGATGGCCACCTGGCTCTCGCGCACGGTGAGCTGAGCGCCCATCATGATTTCCTTGCCATCCATATCGTACTTGTGCACCAGCGTGTTGCTGGAATTGTCCGTCCACTCAATCACATCGATGAGCTGACCCTTAACCAGATTGCCGATCGCATCAAAGATACCCATTTTGCAAATCCTCCTTGTCTGTTGTTGTTTAAATCGTTTTGTCCGAAGCCATTGCGGTCAATGCAGGCAGAATCCGCATTGATGCAATGCTCAGATCGATACCAAGGTATTCATCCACATGGTCGATGCAGTCCTGCACATGGCTGGCGATCACACCGGTCATGGAATTATCCGCCGCCTCCGTCTCATGATGGAGCATCGGACAGCCCAGCAGCAGGATCCGCTCACCGGGCAGTACGCAGGATAGGATGCGCAAACCCGCGACCTCCACACCGAAGATGTTGCGCAGCGCCATTTCCAGGCGTTCGGGGCCGTAATGCCAGCGGCCGCGCAGAAAATCGCTGCTATCGGGCATCTTCAGCTCAGCCACCACGCAGGGGCGTTTGGGATCCATCTTGGAGCGCACCAGGCGAAGCATCCGCTCCACATCCTTCCCGGAGGGAATCCGGCGGTCCATCATTGCCCGGAAGTACTCATGGCGTACCACCATCATCTGCTCGGAAAGGGTATAGCTGTCGTTGGAGATATCCGCGTTCAGGCGGATAAGGAGCTTGCGCAGCTCCAGGGTACGGTTCTCCACCTCACCCCGCTTGTCCGGCGCTTCCATCACCGGCAGATCGGGATACTGTTCCATCAGGATCCGGTAGAGCTCCACGTCCTCCTCTGCAGGGAGGCTGATGGCAATGGCGTCCGCATGGTAGGCCTTGAGGCTGGCCAGAGCCGCCTCGCCGTCAGCGACCATGCGCGGCACCTTGAAGCCCATATTTTCCCAGGCGACAGCAGCAAAAGCGTCACACACCGCCTGACGATTCGTTACAAGAAGGAGTTTGTACATCCGTGCAGCCTCCATATCTGAAATAGACAAATATCATTATACCGCGTTTTTCACCAAATAGCAAGTGAAAGCGATGATTTGCCTTTTATTCCCCGCTCAGAAGATTCTCCACCACCTGCTGGGAATGGCGGGCTGCCATTGCCGCAAAGGTGGGGTAGTCCATATCGCTATGGCCGTCCGCCTGATCGGAAATGGACCGCAGCACACAGCAGGGCACGCCGTGGGCATAGCAGGCATGAGCGACTGCACCGCCCTCCATTTCCACTGCCTTGGCGCGAAACAGATCATGAATACGGCTGCGGATGTCGCCGGAGTGAATGAACTGGTCGCCGGTGGCAACAATGCCCTCATGGACACGGACGCCCTCCACTGCGGAGGCCGCCCTGACCAGCTTGCCGCGAAGCGTCTCGTCACAGGGAATCTCCACCAGGTTGAGCTTGCTCACCAGGCCCACGGGATCACCGATGGGCGAAGTATCCATGTCATGCTGAACGGCCGCGGTAGCCACAACCATATCGCCGATGGAAACCGTCGCATCCCCTGCCCCGGCCACGCCGAGATTCAGGATCCACTCAGGCTGATAGTGCAGGATCATGCTCTGGGCGCACAGGGCGGCGTTCACCTTGCCCGGGCCGCAGACAGCCAGCACAGCATCCTTACCAAAGAGCTTGCCGCTGACAAACACATCCATGCCGATCTTCTTTTCACAGCGGTCCTCCAGCCGGGCCATCAGTGCCTCAACCTCCAGGGACATCGCTCCGATCAATCCGTACATGCAGTACCTCCTCTGAAATAAAGGCATACACAATTATTATACCTGTTTCAGTTTCTTTCGTCAATCGTTGATTCCGGGATACAACACATTTCCTCTGTGCACAATAGTTGGCAAAGGAGGTGTCGGGATGGTTTTTCTTCTTGCAGCGCTGCTCTTGCTTGAATCGCTTCTGCTGCCGCTGACGCTCCGGTTGGAAGCGCGCCATCAGGAACGCACAGCCCTTCGCGCGCAGCTACAGTATGCGTTTTTACGCAGTACATGGCCTTCTCGAAAAAAAACCACCGGCGGAAAACGTCTCCACCGGGGCAGCAGGCTTTTTTCGGCGCTGCGAAGCTCCGCACAGGCCCGTCGGTTTTTCCTGCGGCACATCCGCCTGGAGCGTCTGGACGCCCTGATCCTCCTGCACACCGGAGATGCAGCTCAAACCTCCCTGACCACAGGCGTATTGATGGGTCTTGCCTGCATCCCGGCTGCCGTGCGCAATAACGTGCATATCCGCATATTGCCGGACTATTTCAGTCCACATACCACCTTGCAGGCACGCTGCATAGTTCGACTGCGTCTGGGCACACTTCTCCTGACAATGTTGATGCTGCTGGGATTGCGCCTGCAGCAGAAAGTGAGGACATCGCATGGAACATCCCATTGGTGAATTGATGCAGACGGCCATGGCGTCCATCAAGGACATGGTTGACGTGAACACCGTCATCGGCGAACCTGTCATTGCATCCGGCGGCGCGACGATCATCCCCATCAGCAAGGTCAGCTTCGGCTACGTGACCGCAGGAGGGGATCTTTCCACCCAGGAAAAGACCAAACGCGCCGCCGAACCAGTAGATTTTCCCTTTGCCGGCGGCAGCGGCGCGGGCGTCTCCGTGCAGCCTGTGGGCTTCCTGGTGGTACAGGACGGCAGCGTCCGCATGCTGCCCGCTACCTGTGCAACGGTTGCAGACCGGATGGTGGAGCTCATCCCCACCGTGATGGAGGACGTGAAAAGCTTCTTTGACAAATCCACTCCCACGGGGATGATGTGATGCGCCGGATACTGATCCTGCTGCTGGCGATCGCCGGCCTTTGCGTAGTCCTTCCCGCCTCCGCGGAGGAGGTCGGCACCAGCGCGAAAGCCTGCGTCATCATCGACGAAGCAAGCGGACGGGTATTGCTGTCCCACAACGCGGAAACACCGCTGCCCATGGCCTCCACCACCAAGGTGATGACCGCGCTTCTCGCCCTGGAGCTGGGCGACCTGGATGCACCTGTCACCTGCAGCCGCAATGCCTTCGGGGTGCCGGGGACGAGCATCTATCTCGCCGAGGGAGAGACCCTCACCCTGCGTGAGATGCTCTACGGACTGATGCTGGCCTCCGGCAACGACGCGGCCACCGCCATCGCCGAGCACATCGGCGGCACGGTGGAGGACTTCTGCCGCATGATGACCGCCCGCGCGGCGGAGCTGGGCTGCAAGGCTACCTGCTTTCTCACCCCGCACGGGCTCCCCTGCGAGGGACACTGCACCACCGCCCACGACCTGGCGCTCATCGCCCGTGAGGCCATGACCCACCCGGAATTCCGGGAGATCGTCGGCACCACCCGGGCCACCATCCCCTGGGAAGGCCGCGAATACGACCGGGTACTCAACAATAAAAACAAGCTGCTGACCACCTACGAGGGTGCGACGGGCATCAAAACCGGCTACACAAAGAAGGCTGGACGATGCCTGGTGTTCGGCGCGGAACGGGCTGGCATGCGTATCATCGGCGTGGTACTGAACTGCCCCGACTGGTTCGGCGAGGCAGCCCGCCTGATGGACATCGCCTTCGACCGCTACGAGGCCGTCACCATGATGACCGCTGGCGAAACCGCTGCGACGCTTGACGTTGCTCACGCTGACGGCAGCAAAGTGGATGCGGTACTTTCCGCAGACCTGTCGGGCGTTGTCGCCAAAGGCAGCATTCCGCAGGTGGAGATCGACCTGCCTGCCGCGCTGGACGCCCCCATTCAGGCCGGGCAAATCATCGGCACGGCACGCATGACAGCAGGCGGCGTGGTCGTCGCGGAGGTGCCTCTGGTGGCTGCATCGGACATTGCCCGGGACGACTTCCCAGCACGCTGGCACATGTACTGGCAGAACTGGCTGGGAACGCCGCAGGTATGAAAAAGATCCGGAAGCAGCAACGCTTCCGGATCTTTTATTCTTCGTCAAGCATCATCAGGTGCCGCTCACGGATAAAGCCTCGCACACCGTTGGCCTCCACCTCGCACCAGCCCTTCTCCGCCGCAAGAACTGTCACCTGCGTACCTGTCGGCCAGCTGACCAGCTTCGGCGCATAACTGCTGGGAATGTGATGCAGCGTGACCGTCTGTTTGCCGTCCGTTCTGCCATCCCGGACGACCACCGCATGGCCGACGATCTCCGTCACAGGCGCATGAAATTGCAGGCACTCCGTCCGCACATATCCGCCTTGTCCATTGACCCATACCAGCGTCCAGCCATCCCCCGGGGCCAGCACGACCACTATGGTTCCGGCCATCACGGTTTGAAGAGGCCTGCTGTCCTCCAGGGCAAGCTCCCGCATCGTGCACTTTCCATTGCTGGGCGCAAGGATCGTCGCCAGGCGCTGCTCCGTCGGCACATCGCTGCCGGCCACCAGTTCGATCGTGGGGATTGCGATCACCTGGCCCTGATATTCCACCATGGTCGTCCATGTGCCCAACTGCACAAGTGTGATCGGCTCGCTATTCACCGTTTCAGCCAGGCTCTGCACCGGTAAACTCAGCAGCAGGCACAGGATCAGGCATAGCGTTTTCATCGGACACCTCCCAGCGATTTTGCATTTATCATATCATGCTTTCACGGCTGTTTCAACACTTTGGCCCGCGTCATAAATGTAAAATTGCCCGGAGGCATCGCTGCTCCCGGGGTATTGCGTGTCAGTCATCCCTGCGGGCCTTGGCAAGAATCCGCAGAATCTTCAGGAAGAGGTTGATAATGTCCAGGTAGAGGTCAAGCGCGGAATCCACCGCGTTGTCCAGCGTTTTGGGATAGGCCTGCGCCTTGTACCAGTCATAGCCGATATAGAGGGTGAAGATGCCCGCGCCGACCCACAGGAAAATCATCTCCCCTGCTCCGTCGAAGAAGAAGCAGGAAACCAGCGACAGGATCAACGTAACCAGCAGGGCGATCCCCAGCGCCTTGCCCAGGCCGGAAAACAGCTGCGGGAAAAAGCTGGCCAACGCCGTCATCACCGCCGTAATCGAACCGGTATACAGCATGGCAGTCATGATGAGATCGCTGTCAAAATCCGGCAGCGACAGGGACAGCACCGCGCCAATGGGCACCACAATCAGGTTATAGCCCAGGAAGCTCATTCCCGGCTTGTCCGACGCCGCGCAGGCTGTACCGGCAAAGCACAGGATAAAGTACACAATCAGGAACACCAGCGGAGGAATCTGCAGCATCAAGCCGCTGCAAAGATGCACCATCAGCGCATTGACTCCGAAGCCGTACAGCAGGAGCAGGCCAATCACGCCATTATACAGATTGGGCGAGATGGCATCGGGGATTCCGCTGTTCAGACGTTCCTGTTTTCTTTCTTTTGCATCAAACACGGCATTCACCTTCCTTGTACTCGAAAATATACCACATTTATATTTCCCCTGTCAACCAAACAGCGGAGGATTGCTCCCCCGCTGCCTGTTTTATTGTTCCAATTCCTCCCTCTGCATGGCGCGGATATACCTGTTGCGCATGAAGATGACGCACACCAGCACGCCCATCACCGCCTGCAGCGCGAAGCACATCGCCGCGCCGCTGCCCTTCCCTGTGCCGAAGAAATGCACAAGAAGGCTGTCAGCACCTTGGGCAGCCATCAACGGCTCAAAGAGGACGTCCACCAGGAGTCCGCCGAGGAAGTATCCCAGCGGGATGGTGAAGAACTGCAGGGAGTTCCGGCAGGCAAACACCCGACCCTGGATCTCCTGAGGGATCGACGTGCGCATGATGGCGTCCAGGTTGGTGCTCATCAGCGGGATGGCGATCCACCCCAGGAACGCGCCGATGCACCACACGGTCGTTGTGCGTCCAAAGGCGATGAGGAAATTCTCCGTGGACATCGAGAACAGCAGCGTCAGGCAAACCACCCGCACGCGGCTTTTCGGCTTGGGCATCAGCGACGCAATCACGCTGCCGATCAGCGTCGTCACGCCGGTGAGGCTGTTGATCAGCCCCAGGACGGCCTCTCCCTTGCGGGGGATCACCATGGCAGGCAGCGTCGCGCTGAACATGGAGGCAACCAGGTTGATCGCCGCGAGGAAGAACACCAGCATCAGGATGCCCTGCCTCTTCCGCAGGAACGCCAGCCCCTCCTTCACCGACGCCAGCAGGGATTCCTGCTTGTCCGCAGGCTTTTCCCCTGCCGGGATGCGGATGAACACCAGCAGCACCACGAAGGCCACCGCAAAGGTGAACAGGTCGAACAGGATGACCGCATCCATGCCCAGCAGGGTCATCATGGCCGTGGCGATGATGGGATTCAGTATGCCCGTCAGGCTGGAGGACAGATAGCGCAGTCCGCCGACCCGCTGGTAGTGCTGCTTTGGCAGCAGCGCCGTGGTGGCGACCTCGCTGGCAGGCTGCTGGACGGTGTTCATCAGGCCGTTCAGCGCATTGAGGATATACAGGTGCCAGACCTGCAGCGCTTCCGTTTTCAGCAGGATCAGCGTCGCAACGGTGGTCAGGGCCGCCAGCGCATCGCAGACCAGCATGGTTCTGCGCTTGTCCCACCGGTCAGAGAGCGCGCCAGCAAAGATGGAGCACAGCACATAGGGCGCATAGGAAGACACCATCAGCAGCGCGGTCACAAGGGCGCTGCCCTCCTGGGTGTAGCTCCACACCACCAGCGCGTAGCTGGTCACGGCGCTTCCCAGGCCGGAGAAGGCCTGCGTCACCCACAGGATCAGGAATGTGCGCATCTCGCGCAGGGTGGTCATGGCGGATTGAAACTTGGTTTTCATGAATATTCAGCTCCATTTCATGTTGTGATTACAGATGAAATGGAGCACCGGCAATGGCCAGCACCATGGGTGCAGCACCTCCCATCTTATTTCATCAACGTCCGGACGATGGCTTCCGCGCACTCCCCCGGGGTATTCTGGTCGGTATGAACGGTCATGGCGTAGCGGATATTCTGCGCCATGATTTCGGCCTGCTCGGTTGACTGGTTCTCGTACCGATCGCCGCGGTCGAGGTTGCGTTGCCGGCAGATATCCAGCGGACAGGCCACCTCGACAATGGAAAGCGGGTTGTCTGCGAGGATATCCACAAGTTGACGGTAATGGGGCGCAATCTCCGGCCGCTCAACAAGGATGCCGTCGATCAGCACGTCATGCCCCATATCGGAATAGAGCTTAGCGGTATGGTACATCAGGATGATGACCCGGCTGAGATGCTCCCAGTAGTTCTCCCGCAAGAAACGCTCGCCGATCATCTGCTCAAAGAGGTCGTTGGCGACAACGTAGAAGTAGCTGTCGTCGCGGTTTTGGAGCGCCTCGACGATGGAGGTCTTGCCGGAGGACGTCACGCCGTTAAGGAAGATGATGCGGCCCTTGCTCATGAATGCACCTCCTTAACAGTCAATCCAGATGCCTTCATCGCGGATCATCGCGCCCTGCATGGAACGATAAAAGCGCTGCGCCTCGTCGTTCGCGGCGATCAGGCCAACCAGCGTGTCAATCCTCCTGGTTGCCAGTTCCTCCCGGAGCGCAGCCATCAAAGCCTGCGCAACGCCTTGATGCCGCCAGCTTTTCAGCACGCAGATCCAGTCCAGGTAGCACTTGATTGAGCCGTCAAAATGCGTCGGGAGCAGCGATGCATCAATGCGGCCAATGATCTTACCGTTTTCGTTCACAGCCACGAAGGACAGCGCATTTTCATATCGGGCATCACCAAAGGAAGCCCTCACCTTCTCCTGGTAATCCGCTTCTTCCGTCCAGCGATAGAAGCCGGGTTCTTCTTCACTCAGCCGGAGTTCAAATTCAAACAGCGACGTAAGCATAGCCTCTGTCAGTCTTTCGATTCGGTACACAGCATTTCTCTCCTGATGAACGTCTGGCAAGGATAATCGTTTTCCACCACCAGTTCCGCCGGAATGAAGCCATTCTTCATGTAGAAGGCACGCGGCGCCTCCCCTTTGGGATCGCCCTCACGGAAGGTTGTGACGCCAATATCACGCGCCGGATCAGCAATGGTCAGCATGAGATCAAACATCCGCTGTGCCACACCATGCCTGCGAAACTCCGGCGCAACCGCCATGCAGCAAAGCATGTTCAGCCGCCTGGAAAACAGCAGTACGCCGATGACCGCATTGCCGTGTACCGCGCAGATGGCATTGCCTTTGCGGATGAATTTCGAAACAGTGGCAGCATGCTCCTGCAGGGCAGCTTCCGTTTCAAGCCCAGGGAAATTCCATGCAACGCGGCGGACGAGTGCCATCCAGGAGGAAAGATCATCCAGTGTACCAAAGCGAACATGATAGCGGCACAGATCATACTCCATCTGCACATCGCAGGGCTCCTTCGCCGCGCGAACGGGGTCGATCTCCTGCGCATGTACACAGCCCAGCGCACGGTACGCCGCCTGGGATTCCTTCGAGGAATGGGCGGAGATGTACAGCTTGTCCGCACCGGCGGCACGGGCTGCATCGCAGATGGCGCTGAACAGCCGACGGCCGATCCCCTGCCCGCGGTACGGCTCCGACACATGGAAGCCGACCAGCTCGATGTACTGCCCACGGCTGCCGAGGCGTTCGCCAAGCTGGGCATACCCCACGACCTTCTCGCCATCGAAAGCGCCGATGACAGGGTTGCCTTCATCCATGGTGCGCAGGAGGTCGGCAGCTTCCTCGCGCAGGCGCGGGAGATCCCAGTCCTCCGTGAATGCGATGGGCAGTAGCTGCCACTCGCCGTCGATACAGCGCCAGCACTCGGTGATCTCCTGATGACGGATGAAGCCATCCAGCGAGTCAGCACGGAAGTTATCGCGGGTCATCGGCACAATGCTGATTTGCGGCTTGAACCCTTCCGCTTCCAGTCGCAGCCGGTAGAAGAACTGCAGCCATTCCGGCTCGTTCTCCATGGCAGCAGCAAGGGCAGGCAGACGGCGTTTGCCCACGCGGCGGTCAAGCACCGCAAACAGGCGGACGAGCGGCTCCTCAGAGGACAACGCTTCATCAATGGTCAGCTTGTCCGTGTAGGCATCGATGGCATTGAGTACCTCAAGGTTGTCAAACAGGCCTTGGGCGTTCTGGTCTTCCTCGGTGCGCCAGTGCCATTGCTGATCCGGCGTTTGATATCGGGTGTTCATGAAGCACGAATTCAGGTATTCCTTCCCGTCCAACCGGATGCACAGGCGGCCTTCATCGTCATGCGCGTCATGATAGCGGGTCAAGAAATACTGCACACGCCCGCGAAGAGCCGGGCAAAGGCGGTCTTCTTCCAGAACTTTTCTCAGGTTTGACCAGGACTTATGATGCATTCGGTTCCTTTCTTAAATCGCGACAGTAGATCCGGCTATCCTCCCCATAGATGCTCACGCGGTTCTCCAGGTAGGTAAAGCCGTACTTCTCGTACAGGCCGATATGGTTTGTGCAGAGGTAGACTCGCGCTTCACCATGCTCACGGGCAACGGCGCAGGCATGATCAATGAGCCTGCCGACATGACGATGTCCGCGATATTCCGGGGCAGTATGGACAAAGCCGATCCACGGGCCGTAGGGCGCTTCCACGCAATCGCGCGCAGCGAGGGTCAGGAAGGAAACCAGCTTGTCCCCTTCCGTCAGCAGGTAAACCGCGCCTTTGCCCACGGCGCTGTGGATCTCATTTTTCTCCAGCAGCTCAGCAAGGAACTTGGCCGCGCGCCATTCGTTTTCAGCGATGGCGGCAAGCCAGTGGGGCTGGTCGTCCGTGTGGAAATAGTCGATGATCTGCATCCATTACGCCTTTCCGTCAAGAATGTCGAGGCCCTGTTCCTCCTGGAACTGGTTGGTGTAGAGCTGGTAGTAGTAGCCCTGCTTGGCGATCAGCTGGCGGTGAGTACCGTCCTCGGTGATTTTGCCGTTCTGGATGACCAGGATGCGGTCCGCCGAGCGGATGGTAGACAGGCGGTGGGCGATGATGAAGCTGGTACGCCCGCTGAGCACGGTCTGGATGGCGTTCTGGATGAGCTGCTCCGTCTCGGTATCGACAGAGGAGGTGGCTTCGTCCAGCACGAAGATGGACGGGTTGGTCAGGATCGCGCGGGCGAAGGAGATCAGCTGCTTCTGGCCGGTGGACAGGCGGTTGCCGCCCTCGCCGACGTTGGCGTCGAAGCCGTCCTTCATGGCAAGGATGAAATCCTCCGCGCCGACCATGCGGGCAGCGGCCTGCACTTCTTCCATGGTCGCGTCCGGGCGGCCGTAGCGGATGTTGTCCGCGACTGTTCCGGAGAACAGGTGGGGCGACTGCAGCACATAGCCCAGGTTGGACTGAAGCCACAGCTGGCTGCGGGTGCGATAGTCCGCGCCGTCGATCAAAATCCGACCGGAAGTTGGTTCATAGAAGCGGCAGATCAGGTTGACAATGGTGGACTTGCCGGAGCCGGTCTCGCCCACCAGCGCGATGGTCTGGCCGTGGTCGACATGGAGATTGAAGTGCTCCAGCACCTGCTCGCCATCCTTGTAGCGGAAGGTCACGTCCTCAAAGTCGATGTCGCCGATGAGGGCGGGCCAGTTCTCGCGCTTGGGGTGGAAGTTGTCGCCAAAGACGGCCTCCACCTCAGGGGAATCAACGATGTCCGGCTCGGTCTCCAGCAGGGACACGACGCGTTCCGCCGCCGCCTGGGCAGACTGCATTTCAGCAAAAATGCGGGCAATGTCACGCACGGGCTGGAAGAAGGAAACGGTGTAGTTCACAAACACCTGCAGGGTGCCGATGGTCATCACCGTGCCCATGATCTCCACGCCGTTGATGATGGAGGAACCGCCCTGCCACAGCGCCCAGGCCGTGCCGATGGAACCGATGGACACCACGATGGGCAGGAACAGCGCGCTCAGAGTTGCCGCGCGGACAGAAGCCTTCTTCATGTCGGCGGAAACCGCGTTGAACTCCTCGATGTTCAGTTCCTCGCGCACAAGGGTCTTCGTGGTTTTGGCGCCGTTGATGCCCTCGTTGAAGCCGGCGGTGATCTGCGAGTTGCGCTTGCGCACCTGGCGGTAGGATTCGAGGATGCCCTTCTGGAACTTCCACGAGATCACAGCCAGCGGCGGCAGCACCAGAAGGATCACCAGCGTCAGCCGCCAGTTGAGAAGCAGCATCTGCACCGTGCAGGAAACCAGGAACACCGCGCCCCAGCACAGATCCAGGATGGACCAGCCGATGGTGTCGCCCAGGCGCTGGGTGTCGTTGGTGAGTCGGGACATCAGGTAACCCACGGGCATGCGGTCATAGTAGGAGAAAGGCAGCTCCTGGAGCTTCCGGAAGCCCAGCTTGCGTATGGTGTAGCAGGTGCCGGTCTCGGTACGGCCGCTGTGGATCTGGAACATGTAAATCGCAAAGACCTGCACCACCGTAATGCCAAGGCAAGCAATGGTAAACCAGATCAGGCCGTTGGTATGACCATCCTTGATGAAGGTGTCCATGGCGAATCCGGTCATACGGGGCCAGACGACGTCCAGCACGGCGCAGACAGCCATGTACATCATTGTCAGCAGCAGGTTTTTGTGATAGGGCTTTGCCAGCCGGATGATCTTCTTCCACAGGGACAGGTCAAATCGTTTGGTATAATCTTCTTCCTGAAAGGACTGCATATTACACACCTCCCTCAGCCTTGATGGCCTGGGTCAGTTCTTCTTCAAGGGTATTCTGGATGGCGTTGATGCGTCGGTAGAGGCCCTCCTGAGCGCAGAGTTCCTCATGGGTGCCCTGCTGAGTGATGCGACCGTCCTCCAGCACGAGGATCATGTCTGCCTGGGAAAGGGTCGTTACGCGGTGGGAAATGATCAGTGTGGTCACGCCGGACTTCTCGCCCTTAAGAGCGGCGCGGATCTGCGCGTCGGTCTCTGTATCCACTGCAGAGAGGGAATCGTCAAAGATAAGGACGTGGTTGTCCTTGAGCAGGGTACGTGCAATGGCGATGCGCTGCTTCTGGCCGCCGGAAAGGGTCACGCCGCGCTCACCGACCAGGGTCTCCCAGCCCTTGTCCGCCCTGGCGATAAAACCGGAAGCACGGGCCACGTCAGCGGCATGATGGATACCGTTTTCGTCGCGGCCGCCGATGATGCCCACATTCTCATAGATCGTTTTGGAATACAGGAAGGGCTCCTGCAGGATCAGGCCCACATGGCTGCGCAGATGGCTGCGGTCGATGGTCATGATGTCCACGCCGCCGATGGTAATCTGACCAGAAGTCGGTTCGTATAGTCGCTGGAGCAGATACATCATGGTGGACTTGCCGCTGCCCGTGCCGCCCAGCACCGCAGCTGTGGAGCCCGCCGGAATGGTAAAGCTCACGTCCTTGAGGACGGGCACGCCGTCATCAGGATAAGCGAAGGACACATGGTCAAAGACGATATCGCCGTGCAGGTCAGGCTTAACAGCGTCAGGCTCGTCGGGTTCGGGCTCGGCATGGAGGATCTCCTGGATGCGGCCCATGGCTACCATGGACTTGCCCATGTCGCTGAGCGTCCGTCCCAGGGAGCGCACCGGCCACAGCAGCATGCCGATGTAGCTGGTAAAGATGATCAGTTCGCCTGCAGTGATGTCGCCGCGCACAGCAAAGACGATGCACACCAGCAGGGTGATCATGCTCTGCAGCATGGAGAAAAGGTCGCCGCCGGACCAGTAAATGGCGCTCAGAACATTCAGACGCAGCCATTTCTTGCGGAGGGTGGCGTTTTTGTCTTCAAACTTTTCCACCTCGCGCTGCTGCTGGCCGAAAGCGCGCACCACGCGTACGCCGGAAAGGTTCTCCTGCAGCGCCGCAGACATCCTGCCCTCGCACTCATCCGCGTCCTTGAAGGACTTGTGCACCATGGAGAAGAACCAGGTTGCAAACACGAACAACGGCGGCACGAGGATCATGGAGTACAGCGTAATCTGTACGTTTTTCTGCAGCAGGATCGCCAGTGCGATCACGATCATCAGCACAGAGTTGACCACCTCCATCACCTGCACGGAGAGGAAGCGGCGGATGGTATCCACGTCAGAGGTGCAGCGCTGGATCAGATCGCCGGTTTCCGCCTTGACATGGTAGGCAAAGGGCAGCCGCTGCAGATGGGCGTAGAGACGCTCGCGCAGCGTCTGGGAGATGTTCTCGCTGGCTACGGCAGACAGCCGTCCCTTCACGTAGGTGAACACGCCGTTCACGACGTTGAGGAGGATCAGCGCCAGGCCCATCACCCACAGGTTAGCCCGGAGGAAGTCCCTACCGCCCAGGTTTTCAACGGCGGCACGAACAAACTCCGGCAATGTGGAGGGCTTGGTGTCCAGAACAAAGTCAATGGTTTCCGCCAGAACCAGCGGCGTGATGAAGCCGATGATAACGATCATCACCGTAGCGATCAGTGCGCCAAGATAGCTCGTCCAGTTCTGGCCGATCAGCGCCATCATCGCCGGAAAGGCTTTGGGCTTGTTGTTTTTCTTGTGCATGGGAAGCTCCTTTCCCCTTCTCACGGGGATAAAACAGAGGGTCGGTCGGTTTTGTTTCTGCCTGTGCGGCTTTGGGTAGCAAAAAAGCACCGTGCTGTCCTGTTGGACGGCCGGTGCTGTCAAAGCGTTCCAGGGCGGGCAGGGAGATCCCCTTACCGCAGGCGCACAAAGGCAGAAAGAGCCGTCATCAGGGTCATGTTGGTTGCGTTGATCATGAACATGGTTGGGCCTCCTTTCTGCAAATTTTGTTTGTGATACTCACAACGATGTCAAGTATATACCCTTGAAACCCATCCGTCAAGGGGGAATTTGCCAATTCGGGAGATTTTCCGTCAAAATAGCATTACAGGTCGGCTCTGTGCCAGACAACAAGCCCCTGTCCCGCCTTCGGCTCACCGTTCAGACCAGGATTGAGCGCTCTCAGTTCTTCTTCCGGAATGCGATAACGCCGGGCGATGTCCCAGGCCGTTTCGCCAGGCTGTGCGTAATACAGCACAATATCCCGGGTCACCGCAGAGGCCGGAACAGCCTCTGCCTCCGTTGCAATGCTAACCTGCTCTGCACGCACGCCCTCCACCTGAGCATGAAGGATATACCGCAGCTCTACCCGGTCGGAGGTAATGGGGACGGCCTCCACGCTGGATGCATCCAGCAACAGGATATCCTCCGGCGCCGCCTCTGCCGCAAAGGCGGTGCGGAAGGGTGCCTCCACCTGCGCGGACACCGTCGTCCCCTCATCCGACAGATACAGAAGAGTCGTATCCAGCTTGCCTTCTGCAACGAGGCGATTCCCCTGCTGTGCAAATCTCTTCAGCACCGGGTTTGCAAAAGCAGCCAGCATCGTCCGGACAGGCTTCGCGCCTGCAGGCAGCATAAGGGCCGCTTTGCCGGATTCCGCAACCGACGTTCGGTGATCACCGGTACGGATGGTCATGGAAACGTGGTTCAGGCGCAGATCATCCCCCGATGTGGCGTACGCGTCGGTCAGCAGGGAGATGTTCTCCTCCCTTTCCGCCC
>JAFXFR010000192.1 GCA_017513475.1 Clostridia bacterium
CCAGCCTGGTCAACTCCGAAACCGAGAGCAACGAGGACGGTTACCGTTCTACCCAGGATCTGGCCGTCTTCATGGACAAGGAGGGCACCGCCTCCACCGTGCTGCGGCCCGCCGGCATTGCCGACTTTGACGGCGTCCGGCTGAACGTATCCTCTGAGGGCGACTACATCCCCGCAGGCACAAAGATACGCATCATCAAGGTTGAGGGCGCAAAGATTCTCGTCCGTGCCATCTGAATCTGGCACTAAAGCCATCCGGCCTGCAACGACCCAGTGAATCCGCCAGCACCGTAAGCGGTGATGGCTAAATATAGGGAGGAAATGTTATGTTCTACATCATCGGTATCATCGCACTGGTTTTCATCCTGCTGTGCATCTTCCTGAGCTTCGTGCCCGTGGGCCTGTGGATCAGCGCCCTGGCGTCCGGTGTGCACGTCAAGTGGGGCACCCTGATCGGCATGAAGATCCGCCGCATCCAGCCCAAGCGTCTGGTGTATCCCCTGATCAAGGCTACCAAAGCCGGCCTCAAGCTGACCATCAGCCAGCTGGAAACTCACTTCCTGGCCGGCGGTAACATCGACCGCGTGGTCAACGCCCTGATCGCCGCCCAGCGCGCCAACATCGACCTGCCCTTTGAGAAGGCCTGCGCCATCGACCTGGCTGGCCGCGACGTGTTCGCCGCCGTGCAGATGAGCGTTACCCCCAAGGTCATCGAGACCCCCGTGGTCGCCGCCATCGCCAAGGACGGCATTGAGCTGCGCGCCAAGGCCCGCGTGACTGTCCGTACCGACATCGCCCGTCTGGTCGGCGGCGCCGGTGAGGAAACCGTCGTTGCCCGTGTCGGCGAAGGCATCGTCACCACCGTTGGCTCCGCTGAGAGCCACAAGGCCGTGCTGGAGAACCCCGATCTGATCAGCCGCACCGTGCTGGCCAAGGGCCTGGACGCCGGCACCGCTTACGAGATCCTGTCCATCGACATCGCTGACGTGGACGTGGGCCGCAACATCGGCGCTCAGCTGGCCATGGACCAGGCTGAAGCCGACCGCCGCATCGCTCAGGCCAAGGCCGAGGAGCGCCGTGCAATGGCCGTCGCTCACGAGCAGGAGATGAAGGCCTCCGTGCAGGAGATGCGCGCCAAGGTTGTCGAGGCCGAGGCCGAAGTGCCGCGTGCCATGGCTGCTGCCCTGCGTGACGGCAAGCTGGGCGTGATGGACTACTACCAGATGCAGAACACCATCGCTGACACCACCATGCGCGATTCCATCGCCAAGGCCAGCCAGCCCGCTGCCCCCGCTGAGAAGAAGTAATCCGTCCTGAACGCAGGGACGACGTCCCACAGAAGGAGGGATCGACTTGGAAGAACTGTTTGAAGAACTGATGCCCGTAGCGATTTTCATCATCGCCGGTCTGGTAGGCACCGCCCTCAAGGCCGCCAAGAAAGCGCAAAACGGCAACCCCTACACCCATGCCGCGTCCCCGGCACGGCCCGCTGCGGCAAAACCTGCCCAGCCCTATCAGCCGGCGCAGCCCACGGTCACCCCGAGCGTCGCCGATGTACCCGGTCAGGTCATCGCACCCACGGTGCATGCGCATCTCCAGCCGGACTGTGAGACTCATGACGTGCCTGGCAGCCTGGGGGTCACGTCCACTGAAGGCAAGGATCCCTGTCATGAGGAGCAGCTGACCCACGCCCGCACCGTACAGGAGCCTGCACATGAGGAACCTGGCATGACCTTCGACTGGTCGGGCGAGAACATGGTAAAGGCCTTCGTCATGCAGGAGGTGCTCACCAGGCCCTGCCAGCGGAACGCCCGCTGATACACGTAAACAAATCCGAGGGGAGCGGCTCCGCACAGGACTGCTCCCCTCTCCCCATTGGAAAATCTCGCTGCGGGTGAAATATTTACCCCGCGCCGCGCGTCTATATAGTGAATGCAGCTGCAAGGAGCCGTTACGATGGATAAGATTCGCGTCCTGATCGCCGACGACAACGAGGCGATGCGCACGATCGAGCGCAAAATGATCGAAAAGGTGGAAGGCTTCGACCTGGTGGGCGAGGCCAGAGACGGCCTGGAGTGCATCGAGCTGGTGGAGAAGCTCCATCCGCAGATTGTTTTCCTGGACGTGGAAATGCCCGGGAAGACCGGCGTGGAAGCCGCCCGTGTCATTCAGGATATGGATCCAGGCATCATCCTGATCTTCGCCACCGCCCACGACCAGTACATGGGCGACGCCTTTGAGGTGTACGCCTTCGATTACCTGGTCAAGCCCTTCAAGGTCAGCCGTGTGATGCAGACCCTTGAGCGCGCCCGTGACCGACTCCATCCCGAGCGGGACGAGGCTCCCCTGCCCCACACTGCCGCCAAGCTTCCCACGGCCCCTGCCGGTCGCATGATGCTCCACCATCGGGAAGGTGTGACCTTCCTGAACATGCAGGACATCGTGCTTATCCAGCGCGAGGACCGCGCAACGGTCATCTACACCAAGGGAGGCGAACGGTACGTCACCGGCGACAGCCTGGCTGAAACTGAAGCCCGGCTGGATCCTGCAGTGTTCTTCCGCAGCCACAAAAGCTACATCATCAACCTGGGGCATATTTCCAACATCACGCCCTACGGCCGCTGGACCTACATCGTCCGCCTGACCGGCATCACCCAGGACGCCCTCATCACCCATGAAAAGTACGAGGAGCTGGAGAAAATGTTCTCGTAAACACACAGGAGGAAGCGCCATGTACGAATCCGCCCGCGCCCACATGAAGCCCCGCGACATCCGCAGCCGGGCCTTTTCGCTCATGCGGAAGTGCTGGAAGACGCTGCTGATCGCGGCGATGCTGATGTGCCTGTTCGGGTGGATCAGCACTGCCGTTGAGGCCCGCGGCAAGCACCTTGCCCAGCAGGCCTACGATGCTTGTAAGGAAGCCTACATCGCAGATCATCCCATGCCGGAAGGCGAGGAGGATAGCGAGGAATGGACTTTCTACATCGAATGGATGGCTTCCCACATGGCGGAACAAGCCTATGACGATGCCTACCGCCCGTGGAAATGGGCCGTTGGCGGCCTCGACCTGATCGGCCTGCTATTCTCCTGCGTCATCGCTGTCCGGCTGAGCAGGGGGCTCCTCAATGCCCTGCGCGGCGAGGAGTGCACGCCCCAATGCCTGCGCTCCGGCTGGGCGCGCACCTCCACCGTCTGCTGGCTGGCCGTCCAAAGGGAGCTGCGCATCGGGCTATGGGCGCTGCTGCCGCTGATCTTCCACTTCGCGCTGGACCTTTTCTTCGGCGTGCATGCCGGCACGATCAGCACCCTGCTGATCCTGCTGGTCGCCATTTGGGCCAGGATGCATTATGCGCTGGCCGAGATGCACCTGGCGGACGATCCTTACAGCACCATGACCGCCTCCGACGCGCTGCGCCTGGCGGTGGACGACGCCGATGCTTTCACCATCCGCGCCATGTGCGGGGTGCTGTGGCCGGTGGTCATTCCCTATGGCGTCATGATCGCGGTCGGCTGCCTTGCGATCTTCGGCATAGCGCCTGTTCTGCTGGCAAGCATCGTCGATGCGCTGTGCAGTCTGCTGATCGCCCTTTTCCTGACTCCGTGCTACGTTTGCATTTACGACGAGATCCGCCAGCGTATCCGCGCTGCCGAAGAAGCCGTACCGCCCACCGAGGGCCTTGCACGCGCACGTGCTCTTACTGAAGAACATCCCATCTGACCACATATATAGGGCTGCCTCCGCAATGGAGACAGCCCTTTTATCATTCATGCAATTATCGCTGCATCCTGCGCAGATCCTCCACGATGGGCGGCAGGATGTCCAGCACCGCATCGATTTCCTCCGCCGTCGTGTCAGTGCCGATGGTCAGGCGGAGCGCGCCGTTGGCCTGGGCCTGGGTCAGCCCCAGCGCCATCAGCACATGGCTGGGGTCAAGGGTGCCGGAGGTACACGCGCTCCCGGAGGAGCCCGCCACGCCCATCAAATCCAGCCGCAGCAGCAGGGCCTCGCCCTCCACCCTGTCGAAGGAAAGGTTGGCGTTGCCCGGCAGACGCTCCGTGGGATGACCGTTCAGCCGGGTACCGGAAATGCGAGTCATCAGGCCGTCGATCAGCCGCTGACGAAGAGCCGTCATGTGCGCGGCGTTCTCTGCCAGATTCTCACAGGCGTCCTCGATGGCGGTGCCCAGACCCACAATGGCCGGGACGTTCTCCGTGCCTGCACGGAACCCGCGCTCCTGAGCGCCGCCGTGGATAAAGGCATCCAGCTTCACGCCCTTGCGGACATACAGCGCGCCCGCACCTTTGGGGCCATGGATTTTATGGCCGGACAGGGACAGCAGATCGATCTTCATGGCCTGCACATCAATGGGCATCGCACCCACAGCCTGCACAGCGTCGGTGTGGAAAAGCACGCCCCGCTCCCGGCAGAGTGCGCCGATCTCCGCAACAGGCTGGATCGTTCCCACCTCATTGTTGGCAGCCATCACGCTGACGAGGATCGTATCCTCCCGCAGCGCCTTCTCCACCTGGGCGGCGGCAACCCGACCAAATTCGTCCACCGGAAGGTACGTGACCGAAAAGCCCTGATTCTCCAGCCATTGGCAGGTGTGCAGTACTGCATGGTGCTCAATAGCCGTAGTGATGATATGTCCGCCCTGACGAGCCAACGCAGCGCCCTTGATCGCCCAGTTGTCGCTCTCGGTGCCGCCAGCGGTGAAATAAACCTCCTGCGGGGCAGCGGCATTCAGCGCCTTCATCACTTGACGGCGTGCCGTCTCCACAGCCCGCTTGGCCTCTCTGCCGAACCCGTGGATGGAGGACGCGTTTCCGTGCGCTTGGGTGAAATACGGCAGCATAGCCTCCAGTACCCTGGGACTGACGGCGGTGGTAGCTGCATTGTCCAGATAAATGCGGCGCATGGGGATTCTCCTTTGCGGATGATGCTGGAGCTATTGTAGCACCATCGTCGAAAGCTGTCAATCAGGCAGGAATTTGCCCGTCGTTGTCGAATTTCCCAGCAGACAAATTCGTATTGCGGAGGGCCAGCATGGAACGCATCTATCCCAATCAGTTTGCCCGCATCGGAATCAGGGACGAGGACGTCCTGGCAAAGGTGGAAGCAGCCTTCCACACCATTTTCTTTGACTCGGAGGAGAAGTTCTACCATGAGGTGGATCCCGACTCCGCATGCATGGAAGACACCGGAAACCACGACGCCCGCACCGAGGGCATGTCCTACGGCATGATGATGGCCGTGCAGATGGACCGGCAGGACATCTTCGACAAGCTATGGACCTTCTCCGACCGCTACATGCGTCAACGCAGCGGCAAGTACGAGGGCTACTTTGCCTGGTCGGTGCGGCTGGATGGCAAGCACAACGCCGAAGGCCCCGCCCCCGACGGCGAGGAGTACTTCGCCATGGCGCTCTTCCTAGCCTCTGCCCGCTGGGGCAACGGCGAAGGGCTGTACAACTACAGCAAGCAGGCCCGCACCATATTGCGGCACTGTGTCCACCAGCACGAGATGGTTGCCGGCGGCGACCCCATGTGGGATCCGGACAACCACCACATCCGCTTCGTCCCGGAGGCGCGCTACACCGATCCAAGCTATCACCTGCCCCACTTCTACGAGGTGTTTTCTCAGCGCGCCGATCCCTGTGACCGCACCTTCTGGCTGGAAGCGGCCCGCGTCAGCAGGGAGTTCATTGCGTCCTCCGCCCACCCGGTAACCGGCATGTCTGCCGAATACACCGAGTATGACGGCCGTACCCGTCTCATGTTCCGCAAGCCCTTCGCGTACTATTCCGACGCTTACCGTGTGGCCATGAACATCGCCCTGGATACTCTCTGGAACGGCCGCTGTAACGCCACTGCTCAGGTTGTCACCCACTTGCAGGACTTCTTCGCCCCCATTGCCCAGGAGGATTTCAAGTCGTATCATCTGGACGGTACACCTTTCGCGGAGCCCGCGATGCACCCTGTTGCCATCACGGCTGTGCTGGGTGCGGCGTCCATTGCATCCGACAGCCCCCATGCGGAGGACTGGCTCCGCCGCTTCTGGAACGAGCCCCTTCGCAAGGGCCCGCGCCGCTACTACGACAACTGTCTGTACTTCTTCTGCCTGCTGATGCTCAGCGGCATGTACCGCATCTACTGAGGAGGTATCCCGATGAATACGCTGATGGCCAGCACCATTGTCGCCCTGACCCGCAAGGGCTTCCCCGTACACCATGCCGCAACGATGGCAGACGCAAAAGCCATTGTACTGAAGATGATCGTCGATGGAGCCTCCGTTGGCTTTGGCGGCAGCGTTACCGTGCGCGATATGGGGCTCTATGAGGAGCTTCAATCCACCGGCCATGCCGTCCACTGGCACTGGAAAAACGACGAGGCCAAGCCTGACGTCTTCCGCCTGGCTGCCGAAGCCGACATCTACCTGACCAGCAGCAACGCCATCACCACGGACGGCTGCCTGGTCAACATCGACGGCACCGGCAACCGCGTCGGCGCGATGATCGCAGGGCCGAAGGAGGTCATCGTCATCGCAGGGGCGAACAAGATCGTCAATGGCGGCATCCCCCAGGCCATCGCCCGCATCAAGAGCGTTGCCTGCCCGCTCAACGCACGCCGTCTGGGGCTGAACACCCCCTGTGCCACCCTTGACCGCTGCGACGCGGCCAGTTGCGAGAAGAGCATGTGCAACGTGACCTCCATCATCGAGCGGCCCGTGGGCGGGCACAAGATCACCATCGTGCTGGTGGATGAGGATGCCGGATATTGACACAGAAAAGGAGCGCTCCCCGCAGGGAGCGCTCCTTTATTCAGTCCTCCAGCCGTTCGATGGTCTGGATGCTCAGGATCTTCCACTGGCCGCTTTCCTTGACCAGCGTGGCGCGGTAGCGGGCGCTGATCCAATCCGGCGGGTAGAGAGCGTCGTTGCCATACTGGGCTATGTAAGCCTCTGCCACCGAACCCTTTACGCGGCCATCAATGGCCGGAATCCGCTCCACAATGTCCACACGGACGGTGGTATCCCAGGGCCATACCCAGGTGAAGCCCATCGACAGACGATGATCAATGCCCACAATATTATACGCCTGATAGGGCGAAGTACCGTTGACGACCGTCTGCACCGCTGCATCTCGGTTGATGAAGCTGTCATAGAAATACTTGCGCAGCTCGGACACATCCTCAGTCATCATGACCACCTGCGCACGGCGCGCCATGCCGTCCTTGAGGACGACGTATATGTTGGTCATGTTCATGGCGTAGTAAAAGCCCGTAACAAGCAGCCCCAGCACCACCGTGATGATCAGCAGCCGGGATGCAATGTGCCACACAAACCGGCGAAGATGCTTCATCGCCCTCACTCCCCTTCCTTCATGATATAGAACGTATCAGCGGGATCATTTCATCCCTGGGTGAGCATTTCCAGTTCCGCAAGCATCTCTGCTTCAGTAGCCGCCATGGCGCGGATGGTCTTTTCCATCAGCGTCTCCAGCTCCCAGCCCAGGCGCTCGGCGCCCTCGCGGATCACATCGCGGCTGCAGCCGGCAGCAAACTTCTTGTCCTTGAACTTCTTCTTGAGGGAGGAAACCTCCATGTCCGTGCAGGACTTGGAGGGGCGCATCCGGGCCGCCGCACCGATCAGGCCGGTCAACTCGTCCGCTGCAAAGATGACCTTCTCCATTTCATGGATGGGCTCCACATCGGAGCAGGGACCGTAGGCATGGCTGCACACCGCATGGATGAATTCCGGGGTGGCGCCAATTGCCTGCAGCAGCTCGACGCACTTGACGCAGTGCTCGTCAGGCCACATCTCAAAGTCAATATCGTGGAGCAGGCCCACCAGCGCCCAGAACTCTGCATCCTCGCCGTAGCCCAGTTCCTGTGCGAACCAGCGCATGGCCTTCTCAACCGTCAGGGCATGCTGGATATGGAAGGCCTCCTTGTTATACTGCTGAAGCGCCGCAAGGGCCGTTTCACGGGTAAAGCCGGTATTCATATGTACAACTCTCCTTACAAAAGCTTGATGAGCATCGTGCGCTGATCATCCATTTCAACCTTGAGCAGTCCATCCTTCTCCAGCTGCTTCATCACATCGGAGAAACGCTTGAAACCAATGTTGCGCTCGTTGAAATCCGGATAAGTGGTGAGAATGTCCGCCTTGAGGATGGAAGGATTGACGCGTTCAAATCCGCCTTCCTTGTAGGCAGCAATCTGGGCCGCAAATGCTTCCTTCCAGTTTTCACGGCTCAGCTGAGGATGCACCTCGGCGCCCTCCATGCCTGCGTTGATGGATACCATCACATTGAAGTTGTCATTCTTGACAAAGATGTCGCCGTACTTGGCGGAAAGCTTGGCCAGCAGCTTATAGAAGCTGGCGCAGCCGTAAGCCTTCTCGTTAAAGTCGGGACGCAGACGGGTCAGTACCCCCTTAAGCTCGGAGGCGTACATTTCGTCCATACCGGTCGCCTCGTCGATGATGGAGACGATCAGCTTGTTCAGGTCGGCCTCAGCCACAGTTTCCTCGCCGCCCGCCGTCTTTCTGCCCTTACGCTCCGGCACGGAAGCCTTGCGGCTCACGCCCTCCAGGAATTGGAACTCATTGCAGGCGTTCAGGAAGATGTTCGAGGTTGCCTCCGAGCGGCTGATGCCCAGTACGAACTTACCCATGCTCTTGAGCTTGCCAACCAGCGGCACATAATCGCTGTCACCGGAGACGATACAGAAGGAGTCGATCAGCTCGTTGGTATAGGCGACCTCCAGGGCGTCAATGACCAGCTGGATGTCAGCGTTGTTCTTCTGCGCGATGCCGTAGCGCAGGCTGGGCACGACCGTAAAAGTATTGCTGAGCAGCACTTCCTTGAGGTCGGAGAAGCGGTCGGTATAGCCGTAGACCTTCCCCAGCAGGATGTCGCCGCGGATCTTGACCTTCTCCAGCACGGAGTCCAGGGTCGCGACCTTCGCGCCGCAGTTTTCCAGGTCAATAAAGACTGCAAATTTTGCCATGATGCATGAACCTTTCTGGAATGATCAGATGGATAACACGTTAAATGCGGAAGGTGAACCGATCGCCGCGGATGACCTGGTGCGAAGTGTGCAGGGGCGCACCATGCTGATCAAAAATCACCTGGTTGAGCTGCAGCAGCGCTGCACCGGGCTCCACTTCCAGCAGCTTGGCCTGCTGGGCCGTTGCGTAGCACAGGCTGATCTCATGCACGCCGCTGGCCGCCTCAATCCCCTGCTGGCTCAGCAAATGATACAGGGAGCCGGTCAGATCCTCATGCAGCAGCGCCACATATTTGGGCGGAAAACAGTTGGTCTCGATCATCACAGGTGCCTCGTCTGCCAGGCGCAGCCGGACGATCTCAATAGCTTCGCTTTCCGGCAGGGCCAGCGCTTCACGGGTATCGGCTTCCACATGGACGGGGCCGGCAGAAATCACCCGGGTGCCGGGAGCACAGCCCATCATCAGGCACGCCTCATGGAAGCTGGTCACATCCTTCAGGCTGGACTTCAACCGTGGCGCACAGACATAGGTTCCCTTACCCTGCATACGCCGCAAAAGCCCTTCCAGGGTCAATTCCGCCAGTGCTTTGCGAACCGTCACCCGGCTGACCTGATAGCTCTGGCCCAGTTCTGCCTCAGAGGGGATGCGGCTGTGCACCGGGTACACACCGGAGGCAATGTCCGCCCGGATGCGTTGCATCAGCTGACGGTACAGGGGGCTGACGCTGTCAGAATGAAGGGCCTTGTCCATGGTGATGCTCCTTCCTCAAAGAAAACTGAGATGTATCACTTGTATTATATCATTTCCTTTAAGAAATTTCCACTCTTTTATGGACAAATCGTCCTTTTCGCGGTAGAATATAGTGAGTATTTATGACTGCGGAGGTGAGCTGCCATGTCGATCTTTACAGAGCCGATCCTGAGTGCGTGCATCGTGCTGTACAACTCGGGCATCCGTGTGCTGCATGCAGTGCAGTGCTTCCAGGAAAGCGACATCGATCTGGAGCTCCACGTGGTGGACAACGCCCCCGGCGGCACCCTGGGCATGCACCTGCAGTGGCAGTGCCCCGGCGTGCAGTATTATCCCCAGCGCAAGGATCTGGGGTACAGCGGCGGCCACAACCTGGTGCTGCCCAACCTGCGCAGCCAGTATCATCTGCTCTGCCACCCGGACGTCACCTTTGACGAGCATCTTCTTTCCAACATGGTCGCCTATATGGAGCGTAACAAGGATTGTATCATCCTCTCCCCCAAGATCGTGGACAAGGATGGCAACGAGATCCCTCAACCCCGCCGCCGCCCGACCCTCAAGTATCTGCTAGCGCAAGCCTTCCGCAACCTTCCGGGGCCCTTCAAGGCCTGGCAGGAGGAATACACCCTGGCAGATTCCGACATTCGCACCCCCACCAGCGTGGAAACTGCCGCCGGCTGCTTCCTGCTGATCCGTACCCACGCCCTTCAGCAGCTGCGGGGTCTGGATCCGAAGTTCTTCCTCACCCACGGCGACAGCGATCTGAGCCGCCGCGCGCTGGAGATGGGCGCCATCGTTTACCACCCGGACATGGTCGTCACCCATGACAAGCAGGTGAAATCACGCAACCTGCCGGAGATCATGAAGCGCTTCGGCGAAGGGCTGCACTTCCTCAACAAGTGGGGATGGAGCGGCAGCAAATAATCACATACAAAATGAGCCCGCCGCATTGGCAGGCTCATTTTTGTTTACAGCTCCATTTTCATCTGGCCTGTTTCGCCGCTTCCGGGAGCGGTGCGGCCCATGTGCGCCCAGGCAGCAGGCGTGCAGATGCGGCCGCGGGGCGTGCGCATCAGGAAGCCCAGCTGCATCAGGTAGGGCTCGTACACGTCCTCGATGGTCACAGCGTCCTCGCCGGTGGTGGCGGCAAGGGTATCCAGGCCCACCGGGCCGCCGCCGAACTTGTCCATCATGGTGGTCAGCATGGTGCGGTCGGTCTTGTCCAGGCCCAGGTGGTCCACGCCCTGCATGGCAATGGCCTCGCGGGCGATGTCGACGGTGATCACGCCGCCGCCCCTCACCTGCGCGTAGTCGCGCACGCGCTTGAGCATGCGGTTGGCGATACGGGGCGTGCCGCGGCTGCGGCGGGCAATTTCGAGGATGCCCTCCGGCTCGGCGTCAATGCCCAGGATCGACGCGCTGCGGCGGACGATCATCGCCAGCTCCTCCGGCGAGTACATCTCCAGCCGGAACAGCATGCCAAAGCGGTCGCGCAGGGGCGCGCTGAGCTGGCCCGCACGGGTGGTTGCGCCCACCAGCGTGAACTTGGGCACCGCCATGTGGATGGAGTTCGCCATCGGGCCCTTGCCGGTGACGATGTCCACCGCGAAGTCCTCCATCGCGGAGTACAGCACCTCCTCAGAGGTGCGGGAGAGGCGGTGGATCTCGTCGATGAAAAGCACGTCGCCCTGATTCAGGTTGGTGATGATGGACAGCAGATCACCGGGGCGCTCGATGGCCGGGCCGGAGGTGATGCGGATATTGGAGCCCATCTCCGCCGCAACAATGTTGGCCAAGGTGGTCTTGCCCAGGCCGGGCGGGCCATAGAGCAGCATGTGATCCAGCGCGTCATGGCGGGACAGCGCCGCCTGAATGTAGATGCTCAGGCTGTCCTTGACGGCGGTCTGGCCGATATATTCCCGCAGCGTATGGGGGCGCAGGCTCTGCTCCACCACGTCCTCCGGCTGATAGCCGGGCGCCATAAAACGATCATCCATCATAACAATTCCTCAATCAATTTTTTTCCAAGCTCCACGCGCACGTTCTCCAACCGAAGGCGCTCAACTCAATCGCGCAATGGGTGGCGGCACTGCCGCCTTACATGCCTGCCATGCTGCGCAGCGCCAGGCGGAGCAGCTCGTCGGCAGGGGCGTTCTTGTTTTCGATCTTCTGGAGCGCGTCGCGGGCTTCGGCAGGCGTATAGCCCAGGCCGGTCAGGGCCGCCATGGCCTGGGCGACATTGTCCGCCGCCACGGGAGCCGCCGGTGCGCTGGACGCAGCAGGGCTGCTTCCGCCGGAGAACTCGAACTGCCCCAGCTTGTCCTTCAGCTCCAGCGTGATGCGCTGAGCGATCTTCTTGCCCACGCCGGGCGCACGGGCCAGGGTCTTGTCGTCCTCCATGATGATGGCCAGCCGCAGATCGCTGGCAGACAGGGTCGAAAGCAGCGCCAGGGCCATCTTGGGGCCCACGCCGTTGACGCCCGTCAGCAGCAGGAAGAGCTGCTTTTCCTCCTTGCTGGCAAAGCCAAAGAGCTCCATTGCGTCCTCACGCACGCTGAGCCAGGTGTGGCAGCGCATCACGTCGCCCGTCTTGGGCGCAGCAGAAATGGTGGACATGGAGCAATTCAGCAGATACCCCACGCCGCCCGCGAGGAGCACGAGGGTGTTGTTGGTCTTTTCGACCACCTGACCTTCAATAAATGCGTACAAGGACTTCGTCCTCCTTACTTCATCCTAAACTGTTCCCTCATTCTACCCGCCTGACAATGCGTAATGGCGCAGGCGATGGCGTCGGCCGCGTCGTCGGGCTTGGGAAGCTCCTCCATGCGCAGCAGCATCTTCACCATCTGCTGGATCTGCTTCTTGTCCGCCTTTCCGTAGCCGGTGATGGCCTGCTTGATCTGCATGGGCGTGTATTCGTAGAGGTTCTCGGTGTACTCAGCGGCGGCAATGATGGCGGCTCCGCGAGCCGCGCCGACCATGAGCGCCGTGGTGACGTTCTGGGCGAAGAAGAGCTCCTCGAAGGCCACCTCGTCCGGATGGTACATGAGGGTCAGGTCACGGATACCAAGCTGCAGCGTCCGCAGACGGTGCTGCATGGGGGTGCCGGCCTTCGTTTCGATGCAGCCGTAGCCCAGCAGCTTCATCTGGCTGCCGTTTGCCTCCACCACACCCCAGCCCATCAGCGCGTAACCGGGGTCGATTCCAAGGACGATCATGCCTTCCCTCCATGAGAACATTTATACTCAATTTATCATACTATCTGCGTCGTGGATTGTCAAGGCGAACACCGCATTTCCGGCCATACAAAAACAGGCTGACGCCTGCCAGCCTGCATGGAATCACTTATTCTTCTTGCGGATCTTCGCCACGAAGAAGCCCTCGAAGAGCTCGCTGGGCTTCACGCACACCACGCCGGGAATGGTCGTGGGCAGGAGCGGCGCATGCTGCAGGAATTCATGTTCAATCGGCACGACCTCCGCGTTCATCGCGGGCAGGACGGCTTTGAGCACGTCCTCGTTCTCCTCCTTCAGGATGGAGCAGGTGGAGTACACCATCTCATGCCCGGCGGAGAGCAGCGTCAGCGCCTTTTTGAGCATCGCCTTCTGGGTGGACGCGGTCTTCGCAACCCAGTCGGGCGTCATGCGGCGCTCCGGCTCGCCCTCGTCAATGAGGATCGTGCCGGAGCCGGTGCAGGGCGCGTCCAGCAGCACCTTGTCAAACTTGAACAGGTCGCTCAGCTGCCGCGCGTCCTGGCACATGACGTTCACCCGTTTTGCGCCCTGTCGGTCAAGGTTAAACTGCAGCCGCTCGGCGCGGATCTTGTTCTTCTCGCAGGCGGTAATCAGCGCCGTGTTTGCGGAAAGCGCCGCCATCTGCGTGGTCTTGCCGCCGGGGGCCGCCGCCATGTCCAGGATGGACTCATTCTTCGCGGGAGCCACCACCAGCGGCGGCATCATCGAGGACAGGGACTGCAGGTACATACGCCCCGTCTCGTACTCCGGCAGCACCTGGACGGCCTCCTCGCGGACGTCCCGCAGGATGAACGCGTCCTCATACCACGGCACGGCCTCATAGGCGATGCCAGCCTTGTCCAGCGCCGCGCAGACGGCTTCCCGGGTGGACTTGAGGGGATTCACCCGCAGCGTCACCGGACGGCGGACGAAGCCCGCGACGATCTCCGCCGCGAGGTCGGGGCCGTACTGGGCATTCAGGCGTTCAAGCAGAAGGGCGGGAACATTCGGCAGCATAGGGTTTGCTCCTTAATTGCGCACGGGCTTGCGGCTCATGCGTTTTTTCTTTTGGGGCGGGGTGAACAGGGGCTTTCTCTGCATGACAACACCTCCCTATAGGAACATGTTATCCACAGATCGTCCCTGCTATCCGCAGGGTCGAAGGTCCCGTTACAGGGCGTGGATCGCGTCCATGTCGGCCCGGGGATCGGCGCTGCGGAACATCGCGGTACCCATGACGGCCACGTCCAGGCCGTGCTCACGCAACGCGGCGATGTTGCCCATGGACACGCCGCCGTCCGCCTCCAGCAGGCCGGTGTAGCCCATCTGGCGCAGGTCATCCAGCTTGCCGAGCATGTCGGCGTTGAATTTCTGCCCACCAAAGCCGGGCTCGACGGTCATCACCAGCACCATGTCCGCATGGGGCAGCAGATGGCGGATGCTTTCCGCGGGGGTGCCGGGCTTCACAGAGAGGCCCGCCTTCACGCCGCGGGAGCGGATATGGTCAAGCATCGCCGCCACATCGGCGTCAATTTCGGCATGGATAGTCAGCACGGACGCGCCCGCGTCAATAAACACGCCGATGTACTTCTCCGGGTTGTCCATCATCAGGTGGACGTCCAGCGGGAGGCCGGGGAAACGCTTGTGCAGCGCCTCCGCCAGCGCAGGGCTGAAGGACAAATTCGGCACAAAATGGGCGTCCATGATGTCCACGTGGAGCCAGTCGGTGCCCGCGTCGATCATACGCTGCACATCGCGCTCCATGTTGAGGGGATCGGCAGCCAGGATGGAAGGCGCAACTTTCATAAAGGATTCCTCCCGAGAAAAATCAGTTATACCGCTGCTTCCAGGTTTCGCGCACGTCAGCGAGCAGCAGCCGGTAGCGCTCCACACGGCCTGCGTCGATCTCGCCCGCGTCCACCGCTGCGGTCACGGAGCAGCCGGGCTCGCGGTCATGCATGCAGGGGGTGAAGCGGCAGCAGCCCTCGTGCTCAGCGAATTCCGGGTAGCACTCGCGGAGCTTGTCCGGCTCCATCTTTGCGTCCAGCTCCAGCAGGGAGAAGCCCGCCGTATCCAGCACGCGGATCCCGTCGTGGATGAGCATCTGCGCATGGCGGGTGGTATTCTTGCCACGCTGGATCTTCTCGGAAATCTCCCCCGTTTCCAGCTCCAGCCCCAGCAATGCGTTCAGCAGCGTGGACTTGCCCACGCCGGACTGTCCGGTCAGGCAGCAGCAGCTCTCCCCCGTCATGAGGGCGCGCAGATCGTCCAGACCGTTCTTCTGCTTGGCGCTGGCAGCAAGGACGGGGCAATCCGCCCCCGCATACTGGCGGCGGATGTCCTCCACCAGCGTCTCGTCCAGGTCGCACTTGTTCACCACGATGGCGGTCTTCATGCCCTGGAGGCGCGCCCGTACCAGCAAACGGTCCACCAGCAGCAGATCCGGCTCCGGCGAGGGGCAAATGACCACCACCAGCAGGCTGACATTGGCCACCGGCGGACGGAGGCACTCGCTCCTTCGGGGCAGGATCTCCTCCACCCAGCCGTGCTCCTCCCCTTCGCCGGGGGTGAAGAGCAGGTTATCTCCCACCAGGGGGGAAATGTGCATGCGGCGGAATTTCTTCTTGCAGCGCAGGATGTGCTCGGTGCCCGCGTCGTCCACGGCGACATAGAAGCCGCCGAAGCCGCGCACCAGCACACCCTGCTTCATCATTTCTTCACTCATTCAAATGTCACCGTACCAGAGTATTTGAAGGTATCGTTGATGTACACCCGATAGGTGTAGGCGCCCGCATAATCCGCCGACAGCTCGATCTCGGGATGACGGCTGGCATTGGCGGGGTAATCATTCTGATAAACAGTATACTCGCCGCTTTCATCCTGCAGTGTGACGCGCACAGAGGTCAGCCCCTCAGTCACAGGCAGATCCAGGGTGATCTTCGCATGGCTCATCATGGAGGGCACACGATAGACCGTCAGACTGATATTGGTGCCCAGAATCACCTGCGTGTTAGCGGCGATGGACTGGGTAGTCACCATCCCGTGGAGAGAGCTTGCCTCCGTCTCACGGTAGGTGATGTTCGGATTGAGGGTCAGACCGGCGCCGGTGATCAGATCCTTGGCTTCCGTCAAGAGCCGCCCCGTCACCAGCGGCACGTAGGCTACGCCGCCGGAGATGGTCACCTGCACAATTTCGCCGCTCTCACACTGAGTACCCTCGGCAGGATATTGCTCCACGATGCGGCCCGCCTCATACTGGCTGGATACCACGTATTCCACCACGCTGAGGGTCAGGCCATAGGGCTTGAGGGTGGTCTGGGCGTCCTGGCGGGTCATGCCGATCAGCCGGGGAACGCTCTGGCTGGCCGGACCCTTGGAGACCGTCAGCACCACCACATCTCCCTTGCGGAGGGTGGTGTCCTCCTGGGGGGCCTGCATCACCACGATGCCCGCGGCAATGGTCGGATGGTTGATCTCCATGATTTCCGATTTGAGTCCGATCCGGGTGATGGCCCGCTGCGCTTCAGCAACGTCTCGCCCCACATAGGCCTCCACCAGGGCGGAATTGACCACCTTGTCATAGATCGCCTTCGTGCCCAGCACCAGACCCCAGACGACCACCAGCGTCACCACCGCAGTCATGATCCACCAGTAGGTGTTGTTGTTGCGGACACGGTTGCGGCCCGTATTCTGCCGCACGGCGCTTTTTCGGATGGAGGACGGCGCAGGCTGAACGTGCTGAAGGTTCTCCACCAGGCGGGGCTGCATTTCGCTCACGCGGCCCTCCAGCGCCATGCGCAGCTCCGAAGCCATCTCACGGGCGGAACGGTAACGGTATTGGGGATCCTTCTCCATGGCCTTCAGGCACACATGGCAGATGGCTTCAGGCACCTCCGGGGCATAGCGGCGGATGGGTTCCGGCGCAGCATGGAGGTGCTGCATGGCAATGGCCACCGGGCTGTCGCCGTCAAAGGGCACGCGGCCGGTGAGCATTTCATAGAGCGTCACACCCACGGAGTACAGGTCGCTGGTGACGTCGGTTCCCTTGCCCTGCGCCTGCTCGGGGCTGAAATAATGCACCGAGCCCATGACGGAATCTCCGCGTGTCAGCGTGGAAGAATTGGCCATACGGGCAATGCCGAAGTCCGCCACCTTGATGTGGCCGTCGGCATGCACGAGAATGTTCTGCGGCTTGATGTCGCGGTGGATGATGCCGTTTTGGTGGGCATGCTGGAGCGCAGACAGAATGCGGATGGTGATCTGCACCGCCACGGGCGCGCTCAGGCGGCCCTTCTCCTGGATGACCTCCTTGAGGGTCTGGCCCTTGACGTATTCCATGATGAGGTAGCGGTTTTCGCCATCCATGCCCACGTCAAGCAAGTTGACGATGTTGTGGTGGGTCATCTTGGAGGCCGCCTCAGCCTCACGCTGGAAACGGGAGACGAACTCCGCGTCCCGGTTGAACTCAGGCTTGAGGACCTTCACCGCGACAGAGTGGCCGGTATTGCGGTCAATGGCGCGGTACACGATGGCCATACCGCCGATGCCGATCTGCTCCACCAGGACGTAGCGGCCTGCGAGGATTTTCTCGTTCATCGCGCCACCTCCCCGTCCTGGACAAGAACGACGCTGATGTTGTCCCGTCCGCCGGCAGCAAGGGCCGCGTCCATCAGGAGCTTCGCGGCAGCTTCCGGCGTATTGACGGACAGGATGGCTTCCATCTGGCTGTCCTTCACCATGCCGTGCAGGCCATCGGAGCAGATCAGCCACAGGTCGCCGTGCTTTCGCTCCTCCACGGCGAGGTCAATATCGATGCCCTCTTCCGTGCCCACGGCGCGCAGGATGACATTCTTGTTGGGATGGTTCTCCGCCTGCTCAGAGGTCAGGTAACCGGCGCGGACAAGCTCGCCCACGAGGGAGTGGTCGTCGGTCATCTGCTCCAGCTTGCCCTCCCGGAAGCGGTACACGCGGCTGTCGCCCACGTGGCCAAAGTACACAAAGTGCTCGCTCATCCAGATCACGGAGAGCGTGGTACCCATGCCGGAGAGGCTTTCATCCCCGGCCTGCTGCTGGAAGAGGGCCGCATTGGCAGCCGTGATGGCGTCCCGCAGCGCGTCCAGCGAGGGTTCCTTGCCCTGCAGGCCGGCAATCAATCCGTCCCTGGCACCGGCAGAGGCCGTTTCGCCGCCCTTGTGGCCGCCCATGCCGTCCGCTACGCCGTAAAGCATCAGCGCTTCATCCACCACCAACGCATCCTGGTTGATGGCACGCACCTTGCCCACGTCCGTCAGGGCATACACCTGCAGGCCGGGCTTGACCGGCTCGGCCTCTTCCTTCTGCTCTTCCTTTTCTTCCGGCTCTCTGCGGCAGATAAAGTCCGTCAGGCGCTTCATGGTATCCTTGGTGAAACGGAATTTGTGCTTCATACAATACCCTCACTGATGGTCTTGCGGCGCAGCTGACCGCATGC
>JAFXFR010000193.1 GCA_017513475.1 Clostridia bacterium
CGCCAGCGTTCGTCCTGAGCCAGGATCAAACTCTTTCATTTAATCCTGTTTATATCTAACCGGTTCATACCGGCAAGACTCAACTCATTCGGAATTACTGTCTCTTTTTTGCGTTATTTCTTGTCTGTATCGTTTTCAAGGTTCAGCGCCGCTCAGGCATGCGCCATAAGCGAGCTTGTTTATCTTATCACCATACACAAGAAAAGTCAACACCTTTTTTGAGTTTTTTTGAACTTTTTTCATTGCTTTTTGGATTTTCGAACAATCGCTTTTGGGCATTTTCCGAACGTTCCGGAAATTAATCGAACATCCCCGGCATTACGCGCCAGGGATGTTCGTCTTTCCAGCGTCCAGGATTTGCTCGACAACCGCGCCGCCGATGCATTTCTCCCCCAGATAGAGCACCGCGCTCTGTCCGGGCGTGACCGCGCGCTGTGGTTCGAGGGAGCGCAAAAGCAGCTTTCCGTCCGCCTGCAGCGTCGCCTCCACCGGGCCGTCCGCCTGGCGGTAGCGGTATTTGCAGGTGCAGCGCAGCGTTTCCCCAACCGAAATCGGCGCGTCGCCCACCCAGGTCACGCCGCCGGCGATCGACAGCGTCGAGTACAGCATGGGGTGATCCTCCCCCTGGGCAACCAGCAGCTGATTCTTCGTTAGATCCTTGCCGATCACAAACCAGCTCCGTCCGTCGCCGCAGCCGCCGATGCCAAGACCGCGCCGCTGGCCGAGGGTGTAGTACATCAGGCCGTCGTGATGTCCCACGACCTTGCCGTCCGGGGCGACCATGTCGCCGGGCTGGGCGGGCAGGAACTCCTGCAGGAAGGTCTTGAACCGCCGCTCGCCGATGAAGCACACGCCGGTGGAATCCTTCTTCTTGCTGTTGATGAGGCCGTGCGCTTCCGCGATGGCACGCACCTCCGCCTTGGTCATGTGGCCGACGGGGAACATCGCTTTTTTCAGCTGCTCATCATGCAGCATATAAAGGAAGTAACTCTGATCTTTATTGCCGTCCGCGCCGCGGAGCAGCTCGCCTTTTTCATTGGTCTGGACGAAGTGGCCCGTCGCCATTTTGGACGCGCCAAGCTGCATCGCGAAGTCCAGGAAGGCCTTGAACTTGATCTCCCGGTTGCACAGCACGTCCGGATTGGGCGTACGGCCCGCGCGGTATTCGTCCAGGAAGTAGCTGAACACGCGATCCCAGTACTCCTTGGCGAAATTCACCGCGTAATAGGGAATGCCGATGGTCTGACACACCTCACGGACATCGTTCCAGTCCTCCTCGGCGGTGCAGACGCCGTCATCGCCCTCTTCTTCCCAGTTTTTCATGAACACGCCGATCACGTCGTAGCCCTGCTGCTTGAGCAACAGCGCCGCCACGGAGGAATCCACCCCGCCGGACATGCCCACCACAATGCGTTCCGCCATTTATTCCGCCTCCATCAAGCGCGCGATGACCTTCTCCGCCACCTCTTTGCCGATCTCCTCCGGGGTACGGGTCGCGTCCACGACAATGAAGCGTTCCGGATCGCGGCGGATGAGTTCCCGGTAGCCCGCTTCCGTACGGGCGTGGAAGGAATCCCCCGCCAGTTCGAGGCGGTCCAGCTCCGTCGCAGCGGCGCGGCGCTTCATGGACGTGACGTGATCCACATCCAGGTAGATGGTCGCCATGGGCATGGTGCCGTCCACGGCAGGCGCGTTGATGTCCAGCACCTTCTGCACGCCCAGCTGACGGCCGCCGCCCTGATAGGCCACGGAGGAATCCACAAACCGGTCGCAGAGCATCACCTTGCCCGCCGCGATGGCAGGGCGGATGACCTCGCGCACATGCTGAGCGCGGGACGCGGCGTAGAGGATCGCCTCGGTGACGTCGTCCATTTCGGCATTGTTCTTGTCCAGGATGATGTCCCGCAGCTTCTCGGAAATGGGGCAGCCGCCGGGCTCGCGGCTCTGGACGAGCTCAAAGCCGAAGCGGTCGATCACGTCCGTCAACAGGCGGATCTGCGTGCCCTTGCCGCTGCCGTCCAGGCCCTCGATGGACAGGAACGCACCTTCCGGCGCCTTCGCGCCGGGGCAGAGGAAGTCGATCACGTCCGCGACGGTTTCGCAGTACTGGGTGCAGCCGGCAGTGCGCAGCTCCTCCTCGGAGCCATAGCCGTAGCCCACGCCGATGGACTTCACACCCGCGCCGATCGCGCCCTCCACGTCAAACTTGCGGTCGCCGATCATCCAGATATCGTCGTTTTCCGCGTCCCAGCCCTCCGGGAGGGCGTTTTTGATCAGGTCGATCTTGTCCGGGCGATGGTCGCCGTCAGGGCCGCAGATCTTCTCCACAAACTTGTCCAGGCCGAAATGGGCCACAACGCGCTCAGAGGTGCGCTGCGGCTTGCCGGTGGCGATGCCGATGTACCAGCCCTCCTGCCGGAGCGTGCGCATCAGCCTGCGGACGCCGGGGAATACCCGGTTCTCGAACAGCCCCACCACATTGTAGCGCTCGCGGTAAGTTTCGGTAGCCTTCTCCGCCATGGCCGCATCCATGCCCATGTACTCCCGGAAGGAGTAAGTCAGCGGCGGGCCGATGAACTTGCGCAGCGTATCCGCATCAGGCTCCGGAAAGCCCAGCTTCTCCGCAGCATACCGCACGCAGTTCCAGATGCCCTCCTCGGACCGGGTCAGCGTCCCGTCCAAATCAAAAATCGCACACTTACGCATTTGCTGCGCTCCTTTCGGGCCTTAACGCCCGTTTCTTCATATATTATTGCCGGGTAACCACCGCATACATGGCAAAGGGCGAGCCGTCCCAGACTGTGTCGCCCATTTCGGCGATGGCAAGACCTGCGCATTCAATCTCCCGGCGGAAATCCGCCCGGGTGACGATGCGGCAGCTGGTCGACGCAACCTCGATCAGCTGACCGCTTTGGTCATGGTTGCGCGCCTGGATATCGAAGGCAGTGTTTACATCGGTCATCCGCTGCATCGTGCCGTCGCCCATGGTGACGATCAGACCAACACCCTCCTCCGTCAGGTGCTCCCGGATAAAGGTGAGCAGCCTGTGCCGATCCTCATCCGGCACCAGCATGTGCAGCACGGCTACCGCGCAGATAAAGTCAAAGCGCCGCTCCAGCGGATCCTTCAGCACATCCAGGGTGCAGAAGCGCTCCGCCCACCCGGGATACTTGCGTCTGCAGAAGTCCACCGCCGCCGCAGATACATCCGTTGCCAGCAAATTGCAGCCCTTCCCCAGCAAAAACGCCGCATCATTGCCCTCGCCGCAACCGATTTCCAGCATGAGCGCGTCCCTGTGGATCGAATACTTCTCCAGCGTCTGCTCCACAACGGGCGTGGGCTCCCCGCAGAACCATTCCAGGCCCCGGTCATGCACCTGCCGGTAGCGCAGATCATATGCCTCGTAATATCGCCGCTTCATGACGCCGTCTCGTGGATGCGCACAGCCATGCACTCCACCATATCCCGCAGTTCGATGGTTTCCTGCTTGTCCATACGCACACCTCCCCATTATAGTTCATCTTATTGTATCATACTTCCCCGGGATTGGCAAATACAAAGAGGATGCAGTCAAAGCCGCATCCTCTGCGAATCACTCTTCCTCCAGCCATGCTTCCGGCACGAAGCTGTAGTAGTACAGCCCGCCCTGATCATCGCCGATCAGATACATCAGCTGGCCATCCTCATACAGCAGGCAGACCATGCCGTTTTCCGTCACCTCGCCCGTGGCAGGATCGAGGAAATATGCAAGGAACATCGTTCCCAGCTCCGGCTCCTCCTGGATGGTGCAGTACAGCTCCAGCCGTTCCGAGGTTCCGTCAGGGTTATGGAACACCACATATCCGCTTCCGTCCTCATGATGGAGCTCGGCATACATCTGCAGCTCGTCCGCCTCCACCCTTTCTCCCTTGTACAGGAGGTACACAAAAACCCAGTCGCCGTTGAAATCTGCCAGGGTACAGCCGAATCTCGGTCCGGCGAGTGTTTCCCCCACAGCGGCTGCAGCACCGCATAGCATTGCCAGCACAGTCAAGAGCACAAACAGTTTCTTCATTCTTTCAACCTCCTTGCAGCTGCACCGGCAGCCTTTCTTTCAGTATATCACAGCCGCTCCCAGCTGGCAAGCAGCACCCCCGGGTATACCACCCGGGAGATTGTTCTTCCTCCGCACATCCCTTGTCCGCTGCAGCGATCCGTGATATAATGAAAGATACCAATCCATCGAAAAGGAGCTGTCACCATGAGCATGCTCGAGATCATCACCAAGAAGAAGCTCGGTCAGGAACTGACCCGTGCCGAAATCAATGAATTCACCCGCGGCGCTGCGGACGGCTCCATCCCGGATTATCAGCTGGCGGCACTGCTCATGGCCATCCGTCTCAACGGCATGACCGCCCAGGAAACCACCGACCTGACCCTCGCCATGCGGGATTCCGGCGATGTATGCGACCTCAGCGCCATCCCCGGCGTCAAGGTGGATAAGCATTCCACCGGTGGCGTGGGCGACACCACCACCCTGGTGCTGGCCCCCCTGGTGGCAGCCTGCGGCGTGCCGGTCGCCAAGATGAGCGGCCGCGGCCTGGGCCACACCGGCGGCACACTGGATAAGATGGAGTCCATCGAGGGGCTGAGCGTCAGCCTGACGGAGGAGCAGTTCGTCGATCAGGTGAACGATATCGGCCTGGCCGTCATCGGACAGACCGCGTCTCTTGCCCCGGCAGACAAGACCCTCTACGCCCTGCGGGACGTGACCGCCACCGTGGACAGTCTGCCGCTGATCGCCTCCTCCATCATGTCCAAGAAGCTCGCTTCCGGCGCAGACGCCATCGTTCTGGACGTGAAGACCGGCTCCGGCGCGCTGATGGAGACCGTCGACGACGCCATCAACCTGGCCAGAGCCATGGCGGATATCGGCAAGCTCTCCGGCAAGCCCGTGCGAGCCATCGTCACCGGCATGAACCAGCCTCTGGGCACCCATGTGGGCAATGCGCTGGAGGTCAAGGAAGCCATCGAGGTGCTCTCCGGCAGGACCAAGGGCGACCTGCTGGAGGTCGCGCTGCTGCTGGGCAGCCACATGCTGGTGCTGGGCAAGCGCGCCGAAAGCATCACGCACGCGTGCGAAATGCTGCTTTCCGCGCTGCGCACCGGCTCCGGCCTGAGCCGTCTGAAGGCCATGATCGCAGCCCAGGGCGGCAACCCGGACTGCGTCAGCGACGTCACGAAACTCCCCCAGCCCGCGCTGATCAAAGAGATCAAGGTGGGCCGCGAAGGCTATATCGCCGCCATGGACACCGAAGCCCTGGGCTATGCCGCCCAGGCCATGGGCGCCGGCCGCGTGCAGAAAACCGACGTGATCGACTACGCCGTGGGCTACATCCTGCCCGTGCGCATAGGCGACCGCGTCACCGCTGATACCACCCTGTGCACCCTCTACGCCCGCAATGAGGCCGACGCCGCCAAGGCCGAAGCTGCCATCCGCGCCGCCATCACCATCGGCGACGCGCCCGTCAAGCGTCCCCCGCTGTGGTATGCGGTGGTCACGGCAGACGGCGTGGAGCGTTTTGCATAAAGGAGTCCATCATGAACATCAAGCAGGAACTGCAGAGGCAATTGGGGCAGATCCCGCACATCCGTCTCAACGATGTTGAAGTCGATCCGGCCTCCGTCCGCGCCATCATGATCAACGAGGTCGTCCCCGCCGATCCTGCCCAGGATTTCTACGGCGAAAGCGGCGGCGAATACCTGTCCACCACCATTCCCCTGTTCCGGCAGAGCGGGCTGGAGGTGCAGTCCATCCAGGACATTCTTGGCATGGGCGTGTACATCACCAACGCCGTCAAGACGCCCAAGACCGCCTACGCCATCGGGAAGGAGCGCATCGATGAGAGTCTCCCCTGGCTGGCGGCCGAACTGGCCCTGTTCCCGAATGTGCAGGTCATCATGCTTTGCGGCGACGTGGCAAAGAAAATAGTCAACATGATCGTCCGGAAATCCACCGGGAAGAATGTCATTCCCTCCGGCGCCACCTACAAGCTGCGCGCGAGCACCTATTGTCACGGCAGTATCCGCGTGATTCCCTCCTATATTGTGACCGGCGGAAATCTGCTGATCGAGAAGTCCAAGGTACGGATGATCACCGAGGATATCGCCACCATGGCGGGGATCATCCGCCGTTAAACCAACGAAACCGAGGCGACCTTCCTCATGAACAAGCTCTTCCTCAAAGGTGTCAAGCACGGATTGCCCATCGGACTGGGTTATCTGAGCGTGTCCTTCGCATTTGGTACGCAGTGTACCAGCGGCGGGCTGTCCGTGCTGCAGGCACTGCTGATCTCCATGACCAACCTGACCAGCGCCGGTCAGCTGGCCGGACTCCAGGTGATGCTGGCCGGTTCTTCGCTGATCGAAATGGCCCTGACCCAGTTCATCATCAACCTGCGTTACGCGCTGATGGGCCTCAGCCTGGGCCAGAAGCTCGGCCCCACGATGAATACCCCCCGAAGGATGTTTTTCTCCTTCGCCAACACGGACGAGATCTTCGCCGTAGCTTCCGCTCAGCCCGAGAAGCTGCATCACCACTACCTCTACGGCCTGATGCTGATGCCCTATATCGGCTGGTCCCTGGGGACGCTGCTGGGGGCGGCTGCAGGCGCGATCCTGCCGGCCTTCGTGAGCAATGCGCTGGGCATCGCCATCTACGGCATGTTCCTGGCCATCATCCTGCCCCCGGCCCGCAAAGAGAAACCTGTGCGCGCGGTGGTGCTGATCGCCATCGCCATCAGCCTGCTGTTCAGCTATGCGCCGATGCTCAAGGGGGTTTCCGGCGGCTTTGTGGTGATCATCTGCGCCGTCGTTGCGGCAACGCTGGGCGCGATCCTCTTCCCCATCCAGGATGAAGGGAGGAACGCTGCATGAGTTGGCCAACTTACCTGTTGTACCTCGCCGTGATGGCAGGCGTGACCTACCTGATCCGCATGCTGCCTCTGACAGTCTTCCGAAAGGAGATCAAGTCCGTCTTCATCCGTTCCTTCCTGCATTATGTGCCCTACGCAGTGCTGGCTGCGATGACCATCCCCGGCATCCTCACCTCCACCGGGGATATCCGCACAGCCATCGCAGGGCTTGTTGTGGCTGTGGCAATGGCCTGGCGAGGCATGTCGCTGCTGTCGGTGGCCATCGGCGCCTGCCTGGCAGTGGCTGCGGCGCAGGGCGTTCTGCTGCTGTTTTGATCAGCCCCGCGCAAGCGCCTTCCTCACGAGGGAGTTCCCCAGAAAGGTCGTGACCCCATGAAAATGTCCTCTGCCGAGCGCGCGAAGATGATGCTGAGCGCACCGGTTTCCCGTATCATCCCCAGGCTGGCTATCCCCACCATCATCTCCATGCTGATCACCAGCATCTACAACATGGCGGACACCTATTTTGTCAGCCAGATCAGTACCGCTGCATCCGGCGCAGTAGGCGTGGTGTTCTCGGTGATGGGCATCATTCAGGCGGTATCCTTCACCATCGGCATGGGCTCCGGCGCGCCGCTGAGCCAGGCGCTGGGCTCCGGCAAGCAGGACGAAGCCCGCACGCTGGCCAACGTGGGATTCTTCACCGCGCTGATCATGGGCGTGGTCTTCCTCATCCTGGGCAATGTGTTCATCGAGCCCATCGTCGGCTTCCTCGGCGCAACCGAAACCATCGCGCCCCACGCCATGGCGTATGCCTCCTACATCTTCTACGCCGCACCCTTCGTCATGTGCTCCTTCGTGATGAACAATCACCTGCGCTTCCAGGGCCTGGCGACCTACGGCATGGTGGGCATCACCGCAGGCGGCATTCTCAACATGATCCTGGATCCGATCTTCATCTTTGAACCCGGTACGAAGATTCTTGGCTTCCTGACGCTGCCCTTCGGCTTGGGGATGGGCACGGCAGGTGCAGCCGTCGCCACGGCGCTTTCCCAGTTTGTGAGCTTCTGCATTTTGCTGATGCAGTGCAATCTCCGCCGGGACACCATCTCCATCCACCCCCGGTACTTCCGCCCCACCGGCAAACTCCTGGCGAAGATCCTCTACATCGGCGCGCCCTCCCTGGGCCGCCAGGGCATCGCCAGCATTGCCAACATCCTCCTGAACAACACGGTGAAGGCCTGCGTGGTTCTCTCCCTGCAGGATGCGGCCATCTCCGCCATCTCCATCACCAGCCGGTTTGTGATGTTCATCAACTCCTCGGTGATCGGCTTTGGTCAGGGCTTCCAGCCGGTGTGCGGCTTCAACTACGGCGCAGGCCAGTATAGCCGCGTGCGCAAGGCATTCTGGTTCTCGGTGAAGGTCACGACGGTGATCCTGCTGGTGCTGGGCGTCATTGCCTTCATATTCGCCGAGCCCATCGTCACCGCCTTCCGTGCAGACGATGCGGAAGTCGTACGAATCGGCACGGTCGCCCTGCGTATGCACCTGACGACCATCCCCCTGTGGGGCTTCATCGTGATGGGCAACATGTATACCCAGTCCATCGGCTATGGCGGCCGGGCGACACTGCTGTCCGCCTCGCGTCAGGGCTTGTTCCTGATCCCAGCGCTGGTGACGCTCCCGCGCGTGCTGCCCCTGGCAGAGGCCAATGTCCCCTACGCGGTAGCAGCCGCACAGCCGGTAGCCGACGTCCTGTCTCTGGTGATGGCGGTTTTCATCGTCATGGGAATCCTCAGGCAGTTCAGCCAGCGGGAGGATAAGCCGCTGCAGGGCTGATACAGCAAATCATCCCCCGGAGCATGATCGCTCCGGGGGATTTTCATATTCAGTCTTCCATCACGAAGGGAGCCAGGGGCAGGTAGGGCGCATGGGCTGTGAACACATGCACCTTGGCGTAGTTCACCCAGGCATACCGCACCTTGACGGGATGGGCCACCCCCTCAGCGGTGAGGTGGATCTTATTCCAGTCCAGCTCAGCCCTGGCCGGGACGTACACGCCGTCCTCCCCGGCGATTTCAAACAGATCGGCCTCGCCTGCGATGGTCTTCACCGGATGAGTCAGCTCCACCGTGAGCACATTGCCGCAGGTGACCTTGCGCATTGCCCAGGGCTGGGACGGCTGACGGGAGGTGAATTCCTCCATGAACAGCTGTGCCAGGCGGGTGCCGGGGGTCAGTTTGTCCACCGGATGGATGTTGCCGTACTCGCCGCCGTCCAGCAGTACCGCCAGATGGCTTTCACGCAGAGCATGCCAGGCCTTCTCCTGCTGCTGGCGAAGGATCGCCCAGCGGTGGTCATCCTTGGCGCCCGCGTCGATGTGCATGGGCAGCTGCACGTTGTAGAAGGGCAGCTCTGCATCGCCAAAGAGCTCGCGCCAGCGGGTGACGAGGGTGATCAGCAGATCGCCGTACACCTCGGCGCGCTCCACGTCGCTCTCACCCTGATAGAACAGAATGCCGCTGAGCGCCATGGGGACGATCTTGTCCACCATCGTACGGTGAAGCTGGCCGGGACGATAGGGCGATCCGGGGCCGGGCGGCGGATTCCAGGGGCACACGCCCGCCTGCTTCTCGATCTCCGCCCACTCGATGCCGGGGTTGGTCTCCTTGATTTTGGCGACCTTGCCGTTCCACACATCCATGTCGTGCTGGAAGGCGTCCTGCTTGCGCTGCCACTCGTCCAGCGGGATCTCGCCGTACTTGCTTTCGTAGTCCTCGGCGGCCTTCATCGCAGGGCCGCTGCGGTTCAGGGCCACATCATCCATCCAGGACAGGATGGACGTGCCGCCCCAGTTGCACCCGACGATGCCCACCGGGAAGCCGATCTTCGCGCGCAGTTCCCGGGCGAAGAAGTAGGCCACCGCGCTCATGTCGCCGCCGACATGGGGCTCGATTTTCTGCCAGTGGGCCGCGTCATGGGCAGCCAGGCCAGCCTCGTCCAGCACGGACACGCGGGGGACGCTAAAGTAGCGCAGGTTGGGGTCGTCATGGGTCTTGATGACCTCCTGCCCGCCCTTGGCGTTCCACAGGCCCCACTCCATGTTGCTCTGGCCGCCCGCCATGAACAGGTAGCCGGTGACCAGGTCGGAAGCCGTCCAGGTCATGGCGTCGGAGGTCAGGGTGAGGGTCAGCGGACCTGCGCCCAGCGTCTGGGCCGGCAGGTGGATGAGGAAGCGGCCGTCCTTCGCGGCGGACATGCCCTGTCCGGTGACGGTGCCGTCCTCCTGGGTCAGCGTCGCGCGGATGACTTCGCCCTCGTCCGCCGTGCCGAAGATGCGCAGCTCCTTGCCGATGGGCAGGATGGCGTGGTCGCCGAAAAGCGGCGATACCTTGAACATACACTCGCCCCCTTATTTCTTGAGGTACTCGAGGTTCTTGCGGATCAGCTCGCACCGCTGCTTCACGCAGTCCACCGTGCGCAGGGGATCCGCGGGGGTGTTCAGCAGATAGTCGCACAGGCGGCCGACGTCGGTCTCGGCGACGTGCAGGCGGGTGTCGGAGGAGGCGTAGTAGATGTACACCTTGCCGTCGTCATCCGCGATGGCGCCGTTGGTGAACACCACGTTGGACACATCGCCGATGCGCTCGTGGCCCAGCGGGCCCAGCAGCATGCCGGAAGGCTCGCCGATGACCTTCGCCGGGTCTTCCAGGCTGGTCATGAAGGCGTAGAGCACATAGCGCAGACCGGCGGCAGTGTTGCGCACGCCGTGGGCGATGTGGATCCAGCCCTTGTCGCACTTGATGGGCGTCGCGCCCGCGCCGTTCTTGCTTTCGGTGATGGTGTGGTACTTGCGGGCGGAGATGATCTTCTCCTCGTCGATCACCGCATTGGTGATGTCCTCGCACAGGCCGAAGCCAATGCCGCCGCCGCTGCCGGTCTCGATGAAATCATCCATCGGGCGGGTGTAGAAGGCATACTTGCCCTCCACGAACTCCGGATGCAGCACCACATTGCGCTGCTGGGGGCTGCGCAGGGTCTTCAAATTGGGCAGACGCTCCCAGGTTTCGAGGTCCTTCGTGCGGACAATGCCCGCCGCTGCCACAGCGGCGGACAGATCATTGCTGGTGGTATCCTTGCTCTCGGAGCAGAACACGCCGTAGATCCAGCCGTCCTCGTGCTGGGTGAGGCGCATGTCGTAAACGTTCACTTCCTCAGCGCAGGTGTCGGGCAGGAGGATGGGGTAATCGCGGAAGCGGAAGCCCTCGGTGGGCTTGTCGGATTCCGCCACGGCGAAAAAGGACTTGCGGTCCTGGCCCTCCACGCGGACGACCAGGCAGTACTTGCCGTTCACCTTGATCGCACCGGAATTGAAGGTGGCGTTCACCGGCAGGCGCTGCATCATGTAGGGATTGGCGGCGGGGTCCGCGTCGTACATCCAGAAGGGCGGGATGTGCTGACGGGTCAGCACGGGGTTTTCATAGCGGGTGAACAGGCCGTTGTAGAAGCGCTCATTGACTGGATTCGGGCGGGAAATGACGCGCTCGTAGGCCTCCATCAGGGAGGCGAAGCTGCGAGACTTCATGGCAATGTCTCCTTTATTGTTGAATAGGCAGGGATGCCGGAGCTTCCCTGCCTGTTTGGATGGCAGCACGAGGGTTTCGCGCCTGCGGGCGCGAGGCGGGGGCTTTCCGATCGCCCCCTCCACCCCTTCGGGCACCCTTATTTGCTTTGTAGGATCAATAATCCACGTCCGGGATATCATCGCCCCACTGGAGGTCGGAGTGCTCCTTGATGTAGGTGACGATCTCGTCCACGTTGGTGAAGGCCAGGCCGACGTTGGTGTCAGCAGCGCCGTAGTAGATGGCAATGCGGCCGGTGTCGGGATCCTGCAGGGTGGCGCAGGGGAACACAACGTTGGGCACGAAGCCAGTGGTCTCGTAGGGCTCTTCGGGGGTCAGCAGATGGTTCTCGCAGCGGTAGAGCACCTTGCTGGGCTCGTTGATGTCCAGGATCGCGCCGCCCATGGAGTACACGAAGCCGTTGCAGGTGGTGGCCACGCCGTGGTAGAACAGCAGCCAGCCCTCGCTGGTCTCAATGGGAGCCGCGCCGGAGCCGATCTTGACGGACTCCCACCACTTGGAGCCGCGGCCCATCACGTGGCGGTGATGTCCCCAGTACTCCATGTCAGGAGACTCGGACACGAAGATGTCGCCGAAGGGGGTGTGGCCGGAGTCAGAGGGGCGGGACATCATCTTGTACATGCCGTTGATCTTGCGGGGGAAGAGAACGGCGTTGCGGTTGAAGGGGATGAAGGGGTTCTCGATGCGGGTGAAGGTCTTGAAATCCTTCGTCTTGGCCATGCCGATGGACGCGCCGAAGAAGTCGGTGCACCAGATGATGTAGTAGGTGTCGTCCACCTTCACCAGACGGGGATCGTAGGCGTAGTGGGGCATCTTGGGGTTGCCGTTCTCATCCACGAAGGGCACCTTGTTGCGCTCCACGTCCCAATGGATGCCGTCCTTGGAGTGGCCCAGGTACACATGGGGCACGCCGTTGACCTGTTCGCCGCGCAGCACCGCGATGTAGCCATCTTCCCACGGCACGACGGCAGAGTTGAAGATGCGGGCGATCTCCGGCACGGGGTTACGGCCCATGACGGGGTTGCCGGTGTAGCGCCACACGGGGGCGGCAGTTTTGAGGTCAGCAGGCTTGTCCTGCCAGGGGATGTTGGGGAGGGAACCGGCGTTGAGAATTTTGACAGACATGTTCGTATACCTCTTTCTTTATGTTGATCGGTGAACGGGTTACAAAGGATGAACAGAGTCCCGATAGAC
>JAFXFR010000194.1 GCA_017513475.1 Clostridia bacterium
ACCATCCCCCATGATTCTGTGGGCTACTTCTCCACCGCGAAGGCGGTGCTGCTGCCCGCTCCCGAAGGTACCGGCGTGATCGCCGGCGGCGCTGCCCGTGCGGTGCTGGAGCTGGCTGGCGTGAAGGACATCCGTACCAAGTCCTTCGGCACCAACAACCCCATCAACATGGTCAAGGCCACCATCGAGGCCCTCAAGCAGCTGCGCAGCGCTGAGGAAGTCGCCAAGATGCGCGGCAAGACCGTGGAAGAGATCCTGGGCTAAGGAGGTAGAGAGAAATGCTGAAGGTTACTCTGATCAAGTCTCCCATCGCCTCTCTGCCCAAGCATAAGGCGACCGTCGCCGCTCTGGGCCTCCACAAGGTTGGCCAGACCGTCGAAAAGCCCGACAACGCCGCCATCCGCGGCCAGATCTTCGCCGTGAAGCACATGGTGAAGGTTGAAGAAGTCAACGAATAATAAGGAGGAAACCCCGAATGAAACTGCACGAGCTGCATCCCGCCGAGGGTTCCACCACCGCCGCCAAGCGTCTTGGCCGCGGCGTTGGCTCCGGTCTGGGTAAGACTGCTGGTAAGGGTCACAAGGGTGCCAAGGCTCGCTCCGGCGGCGGCAAGCGCCCCGGCTTCGAGGGCGGCCAGATGCCCCTGTACCGTCGTGTGCCCAAGAAGGGCTTCACCAACATCTTTGGCACTGAATACGAGTGCATCAATGTCGAGGCTCTGGAAGTCTTCGAGGACGGCGCTGTCGTCACCGAGGAGATCCTGATCGACTGCGGCATGATCCACGCGTCCAAGGATGGCCTGAAGGTCCTGGGCAACGGCGAACTGACCAAGAAGCTGACCGTGAAGGCGGCTAAGTTCACCGCTTCTGCGAAGGAGAAGATTGAAGCCGTTGGCGGCACCTGCGAGGTGATCTGACATGCTTGAGTACATCCGCAAGCTGTGGAAGATCGAAGACCTGCGCAAGAAGATCGTTTATACCTTCCTGATGCTGATTCTGTTCCGTCTGGTTGGCTGCATCCCTGCGCCCGGTATCAACCTGGCCAAGGTGCAGGCTGACCTGGCGGCTAACCAGAGCAATGGCCTGCTTGACATGATGAACATGTTGACCGGTGGCTACATGTCCCAGATGACCATTATGGCCATGGGCATTTCCCCCTACATCAACGCCTCCATCATCATGCAGCTCCTGTGCATTGCGCTTCCCGTGCTGGAGCGTATGCAGCAGGAGGAGGGTGGCCGCGAGAAGATCAACCGTATCTCCCGCTACGTCACCATCGGTCTGGCTCTGATCCAGGCTATTGGCCTGTCCAATGGCATGGGCTATGCTAACACTGCCAAGTACGGCATTTGGGCCAATGTGCTTATCGGCGTTTCCATGGCTGGCGGTACTGCCCTGGCCATGTGGATCGGCGAGCGCATCACCGAGAAGGGCATCGGCAACGGTATCTCCCTGCTGATCTTCGCCGGTATTGTGTCCAACCTGTTCAACGGCATCGTCAACCACTTCCGCGTGGCTAACACCGTGACCGCCTTCCTGGGCGCCTTCGCGATCCTGGCCCTGCTGGTTGTGCTGACCTTCGTCGTTACCTTCATCGACCTGGGCGAGCGCCGCATCCCGCTGCAGATCGCCAAGCAGGTCAAGGGCCGTCGCGTGTACGGTGGCCAGAACACCCACCTGACCCTGAAGGTCGTTGCTGTGGGCGTTATGCCTCTGATTTTCGCGTACAGCTTCCTGTCCTTCCCCGGCACCATCGGTGCTCTGGTTGCCCCCAACAGCGGCTTCACCAAGTGGTGTGAGGCTAACCTGGTCAACGGCACCTGGCTGCACCTGATCCTGTCCGCGCTGCTGATCTTCGCGTTCACCTTCTTCTACTCCAGCATCTCCTTTGATGCCAAGAAGCAGGCTGAGCAGCTGCAGCAGCAGGGCGCGACCATCCCCGGCCGCCGTGGTAAGGATATTGCGTCCTACCTGCAGCGCACCACCAACCGCCTCAACCTGTTTGCGGCGCTGTTCCTGGCTGTGCTGGCTGCGATTCCCACGCTGATGCTGTCCGGCCTGAGCCTGCAGGTGCCCTTCGCGGCTTCCTCCATGCTGATCGCTGTGTCCGTCTCCCTGGAGACCATGCGCACGATCAAGGGCGAGATGGCTGTCCGTGGCATCGAGAGCGACAAGGACAACGGTTTCATGTAATCAAAAGTGCCATGCACCGTCGTAAGTCCGCTTCTTCGGTGCATGGCGTTTTTTGAAGAATTGCGCTGTGCATACATGAATCCATGACGACATAAGCTAACAAGCGACCTTTTGCAGGAAGGAGCATCATCATGAATGTGATCTTTCTTGGCCCTCCCGGCGCCGGTAAGGGCACCCAGGCGCAGCGCATCTGCGACGCGCTGAACATTCCCCAGATTTCTACCGGCGATATTCTCCGCCGCGCCATGAAGGAGGAAACTCCCACTGGCCTGAAGGCGAAGCAGTATGTTGAGGCCGGCAAGCTGGTGCCCGACGAGGTCATCATTGACATCGTCCGTGAGCGCTTGGCCATGGATGACTGCCAGAACGGCTACATCCTGGACGGCTTCCCCCGCACGGTCCCCCAGGCTGAGGCCCTTGATACCATCGCCAAGATCGACGTTGTGGTCGACCTGGACGTAGCTGACGAGGTGCTCATCAACCGCTTGAGCGGCCGTCGCGTATGTCTGGCCTGTGGCGCCACCTATCATGTGGACCACCTGAACGGCGAGACCAAGTGCGCAAAGTGCGGCGAAACCCTCATCCAGCGCAAGGATGACAGCGCTGAGACCGTCCTCAACCGCCTGAATGTGTACCATGAGCAGACCGCTCCCCTGGTGGATTACTACCAGAAGAAGGGCAACCTCAAGGTCATCGACGGCGCGCAGGACATGGACACGATCTTCGAGTCCATCCTGACTGTCGTGAAGGGCTGATAGCGATGATCAGTTTGAAGAATTCAGACCAGATCGCGAAGATGCGTACGGCAGGCGCGTTGCTCTATGAGGTCCATCAGAAGCTTCGCGCTGAGATCAAGCCCGGCGTGACAACCTACGACCTGGATGCTTATGCTGAGTCCCTCATCCGCAAGGCGGGCGCGATCCCGTCCTTTAAGGGGTATCAGGGCTATCCTGCCACCCTCTGCACGTCCGTGGACGATGCGGTGGTGCATGGGATTCCCAATAAGAAGCAGGTGCTCAAGGCTGGCCAGATCATCTCCGTTGACTGTGGTGTGATCTTGGACGGCTGGCAGTCCGACAGCGCATTTACCGCCGGTGTGGGGGAGATATCTCCCGAAGCACAGCGGCTGATCGACATCACTGAGGAGTGCTTCTGGCGCGCTGCCCGTCAGTGCGTCGCCGGCAACCGCCTGGGCGATGTGGGCCATGCCTGTCAGGAATATGCCGAAAGCAATGGCTGCGGCGTCATCCGCGACCTGACCGGTCACGGTATTGGCCGCGAAATGCACGAGGATCCGCCGGTGTACAACTACGGCGTTCCCGGCAAGGGCCTGCGCCTGCGCGCGGGCATGACCATTGCGGTGGAGCCGATGATCTCCGCCGGCGACTGGCGTGTTACCTGCGATCCCGATCAGTGGTGCTATCGCACCCGCGACCGGAGCCTCTGCAGCCACTATGAGCACACCCTCGTCATCAACGAGGAAGGCCTTCCCGAAATTCTGTCCTACCCTGGCTTCAAGTGGGAGGACGTGAAATAATGGATAGGCTGACGATGATCCCCGGCCGGGTGGTGCTTTCCACCCAGGGCCGCGATGAGGGGCGGTATTTCATCGTGCTTGAGGTGATCGACGAAGACTTCGTGCTCATGGCAGACGGCCTGACGCGGAAGATCGATCATCCCAAGAAGAAAAAGGTCAAGCATCTTCGCCCCAAGCCCATTGTGGTGAATGTTGACGGAAGCACGCTTCCCAACAAGCACCTGCAGGACAGTGATCTGCGCCGTTATCTGCGCGAGAATGGCTTGGAAATCAGCAATCCGTCCACCGACGTGGACGACGACAAGTAAGGAGGACTGAAAATGTCCAAGAGCGACGTCATCGAAATGGAAGGCAAGGTCATTGAAGCCCTTCCGAACGCTATGTTCAAGGTTGAGCTGCCCAATGGCTATCAGGTTACCGCTGTCATCTCCGGCAAGATGCGCATGAACTTCATTCGCATCTACGAGGGCGACAAGGTCACCATCGAGCTGAGCCCCTACGACCTCACCCGTGGCCGTATCACCTGGCGCAGCAAGTCCTGATAACAGGGACAATCGTAAAAATCTCGGTGCGCGGAACAAATTGTCATGGATTTCCCCTTGACGGTTTGGCACATCTGGTGTATAATAATTGTTGGACTGTTATAGTCCCAATGTATGAAGAATCCGGGTAGGCATCCGCCGCACCCGCTCAGACTCTACAACAGGAGGTAACAGAGCATGAAGGTTCGTCCGTCCGTGAAGCCCATCTGCGAGAAGTGCAAGATCATCCGCCGCAAGGGCAAGGTCATGGTGATCTGCGAGAATCCCAAGCACAAGCAGAAGCAGGGCTAA
>JAFXFR010000195.1 GCA_017513475.1 Clostridia bacterium
CGGGCGGGAATCACATCCCCTACCTTGCAGCCCGCGCAGGGCGCGTTTTCGCCCAGCTTCTCCGCCACCAGATTCTGGCTGAATTCGTCAATGCAGGGGAAGATCTCCTTGCCCTTGACGGCAAGGCCCATGTCACAGCAGTGGGCCTCGATGAAGCTGTCCAGCTCCTCGACCACGATCAGCTCGTCCACGGAGGCTGCAAAGTCGCGGATCTTCTTCTCCGGCATCGGCCAAATCATGCCCAGCTTCATCACCGGATACTTGTCGCCGCAGACCTCCTTGACGTACTGGTACGCCGTGGAGGAAGTGATGATGCCGCGGGAATGATCCTTGCCAGCCTCAACGCGGTTGATCTCGCAGGTTTCGGCCCACTCGATCAGCGCCTGGGTGCGCGCCTCCACCACGGGGTGACGCTTCTTGGCGTTGCCGGGCATCATGATGTACTTGGCAGGATTCTTCACGTATTCCTTGACGTATTCGACGCGCTCGCCGGGCTCGACGACGCTCTGGCTGTGAGATACACGGGTGCACATCTTCAGCAGCACGGGGGTGTCGAACTTCTCGGACAGCTCGTAGGCCAGCTTTGCGAAGGCGATGGCCTCGGCGGAATCCGCAGGCTCCAGCATGGGGATCTTCGCCGCGCGGGCATAATGGCGGGAGTCCTGCTCATTCTGGGAGGAGTGCATGCCCGCGTCGTCGGCCACGCCGATGACCATACCGGCATTCACGCCCGTGTAGCTGATGGTGAACAGCGGGTCCGCCGCCACGTTCAGGCCGACGTGCTTCATGCCGCAGAAGCTGCGCTTGCCTGCCAGAGACGCGCCAAAGGCGGACTCCATGGCCACCTTCTCGTTGGGGGCCCACTCGGCGTAGACCTCCTTGTACTTGGCGATCGCCTCGGTGATCTCGGTGGAAGGCGTGCCAGGGTAGCTGGACACGAAGGCACAGCCGGCTTCATAAAGTCCGCGGGCAACAGCTTCGTTGCCCAGCATCAGGGTTTTCATGGAGAAATCCTCCTTCAAGGAATATTACTTGTTGTCGCCGATGGAATCCGTGACATTCACGGTCACCTGGCGGTCATAGCAGGAGAAGACCTGGTCGACGTACGCCTTGTCCATCTTGGGGGTGATCAGGCTGACGACCGGGACGATGATCAGGCCAGCGATCATGCAGAACGCGCCCGCATTGATGGGGCTCTGCAGGATCGCCGGGAACAAAGGCTTGGCGAAGATGTTCGCCAGCATCACCACGGTGGAGAAGCCAAAGGAGCACCACACGGAGGCCTTGGTCGCCTTCTTCCAGTACAGGCCGAAGAGGAACGGCGCGAGGAACGCGCCTGCCAGCGCACCCTAGCTCACGCCCATCAGCTGAGCGATGAAGGTGACGCTCGACTTGTACTGCAGGATCGCCAGGACAACGGAGATGGCGATGAACACCACGATCAGCGCGCGCATCACCAGCAGCTGCTTCTTCTCGTCCATCTTCTTGACGAGGGTACCCTTGATGAAGTCCAGCGTCAGGGTGGAAGAGGAGGTCAGCACGAGGGACGACAGCGTGGACATGGAGGCCGCCAGCACCAGCACGATCACGACCGCGATCAGCACCGTGGGCAGACCGGAGATCATGGTGGGGATGACGGCGTCAAAGCCCTGGTTGGCAACGTCGACGTCGAAGAGCCGGCCGAAGCCGCCCAGGAAGTAGCAGCCGCCCGCGACCACCGCCGCGAAGATGGTGGAGATGATCATGCCCTTGTTGATGGCCTGCTCGGACTTGATGGCGTAGAACTTCTGCACCATCTGGGGCAGGCCCCAGGTGCCCAGGCTGGTCAGGATGACCACACCCACCAGGTTAGCCGGGTCGGGGCCGAAGAAGGACGCGAACACACCGGGCGTGGTGGACGTGGCAGGGTCGCTTACCTGACCCAGCTTGTCCAGCGCCTCCAGGAAGCCGCCCTGGCCCTTGAGCACCGCCGCGATGACCGCCACGATGCCGCCGATCATGATGATGCCCTGGATGAAATCGTTGATGGCCGTCGCCATGTAGCCGCCCGCGATGACGTAGATCGCCGTCAGCACCGCCATGACGATGACGCAGATGGAGTAGTCGATATCAAAGGCCATGCCGAACAGGCGGCTGAGGCCGTTGTACAGCGATGCGGTATAGGGGATCAGGAAGATGAAGATGATGGCCGAGGCCGCCAGCTTCAGCGCCTTGGAGTTAAAGCGGGCCTCGAAGAACTGGGGCATGGTGGCGCTGTCCAGATGCTGGGTCATGACGCGGGTACGGCGGCCCAGCACAGCCCATGCCAGCAGCGAGCCCAGCAGCGCATTGCCGATGCCGGCCCAGGTCGCAGCGATGCCGTACTTCCAGCCAAACTGGCCAGCATAGCCCACAAACACCACAGCAGAAAAGTAAGACGTGCCATACGCAAAGGCCGTCAGCCACGGGCCCACGCTGCGGCCGCCAAGGACAAAGCCATTGACGTCCGTAGAGTGTCTGCGGCAGTAAAGGCCTATGGCGATGGTCACGCCAAAAAACACGACGAGCATACCAAGCTTGATGAACAGATCCATGGGATACCTCCTACAATTCTTCCATTCTACTGGGTCACTGGGAAACCATTTCTACAGGGACTACATGATAACAGGACGCATCCTGTGATCAACTACATTTGCAGATATCAGGCCTCTGCGGGGCGCTTAGCCAGTGATCTGGGCTTCCACCAGGCGGCCCTTGCAGTACTTCTCGCGCAGCACGGGCTTTTCGATCTTGCCGGTGGGGTTGCGGGGCACCTTGTCGAAGATGACCTTGCGGGGCCGCTTGTAACGGGGCATGCCCTCGCAGAAAAGGTTGATCTCCTCCTCGGTGCATTCCATGTCTTCCTTGATCTCGACGATCGCCGCAGCAATCTCGCCCAGACGCGGATGGGGCAGGCCGATGACTGCCACGTCCTTGATCTTGTCGAAGCGGCGCATGAAGTTCTCGATCTCCACGGGATAGAGGTTCTCGCCGCCGGAGATGACCACGTCCTTCTTGCGGTCCACAAGGTAGATGAAGCCATTCTCGTCCATCATGGCCATATCGCCGGTGTAGAGCCAGCCGTCCTTGAGGACCTCCGCGCTGGCTTCCGGGTTTTTGTAGTAGCAAAGCATCACGCCGTCGCCGCGGACGATCAGCTCGCCCACCTCGCCCTGCTTGACCTCGCTGCCGTCGCCAGCGACGATCTTGGCCTCCCACTTGTAGCCGGGCTTGCCGATAGCGCCCACCTTGTGGACGTTCTCCACGCCCAGGTGCACACAGCCGGGACCGATGGACTCGGACAGGCCGTAGTTGGTATCGTACTGGTGATGCGGAAAGACCTTCAGCCAGCGGCTGACAAGGCTGGGCGGCACAGGCTGTGCGCCGATGTGCATCAGACGCCACTGGTCAAGGTAATAATCGTCCAGGTTGACGCGGCCTGCATCGATGGCGTCCAGCAGATCCTGGGCCCACGGCACCAGCAGCCACACGATGGAGCAGCGCTCCTCGGTCACCGCGCGGAGGATCCATTCCGGCTTCACGCCGCGCAGAAGTACCGCCTTGCTGCCGGACAGCAGGCTGCCGAACCAGTGCATCTTGGCGCCGGTATGGTACAGCGGCGGGATGCAGAGGAACACATCCTCCCGCTGCTGACCGTGATGGGCCTGCTCCACCTCGCAGGAATATGCCAGGGCGCGGTGGTTGTGCAGGATGGCCTTGGGGAAACCGGTGGTGCCGGAGGAGAAATAGATCGCGGCATGATCCTTTTCAGTCAGGGCCACGGGCGGCGCGCTGGTGGAGCAGAAGCCCATCAGGCGGATGCAGTCCTCCGTGTACACGGGGCCATTCTTGCCCACGTAGAAGGTGAAGTGCAGCTTGATCTCATCCGCAATCGCGTCCATGCGGCTGACGAATTCCGGGCCGAACACCAGGACATCCACATCCGCCAGATCAAGGCAGTACTTGATTTCCTCGGAGGAGTAGCGGAAGTTCATCGGCACCGCGATACAGCCCGCCTTGAGGATGCCGAAATAAATAGGCAGCCACTCCAGGCAGTTCATCAGCAGAATGGCGACCTTGGTGCCCTTCTCCACGCCGCGGCTGAGCAGCAGATTGGCAAACTTGTTGGCCCGGCGGTCAAATTCCGCCCAGGACATCTCGCGGCGGTAGGGCGCGTCGGGGTTGGCGCTTTCGATCAGGTTCATGTCGCGCCAGGTAGTCGCCTGATCGCGTTCTTCAGAAGGGTTAATCTCAACAAGAGCAGTCTCCATCCCAAAAAGCCGGGCATTCCGCTCAAGGTAGTCAGTCAGCAGCACAGGAAGTCTCCTTTTCAGGGGTATATTTGTCAAATATTTTACTCTTTTCGCCCTCATAAGTCAACGAATGCATTGTTCTGCTTGTGTCTTTTTCGTATTGCAGCTGCCTCTGGCGCATTGACAGACCGTCCCCCTTGGACTAAACTGAATGCACAAAGGAGTAATGCTTATGATCATTGATTTCCATGCCCACACCTTTCCTGACAAAATCGCCGCTGCCGCCGTCAGCAAGCTGGAGCAGAAAGCTCATGCCCGTTCCCACTCCGACGGCACCCGGGACGGCCTCCTACGCCGTATGCAGTCCGCAGGGATCGACCACGCTGTGGTACTGCCAGTAGCGACCAATCCGCTGAAATGTGCCTCCATGAACGATACCTCCCACGCCTTGGACGGGCTGGACAACCTCACCTACTTCGCCGCCATTCACCCCGATGCGCCCGACTGGCACGAGGAGTTGGGCCGTGCGAAAGCCCTTGGCTTCAAGGGTGTGAAGATTCACCCCGTGTATCAGAACGTCGCCATTGACAATCCTCGCTTTGTGCGCATCCTTGAGCGCTGCGGCGAGCTGGGGCTGATGATCGTCATGCACGGCGGCGCGGATATCGGCTTCCCCGGCGTGGAAAAGTGCAGCCCCGCCATGCTTCGGCGCGCGCTGGATCAGGCCGGGCCTGTTACGCTGGTCGCGGCCCACATGGGCGGCTGGCGCAACTGGCATGAGGTACCCGAATTCCTGCTGGATACCGGCGTGCACCTCGATACCGCCTACAGCCTGGGTAATATCGCCCCCATCGACGACCACTATGCCCCGGAGGAGCTTCCCATGCTGGCAGACGAGATCTTCTGCGAGCTGGTACGCAGCTTTGGCAGCCAGCGCATCCTCTTCGGCACCGACAGCCCCTGGGATGACATGGGCGAGTGCATCCGGCGCATCCGGGCTCTGCCGCTGACCGTAGCCGAGCAGGAGGACATCTTCTGCAACAACGCCCGCCGGCTTCTTTCCCTGTAATGCAAAAGACTCAGGCAGTGCCTGAGTCTTTTTTCATTCCGCCATGTGATGCACATAGGGCATCTCCGGAAGGTCATGGAAGCGGTAGAACTTTTTCGCATTGTCATGAAAGAAGAGCTGCTTCTCCCCTGCCGTCAGCAGCGGCGATTTGTCGGCGAAGTCCCAGCTCATGCGGTAGGTGATAGCAGTCATCGTGCGGGGATAATCCGAACCCCACATGAGCTTCTCCATACCGCAGATATCCCGCGCCTCCAGGATCGTCCGCACCGCCGAAGGGTACGGATAGAACTCGCTGTTGAACAGCCAGGTGATGCCGCCGCTCTCCACAAAGACGTTTTTGTGGCGGGCCAGCCTGATCTGCTCCTGCCAGTTCGGTCGGGTCACCATGCCGAAGTGGCCGATGGCCATGCGCACCTCCGGGTACTGCTGGATCATCTCCTGCAATGATGCTACCTGCGTGTCGCCATCGGCCAGGTCAAGACCGATGAACTTGTCCTCCGCCGCAGCCCGGGCGAACACGTCTTCCAGCTTGGTCAGGTCGGGATCACTAAGACGACCCGCGCAGATCTTGATGCCGTCTGCCCAGGAGATGTCACCCAGGGGCTGCTCCTCATACAGCGCGCTGACGCGGATGCGGATGGGGTTCTCCGCCCGCACCCGGCGCAGGTATGCATCCTGGTTTCCGTCGATGTACTCCTGGGTCACCACCGCGCCAGCGACCTGTGCGAAATCCATGTTGGCCAGCAGACACTCGACGCTGTTGACGCCGTCGGTCATGTAGGCAGGCGTCATCTGGCGTACCACGTCGCCAAACTGACTGCGGCCACCACCAAGGTCGTACACGGGCAGGCCGTTCACACGGCCATTCTGCTTTTCCCACAGGTGCAGATGGGCGTCGATCATGGTTCTCACCTCACTCAAAGGGGTAGGGGTAGTCTGCCAGGTACTCTTCCAGCAGTCCGCACTCGTCGATCAGCTTGAACAGCGTATAGCGGGTGCGGTAGTCCTTGCCGCAATGCATGGAACGGCGCAGCAGGTCATCAGGGATATGCTCCTCCCCGGGTGTCATTTCCGCATGGAGCGTGGTCATAACTGCTTTGATCCTCTCCAGCGGCGGCATTGCTGCGATGACGGCTTTGATCTCGTCAAAGCGCGCCTGCGCGGTGCGGATGCGTCTCTCCTGCTCCTCCCAGGTGAGGAAGTCGCCGGGATTCTCACGCATGATCTGGCTGCCACCCTCCTCACCATAGGAATGGCGCATCCAGCGCTCGCGCTTCTCGCGTGAAATACGGCGGGACTTGATATTCTCCAGGTCAAGCCTGGACAAATCCTCCTTGGCGAAGCGCTCGAACATCGGCCAAACCAGCAGCGTGGACACGCCCACGGACGCGCCGTGCATCGGAGGCTCCAGGCCCTTCTGCACCATGATCATCTCCCAGTACTGAGCGATGTTGTGCTCGATGGAAGCGACTGCGCGGGTGTTGTCGATGATCATGATGGTCACGCCTGCCAGCAGCAGCGCCTCGATGAGGATGCGCATGCCCTTCTCGGTCTTCGCAGCAATCTCGTCCACATTGTCCACCAGGACGTTGACAGCGCCCGTGACCATCTCCACGCAGACGGGACAGCAGCTTTCGCCGTTGATGATCTCGCCCAGCTGCCAGTCCGCTTTGGCGATGTACTTGCCCAGCACGTCGCCCACGCCGGAGGCAATCATGGACAGCGGCGCGGTAGCCAGCACGTCCAGGTCACAGACGATAATCTCCGGGCAGACGGCGGGGCGCTGAATTTTGAGCCCGCGGTGCAAAAGCGGCGCCACCGCAGAGGCATAGCCGTCCATGGAAGGCGCAGTGCCCACGGACACGAAAGGCAGCTTCGTCCGCTCTGCGTTGATGCGGGTAGTGTCGGTCACCGTACCGGATCCCACCGCGATGAGGAACTCCGTTTCGCGGGTGATGGAGAGCAGCACTTCTCCGCAGGAAAGGTCGTCGGGCAGCATGTCGCCCTCGCGGTGGATGACGCAGGGCACGACGGTGAAGCCGGACTCCGTCAGCGCCTCTTCGACCCGCTCGCCGGCAACGCGCCAGGTGTTGTCGTCCGCCACCAGCACGCAGTTGGTGCCCAGACCGCGCTTGCGGATGTACTCCGGGATGCGGGGCAGCAGATCCTTGCCGATGTAAATATCCTTGTCAATGGCGTGGTGTTCACAGCCGCAGTCGCAGTCCACACCGGTGATGGTCATGCGGCAATCCTGATCGTAGCTCACCTTCACAGACATAAAGGTTCCTCCTCAGCGGGTGATGTCTATGTAATCCTTGTTCCAGATGACAGCGGTTTTCAACGGTGCGCCGGGGCAGAAGATGCGCTGCTCATAGGCCGCAATGGGATCCGCCGTGAACTCCTCCCGTTCGATCAGCCCGACGATCTCGCCATATCGGCTGCGGGACAGCATCTGAATGGCTGCCTCCATGTGATCCTGGCGAAAGTTGATGGATCCGAAGATCAGGTGGTTTTCGAAGCCAAAGGACATGGAGTCATAGGCAACCTTCGGGCCCAGGGAAAAGCTGTTGTAGACGCCGTTACAGCCCAGCACCCCGTGCTCAAAGGCGATACGGTGATCCACATTCGTGCCGCTGGCGCCGATGAACATGGTGGCTCGTCCGCCCAAGCGGTCGATGATAGCGGCGGCCAGCTCCTTTTCGCAAGCAAAGTCGTTCTTCAGGTACTCCGCGCCGGTCTGCTCGCAGGCAAAACGCACCTTGAAGCTGTCCGGCTCATCCAGACCTACGAAGAGCAGCTTCGCGCCGGGATGGGTTTGATGGATGATATCGCCGACAAACATGCCCGTCGTGCCCAGGCCGAACACCACCGTGCGAGCGAAGATTTCATCCGCCGCAATGGTACGGGCCTCCTCCAGGCTGACATGATGGCGGCGCGCCGTCTGCCGGAACCAGTGGGCGCTGCCCAGGTCCTCCATGCGCTCCAGCTGGAACAGCATGCAGGCAAAGGGGTCCGGGAAAACCATCTTCTTCGCGAAGGACAGCGCCAGACGGCCGTCCTGCACATAGCCGTCGGGGATGTCCAGGAGCATATCCGGGTTGACGTACATGCGATCGCAGAACAGGCCGTCCGCCTGATCGCAGCCGTACTCGAAGTAGGTTTCATCCTCCGTGTAGCGGGTGGGATCAACGCTGTCGCCGCCACGGATGAGCACGATGGCAAAACGATTTTGGCTGGGCACCCACACCACGCCCTCATGGCCGTTGATGAGGCGGTTTGTCCCCGCAGGGAACTTCTTGCCCAGCAGGCCCTGGCGCCCCATGTGCATCAGCTCGTTGTCCGTGCCGCAGAAGCCTACCAGCACCGGATACACCAGCACACCTTCCCGGACCGGCTCGCCGCGCAGACGCTGCCGGGGCGGATTGATCAGCTCCACCTCACCGTATGCCAGCGGGCGCTGCGGATCATTCTGGAAATAAGTGCCGTACACCTTCATCGGATCACTCTCCAACCTGAATTGTCGATCGTTTTCTCTATCATACCACATCGCACCGAAAATGGACAGTCCCCTTTTACAAAAAGCGTCCCCCGGAACTCTCCGGAGGACGTTCAATTCATTTTGTGCGGAACAGCAGCATTTCCAGCCTGAACTTCTTCTTCGTCAGCCGATCCAGGAACTGCACCGCCGGACGGAACTGCGCATCCTTGCGCAGCAGCAGGAAGAACACCGCGTTAGGCACGATGACGCTCACCAGTGCGCACAGCAGCAGCGTCAGCCAGGGGCCGAGATGAATCTGCAGGCAGGTCATCACCACCGAAGCGCCGGAAAGCAGCACCGCCAGCAGGAACTTGCCTGCCAGGCGCAAATATCCACGAAGCATGTTTTTCTCAAACATAGAGGAAAACAGGATGTGCATCTGCCATGGCAGCCCGACGCACACCATGGAGATCACCGTGGACAGGAGCACACCGTACAGCCCGAAGAAACGCACGGACAGCAGGTTCAGCCCCAGATTGACCATGGCTGTCACCAGCGGCCGGAAACGATCCTGGTGCCACAGGCCCGCCGCATCTTTGTACACGCCGATCAGACGATTGAACGTATACACGAAGAAGTACAGCGCGAAGCAAACCACCATACCAAAGCCCAGCATCAGCTCCTCGCCGACCCAAATTTGCATGAAGGGCTGGTACATGCCCAGGAAGCAGCAAGCGCTCACCCCCGTCACCCACAGGAACAGGAACGTGAACTTGAGCATATCCCGGTAGTTTTTCTCCTTCGTTTCGGTCACGAAACTGTTGCCCAGTCCTGCGGTGATGGAGGAAATCGCGATGTCAATAAACGCCAGCACCGCGGTGATGATGAAGAAGTAATTCTGGTACACCGCCAGCACCGTCAGTCCCAGGAAAGCGGAAATGACGATGGTATCCGCATACTGGAGCACCACATAGCCGATCTTGCCGGAGAAGAGATCGCGGATCTTGCCGTTGATCGTCCTGACTTCCTCCGGCGGCAGCTTGCCTTTGGGCACATACTGCGGGAAGGTCCGGGCCGTCATGACCGCGGTGAGGATGTTGTTCATCACCGTACTGAGCAGCAACACGATCACGTAAAGGTAATAATCCTTGAGCGTCACCATGATCAGCAGCTGCAGGGCATACTGTACCGTACTGGAGATTAATGTGATCTTGCTGGCAATATCCAGCCGCTGATGGGCCTGGAGCAGACAATTGCGGTATGCAAAGAGCCAGTAGGTCAACACCGTCGCACCCAGATTGAGCAGATACAGCACGTAGACATTCAGCCCATCGGGCAGTTCGCCGGAAATCAAATAGGGCACAAAGGGCGTCAGGATGAGTCCCGCCGCACCGATGACCAGGCCGATTATCCGGTAATAACGGCGGTATATCGCCATCAGCGCACAGATGCGTTCCGCGTCATCCTCCGCAATGGGCTTATACATGCTGAAGACCATCGCTGAGCCCACGCCCAATTCTGCCAGGTTGAGCATGTGCAGAATGGATGTGAACAGGCTGTTGAGCCCCAGATACTCCACACCCATGAAGTGAATCATGGCGGTACGCATCAGGAAGGGCACAACCATCTGATAGATCTTCAGCACCAGCCCAACGGTGATGCTCCTGGCCGCATTGCGGGTTCTTTCAATCTTCATGTTGCAGATCCTTCATTGGTTTTGCGGGCCTTGTCGTTCTCTCGCACCTGGCGGTACAGGCGGAAGTGATAGCGCAGCTTGCCGCCGCATTGGCGCATAAAGTCCGCCTCCACGCCGGCATAGCCGTCTTTCCTGTAACGCCGGATCAGAGCGCTGCGTCCCTCGGGCTCTGCCGTCGGGTGCTGCAGCTGATGATTTTCCCTGGCGATCCATTCCGCCTGGGAAGCATACGTAACGATCTCCCCTGCATGAGCATCCAGCAGACGCTGTCCCTTTTCGGTATTCGCCAGTACGCAGGACCAGTCCTTGCGCTCAGGCATACGGCCGGCACGGATGTCCTCGCCATGCTGCTTTTCGATGCCCCAGTAATCGCCGATAGTCACATCGGATACGCGCTCCATGCGCGCATAAGGGCAGGTATAGCAGTTGTCGCGGTAGGTCATGCCCTGCAGGAAGTACTTATAAAAGGACAATATCCCCGACCGGAGATAATAGCTGCGCCGCTTTTTACCGCGCCGCACATCGATGCGGGCGCAGAAATCCCGGCTGATGCTCTTATCCCGGAAGGACAGTCCCTCCACCCTGCCATGCAGCCGTTTGCCCAGCAGCTTCACATAATCGTCCAGCATCGCTGCCGGCGGGACGCCGTGGCAGATCAGATCGATGGTCGTCAGGTTATCCGGATCACCTGAAAGCGCCTTCACAGCCGCTACCTGGCACGGCGTTCCCGAAAACAGCACCTGCCGCCCGCTTCGGAGCATAGCCAGCACATCACCGTAGCAGCGCCAGGCATCGCTGTGCACGTACTTGGAGCCCTGCATGCGGCTCACATCCTCCGCCTTGCCGGAAAGAATGTGGTACACCTGCACACCGTCGTCCACATCCATTACCGCGCCGGCAATCAAGCCGCCCGCCCGGAGCCAGCTCATCGCCAGGGAGGCAAACATACCGCCTGAGGCGCTGCGCTTCACCAGTCCGGTATCAATGCCGTAAGCCGCATAGGCCTTCTGAGAAGCGCGCGCCGTCCCGGGTTTATGATAACTGCAGACCTGCCTGCATCTGCCGCAGCCCACGCAGACACGATCGTCAATCACCGGATACTTGCAGCCCCGGCTGTCTTCCACCATCCGGATGGCCTGGTGGGCGCACACCGTCATGCATGCACCACAGCCGGAGCAGCGGCGCGTATCGTCAACAAGCTTGATGGGTTCCTTGTACATCGCACAGCTGCTCCTTCAGGTAATCTTGCGCACGCTGCCGCTCTCGGGTCAGAATGCCATCCACTGCGTCGTAGTCCACGGGAGCTTCCAGGATTTCCGCCAGTCTCGTCATGTCCGCCGTGCTGCGCTTTTCCAGCGAGAGATCCTCCAGCAGACTTGTCAGCTTGTTTCGGTTGGAGGGACGGATGATCGCCGCGAACCGGCAACGATGGATGACTGAGAAAATCACGCCGTGGAAGGTATCCGTTACAACATAATCCGCGTTGGCAAACCAGTCCAGCATCCGCATGGGCGACGCCGGAATGTACAGATCACACCAGAACTGGGAGCCGCCGACAGCCACTGTCTTCAGCCCCTTGGCGCGGGCAAAGCTGCGGATGGCATCGATCTCCGCGTCCGTGCGGATGCGGTGTCCGTAGGCATATACCAGCAGGTACTTCTTCAGCCACACCCGCCTGATCTTCCGGCCCTGCAGCGGCCCCATCAGCACGGGATCCATATGGCGCAGGGGCTGACCGTCCCAGAGGGCGGCGGCGTATTCTGCAGTTCCCACATCACGGACGGAAACCGCCTGCAGACGACTCATTGCCTCCCGCACCCGTGGCAGATCCTCCCTGCGGATATCCTCCGAACGGGCGCTGCCGCAGGATGCCGCATAGGTCAGAACCCGGTCGGCCTGCGCCACCTCGCCATGAAGCTGCAGCCGGACGCCGCAGGCATGGTTGAACACCTCGTCGCTGCCGATGATCACATGATCATAGCGCTGGTCAGGCTGGACCTGATCCAGCCGGAGGGTCTTTTCCATGAAAGTGCGGATCTTGCGCTTGTTCCACGTTGACAGCCTGGTAAAGCACCAGCGTTTCCCCCGCTGCAGAAGGCTTCGGGACATCTTTGCAGTAACGCCGTACTCCTGCTTTTCTTTATTATCCGCCAAGGTTTCCAGCGCGGGAGTATTTTCAATATCGATGAAATCCGCCGTTTCGCCGGTCACGTCCCGGATCATTTCCCGCAGCGACCAGGCCTGCAGCACGGAACCGAAGTTCACCACCCGCTGCATGGAGAGGATCGCGTGCTTCATGCGCCCTCCTCTGCTGCCAGCTCCATCACAGGCGCCGGCCGCTTGAGCTTCTCGTTGGCCAACATGAATACCAGCGCAAACCACATAATGAACGCCATATTGAAGGTGGTCTCGATGGTGCCCAGCACGATGTACATATAAATCAGCGCAACCAGGGGCATCATCCGCGCACGCTTTTCAGGCAGACTTCGGTTCGCCAGACGGAACACCTGCATCATCATCGCCACCATACCGATCGTGGCGGGTACGCCTATCTGCAGCACCCACTGCAGGATGCCGTTCTGCACATTCTCGTAGCCAAACAGCGTCATGGAAGCATCGTTGCCGTTGCCGTAGCCATAACCGGTCAGCCAATGGCCCTGTAGATTGGACACATACATCTCATAGATATTCGTGCGGCCCGTGATGCTGGGATCGCGGTGAAGAATATTCTCCATCACATACTCCACCAGCGGGATTTGGGTGATGGCGTCCGCCACAAAGGCAAAGATCACACTGGCAACCATTACCGCCAGCAGCATCCAGGGAGACAGCAGCTTCAGCTTCCTGCCGCGCCTTGGATCACGCAGCAGTACAAAGAGCATCGCCAGCATCAGGCATCCCAGCGCACCCGTCACGCAATCCACGCGGCCGGCCACCAGAATGATGAACACTGCGCCCACGATGATCTGCCAACGTCCGACATTCCGCCCGCCGCCAATGTAGGTACGGCGCATGACCCACATCGTCAGCAGGTTCATGTGCAGATAGGATACCGAGAACTTGGTGCCCACCAGGTAACTTTCATGGCTGCCCAGCACGAAGCGGATCACCTGGGTGAACATCAGCACATCATTGACCGCCGTGATCAGCAGCAGATACCAGAACAGGAAATTCAGCGTCGTCTTGACCCGCCCGGTCTCTGCGATGATGATCATCAGCAGGAACAGTTCCACCAGATACAGCAGGAATCGGAACGTATAGCGCAGGGGCGAATTGGAAAACTGTGAGTCCCTGTTGGCGAACATGGAGATGATCAGCAGCACGCAGAACAACGCCAGCGTCAGCAGCGTATAGAACTTGCTCTTCTTGAACAGGCAGTGGGAGATCGTCTTGATCTGCGTGAAGATACATGCAAATCCCAGGTACATCAGCGGCAGCTTCACCGCGGAAAAACGCCCGATGGAGATGCTCGTATGCTCCAGGAAAGCAAAGGTGCTCACACAGAACAGCGCAACAAAGATGATGAGCCCGTTCAGCGTAAAGCTTCTGGGGAACCTGAATCGTTTCAGTCGTTTCAGTCGTTTCATGACAATCAATCCTCTGTGTCAGCGTTTGCGCGCAGGTTTCAGCGCGTACAGATAATACAGAAGCGGTTCAAATTGCAGCCGCATGGCCAACAATTGTACTTTCTTCTTCCAGGAAAGGCCCGAGCGGCAGCTGTGTCTGACAGCATGCCGGCAGGCCTTCAGCGCCAGGATGCGCCGGACTTCCCTGCGTGCCTCCTGCATGGTATGGGCTCCGGGGACGGCGTCATACGCCTGGGTCACACAGGTGCCGACCAGCAGATGCCACAGGAAAAACCTTTCAATCAGCGGGGCATATTTCTCCAGCGCCTGGTGCGCCTCGTACCAGATCTCGATCTGCGTCTTGAGGGCAGCATAACGCTGCGGCAGATCCGGCTTGTAGGTCTGGGTCAGGCTGCCGTCACGACGTTCATAGCTGTAAAGCGGCCTGTGCAGCATATACAGGCTGTCCGCATGGAGCAGCACCTGCAGGTTGAGCAGGTAATCCTCACTGCCAACCTGTCGCTCGGATACAAATCGCAGTCCGTGTTCCACCAGCAAGGCCCTGCGATAAATATGCATACAGGCTGACAGCACATACTGTCCCGCGCCTGCAAAAGCCCGGCGGCGAAGCATGTCCAGCTGCTCACCGGTATACAGCCCTTCATCAACCGCACAGACAAGCTCCTGCGTGCTCGCATCCACACGGTAGTGATCAAACTTGACCACCTCGGCAGCCGTATCGGCGCAGCATTGCTGCAGCAGCGTCAGCGCGCCTTGCTCAATCCAGTCGTCCGAATCGATGAACCACACATATTGTCCCTGTGCGGCATCCAGCCCTGCATTGCGGGCGCTGGTCAGGCCGCCGTTTGCCTTGTGGATCACGCGGATGCAGCCGTTTTCACGAGCAAAGCGATCGCAAAGAGCAGCGGTCCCGTCGGTAGAGCCGTCATCCACCAGGATGACCTCATAATCCACAAAGTCCTGCGTCAGGATGGACTGCACGCAGCGCGCCACATACTTTTCCACATTGTAGCACGGCAGAATCAGCGTTAACCAGGGCATCATGCAGTCCTCTCCTTTCTCAGAACATCAGGTCAATGTAGTGTTTGCATTCATCTTCGTTACCGGCCATCTGCTGATGCAGATGGCTGACCAGTTCCTCCCGCAGCACTTCATCCTGCCGCAGGCGGAGGATGCCCTCAGCCACTGCTGCACTGGTCATGTCGACAATCCAGCCGGTCTTGCCGTGCTCCAGCGCATCATACACGGTGGAGTAACGGGTCGCCACGATGGGCTTGCACAGAATCTTGGCCTCATCCAGCACGATGGACTTCCCCTCGTACCGCGAGGGCTGCACCAGGATATCACAGCCGCGCATGTACGGATAGGGATTCTTCCTGGCGCCGGCCAGCACAAATGCATCCTGCAGCCCGGACTTTTCCAGCAGCGCTTCCAGGCTTTTGCGTTCGGAGCCCTCACCTACCACAAGCCATTTGAAGTCCACGCCCTGCGCCCGGAGCAACTCAGCTGCACCGATGGCCATGTCGATGCCCTTCTGCTCATGCAGGCGGCCGACGGTCAGCAGCTTCAGCCCAGGATAGGTGCTGAACCCGTCGCTTTCACCCTCCAGGCTTTTGCCCAACACCGCCTCCGCTGCGGTGATATTGGGCAGCACATGCACCTTTTCCGCGATTTCCGGGTGATGTGCGCAGATCGACTGTCTGCATTCCGTGGAGATCGTCACCACCGCATCGCAGGCCGCATAATAGGGGCTGTCGAAGGCAGGATGGTATTCCACCTTCTCGTAGTCATTGTGCAGCCAGAGCACCTTTTTATCCGCCTGCACCTTGTCCATCACATAGTAAGCCGGCGTGCCGTCCATATAAGCGATGGCTGCATCATACTTTTCGCGGCGCAGGGGGATAATCTTCCGCCAGCTGTGCCAGACCCGCTGGGGCAGGTTCAGCCCCTTCGGGAATCGCTTCAGCAGCTTGCGGATGACCCACATGCCCTCGCCGATCAGCCCGCGCAGGGAGAAGTGTTTCGTCAGCAGCTCGCGGCTCATGTGCTGACCCAGCCAGCGCAGGGTATTGTCCGGCAGATCAACCGTGACACCTGCAGGGATCTGGGTCAGGAACTCCCCCTTCGGATTCAGCGGCAGGACGTGGATATCATACTCCCCGCACATCCCTGAGGCCTCAAGGCATTGCAGGAAGGAAAGCAGGCTCTTCTGCGCGCCGCCGATGCGCATGTCATGGATCACAATCAGGATCTTCTACATGATTCTTCCAGCAGCCTGATGTACTTTTCCGCTTCATGCTGGTTGCCGTATTCGCACCCCGCCAGGAAAGCGGTGTATTTCTCGCGGAGGGCTGCATCCTCCAGCATCGTCTGCACGCCGTCTGCCAGCGCATCGGCAGAGAGCGCGATCACCATGCCCTCCTGTCCGTCGGTCAGCTGATCCGCCACCGTCGGATAGGCTGTGGCCACGATGGGTACGCAGAGCATCTTTGCCTCATCCAGCACCACGGATTTGCCCTCAAACCTGGAGGACTGCACCAGCACCCTGCATGCCGCCATATATGGATACGGATTGTTCCGCGCCCCCAGGAGAACAAAGTCCTCCTGAAGTCCGCGGTCGTTGATCTGCTTTTTCAATTCAGCCTTCAGCGGGCCCTCGCCCACGATAAACCAGCGGAACTTCACCCCGCGTGACCGCAGGATGGCCGCCGCATCAATGGCGATATCGAAGCCTTTCTGAGGGTTCAGTCGGCCCACGGAGAGGATCACCGGCATATCCTGCGGGTATTCAGCAGGCATGAACTCCAGGGCACGCTGCTTCACAAGCGTCGAGGAGGTGATATTCTCCAGGCAAAGCATGCGCTCGCGATATTGGGGAAAGATCTCCTCCAGCGTCTCCACGCAGCGCGGAGAGATGGACACAATCCTGTCCATCTGCGCGAAATAGGGTTCATCATCCTTGGCAGAATAACCGGCGGTGCGGTAATCGTTGTGGATAAACACCACCCGTTTATCCGCGTCCACGCAATCCGCAATAAAATACTGGATCTCCGATCCGGTGAAGGCCACAGCTGCATCGTAGTGCTTCTGCAGCACCGGAACAGCCTGTTTGAACACATGCTGCCAGCGCCAGGCAATCCGTTCCTTGCGGGTACGCCGGAAAAGCATTGCGCCTGCCTTACCCCAGATCTTTCGCAGCATAAGCCGCCCGGCCTGCTTCGTCGGACCATAGAGCGCCTTCAGCTCCGGCGGCGTGTCCAGCACATTCACCCACGGGGGCAGCTGGCTAAGAAAGTCTCCGCGCCGCTGGAAGCACAGCAGATCCACCTGGAAGCGCTCTTCCGGCAGCTCGCACAGGAGATTCACCAGCGCCCGCTCCGCGCCGCCGTAGCCCATGGCGTGGATGACAAAGAGTATCTTCTTCATGGATGTTCTCCGCAATCAGTCGTGCAGCAGCGCATCCACCGCACAGTCCCAATCGTAGGGCAGCACGGCTTCGCGTGGGTTGATGCCTTCCTCCGCAGCACGGCGGATGAGGGCATTGAGCGCCTTTTCTTCAAAGCTGTCAATGAGGTAAAAGCCGGGCTGTTCCGCCAGCACAGCCATCTCGCCGTAGGCTGTGGTAACCACAGGCTTTCCGCAGGCAGCGGCCTCCAGGGCGGACAGCGGCACGTCGATACAGTTATACGCCTCCGTCACCGGGAAGAAATACAGATCCGCCAGCTGGCAGATTTCCTCCACCTGCGGGAGGTAGGTTTCAATCAGGGTCACATTATCCCGGGCAAGCAGCTCTGCCCGCAGGCTTTCATCCTTCACATTCAGGGTGAAGGAGCTGGACACCAGCACAATGTGGACGTCTTTCAGCTTCAGCAGCTGCCGGAGGTTGCGCCCCGCCGTCAGGTGGCCGATATGCAGGACCACCTTTTTGTCCTCGGGAATGCCGTATTGCTTGCGGAGGGCCGCCTTCTTCGCTTCATCCACCGGAACAAAGCGCGCCGTATCCACGCCGGTTTTCAGTCGGATTGCCCGGTCGCCCAGCACCGCGCGGTAATGCGCATGAGCCTCCTCCGACAACGCAACGATCTCTGCCTTGCTCATTTTCAGCAGAAGCTTCGCCAGCTTGCCGATGGGCGATTTCATCACCAGCAGCGTACGAAGCCTTCCGCGCACCACCAGCGACAGCACTGCAATGCGCAGCGCCGCAGGCAGCATCCGCGCGAAGGATGGGATGTACAGCACATCCCTGCCGTCCTTGCGCAAGGCGCGCCACAGCCCCGGATTGAGCAGCAGCTTATTGGCTGGGATGTGCCGGTCTGCGCCCGCAGCATCCGGGCCGCAGGAAATCACTGTTACCGCCGCATCCGCCGCCTTGATGCGCCGCGCCAGGCTGGTCGCAACCTTGAGGCCGCCTTCATCGGCAGTATCTGTCAGGCAATTCGTCAGTATGATCACGCTCAGCAACTCCGCACATTCGTTCAGTCTGTTGAGGCCACAGGCCGGAATGCAATCGGCGGGATCCTCCGCCGGACATTGCGCCTATGGCAGCCTCTGAAAACGTGCATCCGGAGGACAGACATTTTCAGAGGCTGCCATATTCGTCGATGCGCCGTCCATCCTGCTTGCACAGGATGGACGGCGACATACATTGCCGTGTATCACGGCAGCTCCGCCGGGGAGGCATCGCTGCCATCCACCGGCCGGAGCGCCGGGATACACATTTGGTTAGGTTGGTTAGATCAGTTCGACATCGTCCCAGCCCGCATCATACTGCATGATCAGCAGAGCGTCGTTGATGTCGACCACATCGTCGCCATTGACGTCAGCGTTGAAGCGGTTGATCTTCACGCCCTCGGTGGAGTCATACTCCAGGACCAGCAGCGCGTCATCCAGGTCAACAACCTGGTTGTCGTCTGCGTCGCCGGGGAGGCGGTCGAACAGCTTGCCGTCATCGCCGAAGCAGTAGGTTCCTTCAGGCTTCAGACCGTTGGTCTTTTCCACCAGCATCTTCGTGTCGGTCACCGCAGCGCCGTTCTCGTCGATGTAGTAGTAATCGCCATCCAGCTCGATCAGGCCGGCGTCCTTCGCCAGGCGGCCCTCCTCGTAGTAGGTGAGCTTGCCGTCCTCGTCCACCAGCTCGGTGGTCAGGATCGCCTTGCCCTCCTCGTCGAAGCGGTAGGTGCCCTCAGGCTTCAGGTCGTTGGTCTTCACCACGTCCACCTTGGAGTCCGTCACAGCAGTGCCTTCCTCGTCGATGTAGTAGTAATCGCCATCCAGCTCGATCAGGCCGGCGTCCTTCGTCAGGCGGCCCTCCTCGTAGTAGGTGAGCTTGCCGTCCTCTTCCACCAGCTCGGTGGTCAGGATCGCCTTGCCCTCCTCGTCGAAGCGGTAGGTGCCTTCAGGCTTCAGGTCGTTGGTCTTCACCACATCCACCTTGGAGTCCGTCACAGCAGTGCCTTCCTCGTCGATGTAGTAGTAATCGCCATCCAGCTCGATC
>JAFXFR010000196.1 GCA_017513475.1 Clostridia bacterium
CCGCACCCTGCTGGAGGGGAGCATCCCCACTGGCATGGAGGTGCACTATGCCTTCCAGGAGTTTGATAACCTGCCCGGCGGCTTTGTTCCTCCGGAGGGCCGCGTGAAGCCCTACGGGACTGTGCATGCCGTCCTGGCTGCCAAGGACGTCATCAACGAGCCCTTTGCCGTCCTCAATGCGGATGACTACTACGGCCAGGATGCCTTCGTCACCATGGCGGACAGTCTGCGCCGTATGCAGGGCCGGGAAAATGCTGCTTCCATGGTGGCGTACTGCCTGAAGAACACCGTGTCCGAGAACGGTACCGTCACCCGCGGCGTGTGCGAGAAGGATGCCCAGGGCAACCTGGTCAGGGTTACGGAGACCTATGGCATCAAGCCCTTCCCGGACGGTACCATCCGCGACGTCCATCACGACGAAAATGGCGTGATCCTGGATCCGGATGCGCCGGTGTCCATGAATTTCTGGGGCCTGACGCCCTGGTTCTTCCGGGCGGCGGAAAGGGATTTGACGGCCTTCCTCCGGTCCGCCGAGGGCGATCCGCTGAAGAAGGAATGCGTGCTGCCGGTGGAGATCGACCGGCTGATGCATACGGACGGGCTCACCGTCGAGGTGCTGCATACCAATGCTGTCTGGTTCGGCGTGACCTACCTGGCAGACAAGGAATATGTGGAAGGCGAGCTGCGTAAGCTCCATGTGCAGGGGGCGTATCCGGCGCTGGTGTGAACGCGGAATCAAAAATGAAATAGTCGAAAAATTTTCGCATCCGCTCCCGGAGGACTTGCCCCGGGGGCGTTTCTTTGGTACAATAGAGGATGGTACCGGAGATGTCCCCATGATGGAGATAAGGAGATTGGAAACATGAAGATCCTGCTGACAGGCGGCGCCGGATTCATCGCGACCCATACCTGTGTGGAACTGATGGAGGCCGGCCACGAAGCTGTGATCGTGGATAACTATATCAACTCCCAGCCAGAAGCTGTACGCCGCGTGGAGGAAATTGTCGGCCGCCCGGTGAAGGTGTATGAAGCCGATGTTTGCGACAAGGACGCAATGAACCGCATCTTTGACGAGAACACTTTCGATGCAGTGATCCACTTTGCCGGCCTCAAGGCGGTGGGCGAGAGCGTGTCCATTCCGCTGCGGTATTACCGCAACAACCTGGACTCTACCCTGACCCTGTGCGAGGTCATGGCGGCCCATGGCTGCAAGAAGCTGGTGTTCTCTTCCTCTGCCACCGTGTACGGCGTGCCGGATGAGGTGCCCCTGCGCGAGGACATGTTCTGCAAGGGCTGTACCAATCCCTACGGCTGGACCAAGTACATGATCGAGAAGATCCTCATGGGCGTGGTGACGGCGGATCCGGAGTGGAGCGTGGTGCTGCTGCGCTACTTCAACCCCATTGGAGCCCATGAATCCGGCCGCATCGGCGAGGATCCCACCGGCATCCCCAATAACCTGATGCCCTTCATCACGAAGGTGGCTGCGGGCCAGCTGAAGCATCTGACCGTGATGGGCAACGACTACAACACCCATGACGGCACCGGCGTGCGTGACTACATCCATGTGGTCGATCTGGCTAAGGGCCATGTGGCGGCTTGCGATTATGCCGACAAGCATCAGGGCTGCGAGATCATCAACCTGGGCACCGGCGTGGGTTATTCCGTGCTGGATATCGTCAAGGCCTTCAACAAGGTCAATGACATGGACCTGCCCTATGTGATCGGCCCCCGCCGTCCCGGCGATGTGGACGCCTGCTTTGCCGATCCCCGCAAGGCCAAGGAACTGCTGGGCTGGGAAGCAACCAAAGACCTGGAGGATATGTGCCGCGACGCCTGGAACTGGCAGCGCAACAATCCCAAGGGCTACAACTCTTAACATCATTTGCAAGCGCGGAGGCTCACGCAAACGGGCTTCCGTGCTTTTTTCGGAAACGGAGGATGCAGCATGAAGCGGTATGTGCTTCTTGTGGGCGGCACGGGCGCGCGTCTGGCGGATGCGCTGCTTGCGGCAGTCAGCGCGGGCGTGTTCCCAGCGGAAAAGCTGGAGGTGCTCCTGGCAGACACCGATCGCCGGGGCGTGCGCAGCGCAGGCCTGGTCGCCGCGAAAATGGCGGACTATGCCCGCATCCATCAGGCCATGCAGGGCAAGGACGGCCCCTTCCGCACGGAGGTGGCCTTTTCGTCGTGGCCGCAGGAACTGCCCGAGGAGACCTCCAGCCTGAACCGGTTTGCTTCCGGCTCCGAGACGGACCGGCTGCTTAGCCAGGCGCTTTTTGATGAGGCTGCGCTGAAGCTGGATCTGCACGAGGGCTTCCATGGCCGCAGGATGCTGGGTGCGGTGACCTATGAGGCACTGCTGCAGGAGGCCGAGCAGGACTATGACGACGTCCTGGCCTGTATGGTGGCTGATATGAACACTGCCATCGCAGAGGGTGAGGAAGTACGCGTGGTGTTGGCAGGCTCCATCTGCGGCGGCACCGGCGCGGCCGGCATCGCAGCCCTGACAAGGTATATCCGCAGCCGCACTCAGGACGCCGTCAACGTGGCCGGCATCCTGCTGGCAGCCTGCGATGATGAGCAGGACGCCGCCCATGCCAACGAAACCCTTGCCGAATATGCCCGGGAAGAGCTGCTCGATACTGTATGCGTGCTGGGCCTGCCCCAGGCAAGCCGCAGCGCCGCACCGGCGGAATTCGCCCACCTGACGGACTGGCTGGCCATCTACTGCATGGATGTGCTGCTGCATCGTCCTCAGTGGGTGGAGGGCGTGTTCACCGTGAAGGCCCCTGCCGGCCCACTGAGTTGGGAAATCTTCGGCAAGGCAGCGGAGCGTTACCGCCTGTGTTACGGCGGACTGATCAAGTTCGCTTCCGCCTGGGTGGGCGGTTTGTCTGCGAAGGTGGAAAAGCGGCTGCGCAAGCCGAGCTTTATCCGGGATGAACTGTTTGGCTGGTATGCGCATTTCTTCCGTCGGCTGGAAAACGCCCGCGAGGAGCAGCTGGAACTGCTGGAGCCCCTCAGCCGCCTGATGAAGGTGTGTATGATCTGGCTGGGCGGCATATGCAAGTCCCTTCCGGTGGATCTGCGGCATGCCTCTGTGCTGGCTGCTTCCCGCGAGGAGGCGGAAAACCACTATCGCGAGCTGCTGGATATCATCAGCCGTCTGGCGGGCATGGATGATGAAGCGCAGCGCACCGAACTGTACGAAGACAATCTGGTCTACCGCAGCAAGAACAGTGCGGAGGCCTCTGAGGCGGAAATGACCATCCGTCGCATCGAGGCGGCACGGAAAGAAGTAGCGCGCCGCGCAGGCGAGCAGGAATTGCTCAACCGCCGCATGGGCGGTACGGCCGCGATGGACATGCTCTACGATGCTCTGGAGGCTGCCCAACAGGAGGCGGAGACGCTGCAGGCCCGTTATGACGAGGCTGTCCGCCGGATCGATCATGCGGAAAAGATCGCTGCACCGGAGGATCAGTACCGCATCACCGATGCGCGTACCAAACTGCATCGTATGGAGCGGCATCAGCTGATGCAGGCCAACAAGCTGCAGCAGATCATCCAGGACGTGGAACGCGCCGGCGCAGAAGGCATCCGCTTTGAGAAGCCTGCGCTGGTTTCCGCGGAGGTGGAGAACGGCATGTTCCTGCAGGAGATGATGGATGCGCTGCTCCGCAGGGATGATCTGAGCATGAAGACCATCGAGGCGCTCTGGCCCCGGATGGTCTGCCCGGGGAATACGCTGACCATCAGGCAAACGATGAAGGTTATCCGCCGTGCGCCGGTAGACAAGCAGGCGCCGCTGATGAGCCTCGTCTATGCGATGCTGGAAGCTGCCATGAAGGAGGTGTGAGGATGAAGGAACTGGTCTTCCTGCCCGATCGGGAAGGAAGGGATGAGCTGAGTGCAGCCAGCGGCTTTGTCCGTGTGGGAACGTCCGGCAAGGCGCTGAAGGCCCTGTCCGACCGCCTCGTCCTCCCGCCCCGTGAGGTCAAGACCTTTGATGTGCGCTTGTGGCGCGGCATTTTGACGCTGGCGCTCCTGTGCGATGTATGGCTGGCGCAGGAAGCCGCCGTCACCGCGCTGGAGGTAAACGCCGACGTTTCGCCTTTTGCAGCATGGGTGCTCAGCGCACGCCGGGCGCAGCAGGACAAGATGCATCTGATCCTGCTGGAAAAGGGCGGAAACCGCCACTTGCTGGGCATTGCTGACGAGCATCTGGGTATTGTGCTGCCGGCAACCCCGACGGATTTTGCGGACGCCGTTCCTGCACGGGCCGTCTGGTATGACGCGGCGGCGCGTGTGTGGCATGATCCGGTGCCCTGCCTGAATGAAACGGAACGAATGATCCTGCTGGCCCGGATGAATGCGATGGGCCTTGATGCTCCTGAGGCTGCTGCCTTCAAGGCTGACCTGGAGGCAGCGGACAGCCAGACTGTTTCTGCTGTTTGTACGATGCAGCCGGAGGCAGTGCGCGCCCTGCGCATCCGTCTGCAGGCGGTGTGCGCACTGGATAACTTTGAGTCCTTCTCCGTCCGGGAGGAGCCCTGCAATGAGGAAAGCAATAATCCGCTGGTGGATGTAATGTGCCAGACGGGAGCTCCTGCTGGGAATGGCTTGCAATGCGCGACCTGGCTGTGGCAGGGGATTCCCTTTGCGCGTACCAGTGCTGCGCTGGGCCTGACGGAGACGGACTGTCCCGAACAGAATGCTGTCCTGGACGTCCTCGAAGCGGAACTGGCGCTGCTGGCGGCCAATTCCACCCGGTGGAATCAGCGATGCGCCGATGGTATCACCCGCTGGCTTGATGCCCGGGGAAAGGCGCTGCTGCCTGAGGTGCGACAACTGGCGGAGGAACTCCGCGGCGAGTGCCGGGCACGGGCAATGGAGCCCCAGGCTGCTGTGACCCTGACCTGGCCCTGGGACGCTGCCTCCGGTGCGGTGAAGTATCTGCTGCAGGAATGCCTGGGAGATAACTGGCTCCGGGCGGCCGGGAGTCCCTTCTCGGATTGTCTGACCAAGCTGACGGGGCATATGCTGGGGGATACGGTGCTCCAGTATTGCTGTGCCTGTGCGGATGGCGTGCTGCTGCCGCCCCTGTCCCCGGAGATGGCGAAATGCGTGGCCAACAGCGCGGACGGCGAGGGCCTGGCTGCGGATACGCTGCGATTCGACCCCCGGGAGGACGGCGGTATCACCGCATCCTTCCTGCTTCGCGGCCGCGGCGAGGCTCATCTGACCCGTACCTACCGGGCGGAGGAGATCCTCGTGCTGGAGGAAAAACAGTCTCCCTGCGTGGCGGTGTGGCCATGCCTGCCCATGGCCGCCTGGCGGGCATATCACGTGTTCGTCAAGGGCGGCGATGTAACGGTGGCGGCCCTGTCTGACGGTGCGTGGAAGGCGCTCTCGCCCGCCGCAGAAGCAGGCGACTGGCGCTGCCTGCGCACGGAGAGCTATCCCGCCTGCCTGACGCTGACGGCAGGGGACAAGTCCCTGGGCGTGCTGCCCAATCATCTGCCTGCCCGCAGCATCGCCCCCCGCGGGGATGCTCTGGTTGCCATCGACATGGGCGCCAGCGCAACGGCAACGGTCATCCGGATGGATGGACAGCCGGTCTCCGCTCAGTGCGAGAACCTGACGCGGCTGCTGGTGCATCCCCAGGAGATGGCGGAAGACGCCTTCCTGGGCAGCCTGATCCCTGGCGAGCTGACGCCTTCCGCTGTGAAGCTGACCGGCAGCGGCGATACGCTCTTCCATGATGGCTATGTGTATGCCGTACCTCGGTTTGAGGCGCTGCAGGCCCTGCCTGCTGGCAGCGTGTGCACGCAGCTGAAATGGCGTGCTGACGAAAGAAGCGTACGAGCACGGCGGATTCTGCTGCACCAGGTGATGCTGGGCGCAAGCCTGACGGCGATGCTGGCCGGCGCAAAGAGCGTGCGCTGGCGGCTGACTGTCGCTGACGAAATGGCCGACGAAGGCCGGGATGCGCTGCTCAACGTAGCCTCCGAGCTGTCGGTGGAGGTGGCGGAGGAAACCGGTCTCATGCTCACGGACGGCAAGTTCATGGTGTCCTGGGCAGAGGAAGCGGCGGCTACCCATGCCTACCTGCGCAACGGCGGCGGGATGAAGGGCTCCTTTGCGGTGCTGGATATCGGCGGCGGAAGTACCAAGCTGCATCTGTGGATGCAGGGCAAGCATCGTCCGCTGGGCGGTGCGGTGCTGATGAGCGGCTCCTCCACGACGCTGCTGCAGGCCTTCAGGGCATGGCCGGATATGCTCCGGGAGGACTTCGCGGACTGCGGAGACGATGCGCTGCTGGCCAAATCAGAGGCACTGTGCGAACAGCTTGCCCGTGCGGGCGAGTCCGTCGCCCAGGCGGATAAGGCGCTCCTCATGCTGGACGCCCTGCTGGAGGAGCACAAGCAGACCATCTCCCGGCATATGTATGCCCGCTTCAGCGCGCAGCAGCCGACCTATATGCAGGCTATCCTGCTGGAGCTGTACGCGGCTGCGCTCTTCGACGTGGGCCTGATGCTGGAGCAGTCCGGCGGAGATACCAATATCAACCATCTTTTCCCCAGTGATCTGAATATCTGCCTGACCGGCCGCGGCGGCTGGCTGCTGGATACCCTGACGCCTCAGCAGCGCAACGGGTTGCAGTATATCGCCCATGAACCGATGTATCTGAGCCATCCCGTGCGGACGCTTACGCTGCGTCCGGCGCAGATGCCCGCAATGGGCACGGCTATGGGCATGGCCATCCTCAAGGAGACACAGGTTACCAACGATACGCCTGTGATCCGTACGCGCCGTTCCTTCTCGGAGCTGATGCGGATGCTGATGGTGCAGCTGTTCCAGTGTTGTCCGCTGCATGTGTGGAAGCTGCATCCCGGCTTCTTCGATCAGTGGGGAAACATGACTCAGGCAGGCGAGGATACCATCCGCAGGGTAGCCAGCCTCTGCTACGGCGATGGCGATGACATCCCAGGGGCGGTGCTGGCCGTCATGGCCCGGCTGCGGCTCACTGCTGCAGCGACGGACTACAATGTGTCTCCCGGTGAATAATTCCGAAAGGTGATACGCCATGGCAAAGAATGAAAAAGAGGCTGCTCAGCAGCCCGAGAAGAACATCCGTAAGCTGGTGAAGGAGTACGTCCTTCTGACCCTGGGCACGCTGATCATGGTCGTTGGCATTTACTTCTTCAAATTCCCCAATAATTTCTCTACCGGCGGTGTGACGGGTATTGCCGTCATTCTGGCCCGGTATTTCCCCATGGTTTCCCGTGCCGACTTCGTCATGGTGATCAACGTGGCACTGCTGGTCGTGGGCTTCGCGGTATTCGGCAAGGGTTTTGCGGGCAAGACAGTATACGTCAGCCTGCTGATGTCCGGCCTGACCTGGCTGCTGGAGCGCGTCGTTCCCCTGTCTGCTCCGATGACCCAGCAGCCCCTGCTGGAGCTGATCTTTGCAGTCAGCCTGCCTGCGCTGGGCTCGGCGATTCTCTTCAACCTGGATGCATCCTCCGGCGGCACGGACATTGTGGCCATGGTGCTGAAAAAGTACACCTCCCTGGACATCGGCAAGGCGCTGATCTGCTCTGACCTGGTTATCACGCTGATGGCCTGTGTGGCATTCGGCATGGAGACGGGCCTGTTCTCCATCCTGGGCCTGCTGATGAAGAGCCTGCTGGTGGACATGGTGCTGGAGAACATCAACACGCACAAGTATTTCCACATCATCACCACCAAGCCGGTGGAGATCGAGGCGTACATCACCCAGAAGCTCAAGCGCGGCGCGACGGAGCTCCATGGCGAGGGCGCCTACACCCATGAGGGCCGTACCGTGGTGCTGACGGTCATGAAGCGCCATGAAGCGGTGCTGCTGCGCCGCTATGTGAAGCAGGTGGATCCCCATGCCTTCGTGCTGATCATCAATACAGGCGAGATCGTGGGTAAGGGCTTCCGCGGCTTCAACTGACATCCCAGGGGACGAGAAGAGTGTCGATAGGGCCGGCTGGCCCTTCGCGGGGTCAAGGGGCAGGGTCACTTGCTGCCGGAGGCTCCGAGCTGCAGCCTGAAAACGCCCTGTGCGCCCTTCGCGAATCCAACGGATTCGCAGAAACAGCTCGCTAAGCCCCAAAGAATCCGCATCCAACCCCGCATAACCGCCCGCCAAGGGCAACCCACCCTCACAGGAGCCAACTATGCTTGAACACATCACCAGCCTCAAAAACCCCAAGGTAACGACCTGGAGATCCCTCAAGGACCGCAAGGGCCGCCGGGAGACCGGCTGCTTCCTGGTGGAGGGCCGCAAGATGGTCGAAGAAGCCCTCGTATCCGCTTTTCCGGTGGAGGCCGTCCTGGTGGACGACGCCCGTCTGGGAGAATTCTCTCTGCCGGTGAGTATTCCGGCATATTCGATGCCTGCTCACGTCCTGGCAGCGGTGTGCGACACCAAAACGCCTCAGGGCATTGCAGCCGTTGTCCGCATGGCGGAGGTACAGCTGCATGGTCCCCGCCTGGTGGCCCTGGACGGCGTGCAGGATCCCGGCAACGTGGGCACCATCATCCGTACGGCAGATGCAGCAGGCTTTGACGGCGTCATCCTCTCCACTCAGTGCGCGGATGTGTTCAGCCCGAAGGTGCTGCGTGCCACGATGGGCAGCGTCTTCCGCATGGGCATCCGGGTCACGGATGATCTGCCGGCTCTCCTGGCGGAGATGGTGCGGAGCGGCGCTAGCGTACTGTCCTCCCAGTTGGACGGCGAGCCCTTCTATCGGCGCCGCCCTCTGAACGATCGCTTTGTGCTGGTGATCGGCAGCGAGGGCAACGGTGTGACCAACGAGGTCAAGGCGGTTGCCACCCACCGGGTGAAGCTGCCCATGCGCGGCGGCGCGGAGAGTCTCAATGCCGCAGTGGCTGCGGGTATCATGATGTATGAGCTGACCCGCGATATGGACTTTTAACCGGGCTTGAAAGAAATGGGCAAGGCGCCAGAATCCTGAATGGATTCCCTCCGATAATTCGGATGCGCTGCTGCGCGTCTGCCGGACGATGGAATGCCTGGACGGTCCCGGGGAATCGGCTGCCGGGAATGTATTGGCGGCTGAATGCCGCAGAAGCCGCCCCCCCTGCAGTGACTGCTGTGGGGGCGTTTTTTATGGGAAATATTGCATGTGGGAGGCGGATGTGGTATAATACACCCACACAGAGGTGATTACATGCGGAAATTGATCGTTTTCCTGCTCGTGATGTGCATTGGCATGGGGGCAGCGCTGGCCGGTGGGCTGGATTCGTTGTTTGGAGCGGCGCCTGATCTGCCGGATCCCAAGGAGCTGCTGCTCAACGGAGCCACCCTGTACATGGAAAGCTTTCAACTGGATGACGGAAAAACCGGTATTGCATATGCTTATCCCATGCCCGAGGATTGGCCGGGCTTCCTGGCGGAGTACACAGCGTTGTGTACGGCAGCCGGATACACGGTGGAAAAGGACGTGCAGCTGTATAAAACCGCCTGGAGGATCGAGCACAGCGGGTTGTCTGCCTGGCTGATTCCCGAGTACAGCGGGTGCCTGCTGCTGGTAGTGGACAGGGAGATTCCCTTCCAGCCGATCCCGACCCCTGTGCCCACGCCGACGCCCAGACCCACGCCCGTTCCCACGCCCTCGCCTGTGCCGACGGCCGTCCCATCCGGACACTGGGAGTACATTGATTCCAAACAGGACTGCTTCGCCTGTATCAACGGCGTATGCAAGCTGTGCAACGGCACCGGTACCTACCGGAGGTACGGCGTCAGCGTATCCTGCAGCAGAACCTGCGAAACCTGCGACGGTCTGGGCTACTGGATCACGAAGCAGGCCGTATGGGTCTACGACAGATGATTGCACCGTTCCGGTGTAAGTATAAAGGAGGTTGAACCATGAAGAAGTTGTTTGCCCTGCTGCTGGTGGCGATGCTGCTGGTCGGCAGCGCGATGGCCGGCTCGCTGGACGATCTGCTGCCCAAGCCCTCTGGACTGCTGCCCGATCCCTGTCTGGCAGTTCGGGGTGATGATAGGTCCTTTGTCGGCAAGCTGTACCGGGAGAACTTCGTCCTCGGTACGGATTATGTCTGTGATGCGTATCTTTATCCCCGTGTCACCCGTTCCTTCCTTGGTTCCTATACCAGGGTGCTGCAGAAGTTCGGCTATACCATCGTAGAGACTCAGGTGGATGGCCAGGATGGTTACAGCATCCAGTGCGGCGACGGCAAGAAGGCTCTGATGGTGCCTGATTTCAACGGCCAGATGCTCTTCCTGGTGGAAAAGGGCATGGACTTTGTGCTCACCAATGTCTGCACTGTGACCTACAATGGCGCAGAGTACCACATGTATCTATACCTGCAGGACACGCCGGAGGAGTATCCCTATACCAGCTGGGGTGCGACCTATAAGGTGGAAAATGCCTACTTTGAGACGATGGCCATTTCGCTGCCCAAGGATATCCGTGCGGGATCTTACTATGATGTCCCCGCGGAGGAGGACTGCTATACCGGCCTTAAAATGGATTACTATCGCAACTACAAGTTCAAGACCCTGCTGTATGACAGCGTGCCCTTCGGCCGCATGGACGCCATTGAAAACAGCCGAGACTATGCCCGCTTCAGCATTACCCGCGTGGAGGATACCGAGTACGGCCGGCTGATCGTCGGAACCTTCTCCTGTTGCTTTGACGAGGGCGAGGATGAGTTCGAAAACGGTTGGTTCTCCATGATTCTTTCCAACTGAGGCGCAAAAAAAGCCTGCACCTGTCATGGCGCAGGCCCGGGCTGCCAATGATTGCCTGAATGCAAAATCTCCTGCAGAAATGCAGGAGATTTTGTTTGTTATGCTGCCGGTTCAGCCGAAGCTGCAGGCTGCATTGCACAGATTATTTCGGCAGCGAGACGGAATAGACCTCGCTGTCGCTGATGACGATGGCGTAGCCGTTGTCCGTCAGGCCGACAAAGTCAGTCACGATGCGGTCATCGGGGAGGTTCATGTCGTGCGCATAGAAGCGCTGGCTGTTGACCTGGCCGGCGTAGAGGTAGCTCTCCGAGAAGGCGAAGATGCGGCCGGAGCTGATGGCGGCGCCCACACAGGAGGAGGGCAGTGTATAGCGGCGGTCCAGGGTGGAGGAGAACACGCGCAGCTCGGTGATGGAACGGACGGTGGAGGTCTGTGCGGTGGGAGCGAGCAGGAACTGAGTTGCACCGCGCTCTGGGACGGCATGATCCAGATACTTCCAGCCATAGACCAGCATCGTGTCGTTGACGCTCTGCACACCGCGGTAGTCGTAGATGTACATCTGCTGGGTCGTGAAGACGTTGAGTTGCGTATCGGCGTAGATGACCTTGTAGGCAAGGTGCTCACCCAAACGAACGTCGCCTGTGTTCATGGAGCCCACCTGGTAGGTGTACATGATGGTGGAAATGGCGGGGTTGTAGACATCGTAGGCGAGTACCCACAGATACTCGTTGTTGGCGCCGTAGAAGCCGCAGTCCAGAATGTACATGCCGTCCAGCGCGTCGATCTCGGTATCGATCTGGGTGCCCTGCATGTCCGTCACGATGAGGTTGGGCTTCAGCTCGTCACCGGTGATGACGGCTGCATACTTCCTGCCGATGCGGGCGAACTGGATGGGAGACTCCATGGATTCATTGTAGGAGGGCTTGCCCTTTTCGTTCACGATGAAAAGCTGCGTGCCTGCCCAGATGACCAGGTGATCCTCCGAGACGGAGAAAGCGGCGCCGTCGCCGACCGGGTAGCTCCATTCAATGCCGCCGCCGGCGTTGACGAAGTGGATGGACGCACCGTCATAATACAGCACGCCGTCCTGGAAAACGGTCACATCCTGATGGGCATAGCAGGGGAGGGACATGGCCGACACCGTGGTGGTGCGGGTCAGGAAGCGTACCAGGTTGACCGTGCTGATAATCAGAATCACCACAGCGATGAGGATCAGCCAGTTGCGCACCTGCTTGCGGCGTTTCTGCTTGACGGCTGCCGGATCGGTGATGATGGGCTTGCTTTTGCTCTGCATATTGTTCTCCTTGCGGTTGATGGCATCAAAAGAGGCGTGCCGGTAACAAGGCACACCTCATTATAGCAGGAAAACCCGGCTGTTGCAACTGGTATTACAGGCTTTTGAGCAGCTCCACCATCTCAGCAAAGGTGCCCTGAGCGCCTTGCCAGGGGTTCTCCGGGTCGGGCAGACGGCAGTCGGTCACCAGGTAGGCGTCCATGCCGGCGGCGATGGCGCAGTGCATGTCCTCGCGGTCGTCATTGCCGATCATCAGGCACTTGGCGGGATCCAGGTCAAGCCGCTGGCAGATGTCGTGGAAGTATGCGGGATTAGGCTTGCAGTGCCTGTCGGAGGTGTAGCAGGTGACCAGATCAAAATCTTCCGGAGCGAGCCCCAACCAGCTCAGGCGGGTCTTCTGACCGGCCATGGGGAAGAGCGGGTTGGTAGCCAGTACGACCTTGTCGGCCTTCTCGCGGGCGATGCGAATGGCCTCCCTGGCCAGGGGATTCTCACGGGTGGCGGCGCGGGCAGTCTGGAAGCCCTCGTTGTAGAATGCATCACAGATGGGTTCCACGGCCTCGCGCTGCACGCCGGTCAGGGCGGAGAAGGTCTCCCAGAATACATCGCTGTTCAGCTTACCGGTGGTGTTGACCATCATGGCTTTCGTTGCAGCCCAGAAGGGCTTGAACATGGTTTCCGGCGTAAGGCCGAAGGGTGCAAGAACCTTGGCCAGGGCGCCGAAATAGATCTTTGCAAAGGGCTCCAGCTCCATGGGCAGGAGCGTGCCGTCCAGATCGAACAGGATGGCCTGATAACGCATAACCGGGCACCTCCTTGAATAGCGTGAAACCATTATACACCCAGTCTGCACCGATTGCAAATCAAGAATGCGTTACTTGCTGCGCTCGCAGAACAGGCGGATGGCTTTGGCGATAAACGCAGCTGTCCCTTGACCGCCGGCCTTGTCAATGTTGCGGGTGAAGTCGCCGCCGCCGTCGTAAATGTCCGCCAGACTGCGCAGGACGGGTGTGGTGCAGGTATAGAAGTTTGCGGTGATGAAGTCCTGCAGCTGCTTTACCATGGCCTGGGCTTCGTCGCAGGCGGGATCGATGTCCCGGCGCTTGCCGAAGTCTGCAAAGAGGGCCATCAGTGCATCGCCGGAAGCCTTGTTCTGTTCGCGGGTGTTGCCGCGGGATTCGTAGTCCTTCCAGGCGTCGGTTTTGCCCCAGGCAGCCTTGGCCTGGGCGGCATAGTCGTCGAGTTTGCGGGCGTCAAAGGCAGAGAAATCCATATTCTTCAGTCCTTTCAGTTTCATTCCCTTGGCCATAAGGATGAGGTTGTTGATGTGTTCGCGGCGCATGGTCAGCAGGGTGATCTGCCTGTCCAGTGCATCGACGGGGTCGAAATCCGGGGCGTCAATGATGCGGGCGACGTCCGCCAGCGGGAATTCCAGCTCCCGGAAGAGCAGAATGGTGTGCAGACGCTGAAGGGCGGTTTCGTCGTATTGACGGTAGCCTGCTTCCGTTACCTGCGTGGGCTTGAGCAGTCCCAGCTTGTCATAGTGCCGCAGCGTCCTGACGGACACATGGGACAGCGCAGACAGCTCGCCGATGTTCATCATGAGGGTCACGTCCTTTCGGGGAAGAATGCGATCGCATCCTCAGCATAAACCATGACGCAGGGGGAGAGTCAAGTCCTTCTCTGAAGAAAAATGCTGCCACATGCAAGCGGCAGCAGTGGGTTATTCAGCGGGAATCTCCGCGGGCACAGGCTCCAGGAGCATATCGCGGACAAACAGGTCCAGGAACTTCAGCACATTTTCGTCATTGCCGGTCTGGTAGAAAACGCAGATGTACATATCACTGGCGTCGATCTGCAGTGTGTAGGACATGCTGGGCAGTTCTGCGCAGGGGATGCCAAACTGGTACTTGCCGCCGGTCTGCATATGCTCCTCCCAGCCGGTGGGGACCTTGGCCTCCAGGGTGCGGCAGCCGCGGCTCAGACCGACGCCCTGGACTTCCAGGTCGGCCATCAGGCCGGGCAGGGCGATTTCCAGGGGCATGAAGGCGCCCTGGGCTGCGTAGCTCTGGAATTCAGCGCGGGGGAGGATGTAGATGTCGTAATCCCTTGCTGCAACGCGGGTGGAGAGGATCATCGCGCCATAGGCGTCATCCGGGGTGACGTACTGGGCGTTCATTTCCTCCATATCGGGCATGGAGCTGGTGCGCACGACCTCCATGTAGTCGTTGATCATCGTTTCATCGCCGTATGCGTAAACGCCCATGACGACTTTCTTTTCATCCGGCGCCTGATACTCGGTAACGGAGAAAATCAGGCTCCAGCCGAAGATGGCGACGATCACCAGCAGGGCGTATTTCCACAGGGAATAGGTGAAGTGATGCTGGATCTTCTTCCGGGTGACGGGCGTTTTCACGGGGATGACCTTCTTTCGCGAGATATACTGGCACAATAACATGACTGTGTGAAGTGCTGATGAAGAATGCTTGATAATAACGTACCATGGAAAATGCGATTCGTCAAGTCGGGAGGGGGAGAAACCTGGTTGCCCAGGAAAACGGTTGCTTTCCGGAATGGATTTTCTGTGAAAGTACATAAGAAAAGCAGCGGGATTTTATTGTAGAAAAATTGACAAACAGTGGTGAATCATATATAATATACTCGTATGCCTATGGGCTGAAGCCGACAAGGGGTGATTGCGATGACCATCCGCGAGGTGGCGGGAATACTGGACGCCAAATGGGTCTGCGGCGAAGATGGTGCGGACACCGAGATCAGCTACGCCTTTGCCTCGGACATGATGAGTGATGTGCTCGCCCATGTAAGTGAGGACACCATGCTCCTGACGGGTTTGATCAACAGTCAGTCGGTCCGCACGGCGGAGATGCTGGATGTGCCCTGCCTGGTGTTTGTGCGCGGCAAGGTTCCTCAGCAGGATGCAGTCGCCCGGGCAAAGCAGATCGGGCTGCCGATGCTGCTGACATCCTGCTCCCTGTTCGAAGCCTGCGGCAAGCTTTACGCTGCCGGCATGGGCGCTTTGAAACTCGCCGACTACAATGGAGATGCCGACGATGACGATGATTAAGGAAAGCTACCCCGTCAAGGCTGATGACATGACCTCCGCGGGCGACGTTTCTGCCCGCATCAAGCGCCAGATGAAGCAGCTGGGCATTCCTGCCAGCGTGGTGCGGCGCGTGTCTGTTGGTACCTATGAGGCAGAGATCAACCTGGTCATCCATTCCGACGGCGGCAGGATCGATTTTGAGATCTCTCCGGAGAAGATCACCATTCGCGTGGTCGATCAGGGCCCGGGTATCCCGGATCTGAAGAAGGCTATGACCGAGGGCTGGTCCACAGCATCCAATGAGGTGCGCAACATGGGCTTCGGTGCAGGCATGGGTCTGCCCAACATGAAGCGCAACGCCGATGAGTTCGATATCCAGTCCACCGTGGGCGTGGGTACGGACATTACCATGATCTTCAACATTTAAGTGCAGCAAGGGGGGGGCAGTCAGGTGAGCCGGGAACGTTATTTCCACTCCGTGCGTCTGGAAGAGGACAAGTGCAAGGGCTGTACTAACTGCCTCAAGCGCTGCCCGACCGAGGCCATCCGTATCCGCAACAACCGGGCGACTATCCTGCGTGAGAGCTGCATTGACTGCGGCGAGTGCATCCGTGTATGCCCCAACCATGCAAAGGTTGCCGTGACGGATCCGCTGTCGGTGATCAACGGTTATGAATACAAGATCGCCCTGCCGGCGCCGGCGCTGTATGTGCAGTTCCCGCAGGTGCATCATTCCGACAAGATCATCGCCTCGCTGTACAAGCTGGGCTTTGACGAGGTCTTCGAAGTTGCTCGTGCGGCGGAGGTGATCTCCTATGCCATCAGCCGCACGCTGATCAACGAGGATCGTCCCCGTCCGGTGATCTCCTCTGCCTGCCCTGCGGTGGTGCGGCTGATCCAGCAGAAGTATCCGAGCCTTCTGGACAATGTGATCGACATCATGTCCCCCATGGAGGCTGCTGCCCGTATCGCCAAGGAGGAAGCGGCGAAGAAGACCGGCATCCCGGCGGAAAAGATCGGCGCCTTCTTCATTTCGCCCTGTGCCGCCAAGCTTTCCGATGTGCGTAATCCCATCGGCATCGAGAAATCCTCGGTGGACGGCGTGATTGCCATCAAGGACGTCTACACCCAGATCCAGGCCCATGTGAAGGAAGGCTTCACGCCACTGGAGATCGAGCGCGCCAGTACCGTGGGCGTGCGCTGGGCAGTTCCTACCGGCGAGGCAGAGGCTGTCGGCATGCGCCATACCCTGTGTGTAGACGGCATCGAAAACGTCAAGCATGCCCTGGAGCAGATCGAGGACAGCCGTTTTGACCGGCTGGATTATGTGGAACTGCTGGCTTGTTCCAACGGCTGCCTGGGCGGCCCGCTGACGGTGGAGAACGGCTATGTGGCCAAGAGCCGCATGCACGCCATCCTCCGTCATACGCCGGACAAGATGGTGCAGAAGACCGAGATATTCAATGGCGCGCACGAAAAGTTCCGCATGACGCAGGAAATTGAGCCCAATGAATCCCAGCAGCTGACGGGCACGATGATGGAGCGCATCATCAAGACTGCGCGGATTGACGAGATCGTCCGCGGACTGCCGGGTCTGGATTGCGGCTCCTGCGGCTCTCCGACCTGCCATGCCCTGGCGATGGACATCGTCGGCGGCCATGCGTCGGAGATGAACTGCATCTTCAAGCTCAACGAGCGCATCAGCGCACTGGCGGGCGAAATGGTCAGCCTTGGCGCGTCCACCCGCTTTGCGGTGGGCGGCAATCGTCAGGATGGAACGCCCGACAAAAAGGAGGACTGACCCATGCATGTATCCGATTTTGTGAAGCTCTCCGGCGGCAAGGTGCTGACGGGCGAATATGAGGATCGCGAGATCGTCTGCGGTTACACCTGCGACCTGCTCAGCCATGTGATGGGCAAGGGTCAGGCGGATATGGCCTGGATCACCGTCCAGGCCCATATGAATGTCATCGCCGTGGCGGCCCTGCTGGACTTCGCCTGCGTGATCATTCCCGAGAATCTGCCGGTGGACGAAACCATCATCAAAAAGGCCGCCTCCGAGGACATCATCATCGTTTCCTGCGAGCAGACCTCCTTCGAGCTGGTCAAGCTCCTCGCAGACGCGGGCGTGCCCTCCGCGAAAAAGGGATGAAGATCTACTGCGACCTCCACATCCACTCCTGCCTGTCTCCCTGTGGCGACATGCTGATGACCCCCAACAACATCGTCGGCATGGCTTTTATCAAGCAGCTGGACGCCATTGCGGTGTGCGACCACAACACGGCAGAGAATCTCCCCGCGGTGAAGGAAGTTGCCGACATGATGGGCGTGGCGCTCCTGCCCGGCATGGAGCTGACCACGAAGGAGGAAGCCCACATGCTGGCCTACTTCCCGGATGTGGACAGCGCCCTCGCCTTCAGCCGCGTGGTGCATGAGCACCTCCCGCCGATCAAGAACCGCCCCGAATTCTTCGGTCGCCAGGTCGTCATGAACGGCCAGGACGAGGAAGTGGGGGAGGAGGACAAGCTGCTGATCAGCGCGCTGGACTGGTCCTTTGAGGAGTGCGAAAAGCGGATCCATGCCCACGGCGGATTGTGCGTACCGGCGCATATCAACCGCGGCTCCAACGGCGTGCTGAACGCCCTGGGCTTCCTGCCCGACGGCGTCAAGTACGACGCCCTGGAGGTCTCCGATGCGGTGGCCATGCCGCCCGTCGATATCACCGGGTACCGGACTCTCCGTTCGTCCGACGCCCACTACCTGGAGAACATCCTGGAGCCCACCTTCCAGCTGGAGGTGCGGGAAAAGTCCACGCAGGGCATCTTCGACGCCATTGCAGGACGCTGAACGGACTGACTTACGGCAAATCTCACGATCGCCCGCTTATCGGGCGGGCGCGTGATTTAAGCATAACGGCGGCCTCAAAGGCCTGCCCACACTCAATTAAGAGGAGGATGGATCAAATGTGCTGTTGTGATTGCAACAACAACATGGACAAGTACGCTGCGCTGCAGCAGGTGATTGACGAGCTCAAGAACGAGCCCGGCTGCCTGATGCCCGTCATGCAGCGTGCGCAGGACATCTTCGGCTACCTGCCTGAGGATGTTCAGAACATCATTGCCAAGGGCCTGGACATTCCCGTGAGCGATGTCTACGGCGTGGCGACCTTCTACGCGCAGTTCAACCTGGAGCCCAAGGGCAAGTACATCATCAGCGTCTGCCTGGGTACCGCCTGCTACGTCAAGGGCGCTCAGCTGGTGCTGGACGAGCTGGAGAAGGTGCTGGGCGTGCCTGCCGGCTCCACCACCCCCGACGGCCTGTTCACCCTGAATGCGACCCGCTGCCTGGGCGCCTGCGGTCTGGCTCCCGTTATCATGGTCAATGATGACGTGTACGGCCGTCTGACCCCCGATCAGGTTGCCGGCATCATCGAAAAGTACCGCAACTGATGGAGTAAATGCCATGATGCGTGAACTGTCGGACAATATCATGGATATTGCCCAGAATTCCATCTCTGCCGGAGCGGCCCTGACTGAGGTGCATGTGAAGGTCAGCCATGCTGATAACCTGATCACCTTCGTCTTTCAGGATGACGGCTGCGGCATGAGCGAGGAACTGGTCCAATCGGTGATCGAGCCCTTCACCACCACCCGCAAGACCCGCAAGGTCGGTCTGGGTCTGCCGCTGCTCAAGCAGACGGCGGAGATGACCGGCGGCACGCTGGACATCCGCTCCACCGTGGGCGTGGGTACCACGGTGACGGCGACCTTCGGGCTGGATCACATCGATCGTCCCCCGATGGGCGATGTGGCCGGAGCATGGTTCAGCCTCGTGGTGATGAATCCGGAAAAGGAGTTCCTCTTCACCTACGATTATGACGGACAGGTCTTCACCTTCGATACCCGGGAGGTCCGGGCTGCGGTGGCGCCCATTCCGCTCAATCAGATGGAGATATCCGCCTGGATTCAGGAATGTTTGCAAAGTGAAATCAATGAACTGCATGGAGGTAATTTCACATGAAGTCTTTGGCAGAACTGCAGGCCATCCGTAACCGGATGATCGAACAGGTCAATATGCGTAAGGATGACAACATCGATACCCGCATCGTGGTTGGCATGGCCACCTGCGGCATCGCTGCCGGCGCCCGTCCCGTGATGCTGGAGTTCGTGGAGGAACTCAAGCGCCGCGGCCTGGAGAACGTCACCGTCGCCCAGACCGGCTGCATCGGCATGTGCCGCCTGGAGCCCATGGTTGAAGTGTACGTGAAGGATCAGGAGAAGGTCACCTACGTTCACATGAGCCCCGAGAAGGTTGCCCGCGTGGTCACCGAGCACATCGTCAACGGCCGCCCCGTGGATGAGTACACCATCGGCTATCAGGGCTGAGAACTGTACAGCTATTGAGGAGGCCTGCGCCTGATATTCCATCGGGCAAGGGCCGATAAGGAGGAAAATAACATGGATCTGATTCGTTCTCATGTGATGGTCTGCGGCGGTACCGGCTGTACCTCTTCCAATTCCGCGGCTGTCATTGCTGAGTTTGAAAAGCAGCTGCTGGAGAAGGGCCTGGAC
>JAFXFR010000197.1 GCA_017513475.1 Clostridia bacterium
ATACGGACCTGAGGGAAGTCCTGGCGGACGCCTCGCCCATCACCGATTATAACGGCACCCTGGAGCTGACCTTTACGGACTACTTCCTGGGCCAGCCGAAGAATTCCATGGAACGCTGCCGCGAGCGCGACATGACCTATGCAGCGCCCCTGAACGTCCATGTGCAGCTGTATAACAGCGAGACCTCCGAAATCAAGGAAACCGACGTCTACATGGGCGATTTCCCGCTGATGACCGAGAACGGTACGTTCATCATCAACGGCGCCGAGCGCGTCATCGTTTCCCAGCTGGTCCGTTCCCCCGGCTGCTACTTCGCCCGCGCGCTGGACAAGGCCGGCGTGCCCCTCTACTCTGCCCAGATCATCCCCAACCGCGGTGCCTGGCTGGAGTACGAGACTGACTCCAACAACATCATCTGGGTTCGCCTCGACCGCGCCCGCAAGCTGTGCCTGACGGTGCTGCTGCGTGCCCTGGGCTACGAGAGCGACGCGGACATCATCGAGCTGCTGGGCGACGACAAGCGCCTGACCGCTACCCTGGCCCGCGACAACACCCTGGATGAGGCCGCCAAGGGCCACGGCACCACCCGCCGTCCCCGCGAGCAGGCCCTGCTGGAGATCTACAAGAAGCAGAAGCCCGGCGAGCCCGAGAGCGTTGAGTCTGCGACCAACCTCTTCAACTCCCTGTTCTTCGATCCCAAGCGCTATGACGTGATGCGCGTTGGCCGCTACAAGTTCAACAAGAAGCTGTCCATCGCCACCCGTATCGCCCGTCAGGTTGCTGCGGAGGACGTCATCGATCCCCGCACGGGTGAGATCATGGTGTCCGTGGGCGAGATCATTGACCTGGAGACCGCCCGCCGCATCCAGAATGCCGGCGTGAACAGCGTCTCCGTCAACTGCGAAGGCGAGATCCGCAAGGTCGTGGGCAACAACTTCGTTGACGCGAAGGAGTACCTGCCCTTCGATCCCAAGGAAGCCGGCATCCTCGAGATGGTCCACCTGCCCACCCTGAAGCGCATCATCGAGTCCACCGACGAGGATCAGCTCAAGCAGGTCATCGCCGACAACGTCCAGTACCTAGTGCCCAAGCACATCCTGGACGATGATATCGTGGCCTCCGTCAGCTACATCCTGGGCCTGCCCTACGGCATCGGCACCACCGATGATATCGACCATCTGGGCAACCGCCGCCTGCGCTCCGTGGGCGAGCTGCTGCAGAACCAGATCCGCATCGGCCTGAGCCGCCTGGAGCGCACCGTCAAGGAGCGCATGAGCGTGCAGGACACCCTGGAAGTCTCCCCTGGCGACCTGATCAACATCCGCCCTGTGACCGCTGCGGTCAAGGAGTTCTTCGGCTCCTCCCAGCTGTCCCAGTTCATGGATCAGTGTAACCCCCTGGCTGAGCTGACCCACAAGCGCCGCCTGTCCGCCCTGGGCCCCGGCGGTCTGAACCGCGATCGCGCCTCCTTTGAGGTCCGCGACGTGCACTACTCCCACTATTCCCGCATCTGTCCCATCGAGACGCCCGAAGGTCCCAACATCGGTCTGATCGGCTCTCTGGCGACCTATGCGCGCATCAATGAGTACGGCTTCGTTGAAGCTCCCTACCGCAAGGTGGACAAGGAGAACTGCCGCGTCACTGACGAGGTGCTCTACATGACCGCCGACGAGGAAGACTTCTACAAGGTCGCCACCGCCACCGAGCCCCTGGACGAGAACAACGTCTTCGTCAACGAGCTGATCACCGTTCGTGACAAGACCGAGTACGTGCAGGTTCCCGGCTCCCAGGTGGACTTCATCGACGTTTCTCCCCGCCAGGTGGTTTCTGTCGCAACCGGCATGATCCCCTTCCTGGAGAACGACGACGCGACCCGCGCCCTGATGGGCTCCAACATGCAGCGTCAGGCTGTGCCGCTGCTGGTGCCCGAAGCTCCTCTGGTCGGTACCGGCCTGGAGTTCAAGGCCGGTCAGGACTCCGGCGTTGTCATCCTCGCCCGCGAGGACGGCATTGTCGAGAAGGTCGCCGGCGATGAGATCGTCATCCGCGACGAGTACAACGAGCGTCATCGCTATAAGCTGATCAAGTTCGCCCGTACCAACCAGTCCAACTGCGCCAACCAGCGCCCCGTCGTGGTCGCCGGCCAGAAGGTGCAGAAGGGCGATCTGCTGGCTGATGGTCCCGCCACCGAAAAGGGCGAGATCGCCCTGGGCCGCAACGCCCTCATCGGCTTCATGACCTGGGAAGGCTACAACTACGAGGACGCCGTCCTGCTGTCTGAGAAGCTGGTCAAGGAAGACATCTACACCTCCATCCACATGGAGGAGTTCGAGTGCGAGAGCCGCATCACCAAGCTGGGCCCGGAGGAGATCACCCGTGATATCCCCAACATCAGCGATGATGCGGTGAAGGATCTGGACGAGAACGGCATCATCCGCATCGGTGCGGAGGTCAAGGCCGGCGACATCCTGGTCGGTAAGGTCACCCCCAAGGGCGAGACCGAGCTGACCGCGGAAGAGCGCCTGCTGCGCGCCATCTTCGGCGAGAAGGCCCGTGAAGTCCGCGATACCTCCCTGCGCGTTCCCCATGGCGAGTGGGGCGTGGTTGTGGACGTGAAGGTCTTCACCCGCGAAAACAAGGACGAAATGGCCCCCGGCGTGAACGAGATGGTC
>JAFXFR010000198.1 GCA_017513475.1 Clostridia bacterium
CCTCGTCAGCCTTGAGCTGCTTGGCGATGAGGGTCTTCACGTTCTCAAAAATCATGGGTGTGTACCTCCTTGCAATTGGGGTGTATATTGCGGGCCGGTTGGCTTACGCTTCGGTGTTTTCGGCGGGGGCGATCTTCGCCACGCCCTTTTCGATGATGTCCACGACCTTGCCGTCGATCATCTTGATCAGCTGGCCGATGGCGCAGGAGAAGGCGTGGGCATTGGAGGAGCCGTGGGCCTTGACCACCGCGCCCTGGACGCCCAGCAGCGGCGCGCCGCCGACCTCGGTGTAGTCCATCAGCTTCTTCACGCGCTTAAAGGCGGGCTTACCGATCAGACCGGCGATCTTGCCGCGGGTATCGGCCATCATCTCACCCTTGATGATCTTGAGCAGCGCCATGGCAACGCCCTCGGTGTTCTTGAGGATCAGGTTGCCGGCAAAGCCGTCGGCGACCAGCACGTCGGCCACGTCGGCCATCACGTCGCGGGCTTCCACATTGCCGGTGAAGTTGTAGGGGGCCTTCTCCATCAGGGGGTATGTCTCCTTGACCAGCGCGTTGCCCTTTTCGGCCTCAGCGCCGATGTTCACCAGGCCCACGCGGGGATTCTCCATCCCCATCACGCCCTGCATGTAGGCGCTGCCCATCATGCCGAACTGGATGAGGTATTCCGGCTTGCAGTCTACGTTCGCGCCGCAGTCAATGAGCAGCACATAGCCCTTGCCATTGGGGAGCATGGGGGCCAGCGCAGGACGCTCGATGCCGGGGATGCGGCCCAGGCGGAACATGCCGCCCGCCAGCACCGCGCCGGTGGAGCCTGCGGACACAAAGCCGTCCACTTCCTTGTTGCGCAGGGCCAGCATGCCCTTGACGGTGGCGGAGTTGACCTTGCGGCGCACGCCCATCACGGGGGATTCCTCGTTGGTGATGACCTCCGGCGCGTCCAGCAGCTCAATGCGGCTGCGCACGTCGTCGCAGTTCACCAGGTACTTCTCGATCTCTGGGATTACGCCAGCCAGCACGACCTCGATCTCAGGATAACGGCGCAGCGCCTCAATGGCGCCTTCCACGGGGGCCTGGGGAGCAAAATCGCCGCCCATTGCGTCGACAAAAATCTTCATAAGAACGCCTCCGGTTCCTTGGTATCAGCTTATTTTACCATAACAAAGCGGGGTTTTGCAAGGGCTTCCCTTCGATATGCGGGCATTTGGGGCAGAAAAATCCTTGGGAGAACAAAACAGTCCGGGGTTCATGCCCCGGACCGGTGGGTTATTCGTTGGAGTTCGCGCCGTCCGGCTGTGCCGAAAGGCCGCTCAGGCGGATCATGTCATCGTACATTTTCTCGTACAGCCGCAGGATCTGCTGGTTGGTGGTTTCGCGGGTGGCCACGATTGCGCCGAGAGCCTCGGCCTTGGCCTGCCCCATGACATTGCCGGGGGAGTACATGTCACCGCTGTCGCCGTCCCCCATGGCTTTGAGTGCCTCGGCAACCTCGCCGATGTAGCTGGTCTGATTGACGATGCTGGCAATTCGCACAAGGATGTCCTGTACGGTCATTTCACCGAAAATGCTGGTGTTGCTCATATGTGTTTCCTCCGTTTTATCCGGCGGACACGTCAGGCAGATTCTGTTTTCATCCACGAAGCGTGCCCTGCCGTGCTTTACAAGACCCTTCGCCCGTTTGGGCCAGGTCGGTTCGTACACGTTACCCGCTTCGTCGACAACTTCAATGTTTTTGTTCATGGGTGTCATCCCCTGTTGTCAACTTGAACGCTGTTTTTTGTAATGGGTGCCGTCCCCGGTTCAAAGGCATGATAGCATGGATGCAGCGCATCTGTCAAGGCACAAGAAAAGCGTCCCGGTGATCCGGAACGCTGATGGAGATGTGAATTATACGCGGGGCCGGACGCTCAGGCCGATGCCCAGCGCGCCCTCGCCGGTGTGGCAGGAGACGCCCATGGACAGGTCATCGTACAGAATGGGCATGCCGGGGAAGGCGGCCTCGATCTGACGGAGCCACTTGGCGGTGGTCTGCTCGTCCGCGCTGCCGGCGGCCATCAGGAAGACGTCGCCGCGGGCCTGTGCCTCCTGGAAGCGGATGGCCAGGTCGCTGCGGATGGATTCCAGCATGGTCTCGCAGGCCTTGTTCATGCCGCGGGCCTTCTTGTAGCTCTCCAGCTTGCCGGTGGCCAGATGCAGAATCGGCTTGATGTTGAGGATGGTGCCCACAGCTGCTGCGGTGGAGGAGATACGTCCGCCGCGCTTGAGGTATTCGAGGGTCTCCACGGCCACGTAGATGACCATGTCGTTCTTGGCGGCCTCCAGGGCAGCCTTGCACTCGGCGGCGGAGAGACCCTTCTCGATCAGTTCCAGCGCATCCAGGACGCTGCGGTGCAGGGGCGTGCCGACGCGGCCGTTATCCACCACGAAGACCCGGCCCGCGTAGGGCTCCTCCTCCGCATAGGCGAAGGCGGTCTGGCAGGAATGGGAAAGCCCGCTGGAAATGGGCATGTACAGGATGGATTCATATTTGGTCAGCAGCTTGTCCCAAAGCTCGGTCACGTCGGCAGGGGCGGGCTGGGAGGTGCCGATATTGGCTCCGGCGCGCTGATAGCCGAAGAATTGCTGGCGGGTGAGATTCACGCCCTCGAGGTAATCCTGCCCGTCAATGGTGAAGGGCATGGGCAGCACAAAAACGCCGAGCATATCCGCTTCGGCGGGAGAGATGCTGGAATGGCTGTCGGTAACGACGGCAATTTTCTTCATCATGCTGACCTCCGGGCATAAATAGACAATGTTATTCTACCATGTGCACGGGGGGATTGCAAGTCAACAGCCGTTGATATTGAGCTGTCAGATATAGCTTTCCTCCCGGCAGAAGAGGGGGACGAAATCGGTGGAGGCGCTCTCCGGCTCCTGCAGGAAGCCCGGCAGGTCGAGGGCGATCATGTGATCCCGGACGCGGCGGTATTCCCGCTCGGTGATGGGGCGGTCCAGGCCCTTGATATCCACGCCGTTCATGGGGATGTACTGGCGCATGAGGCTCACCGGCGTGCCGGGGAGGTTCTCGGCGACCCAGTCCAGCAGCTGGATGGACTCGCTGGTCAAACCAGGGAGGATCAGGTGGCGGATGAGGGTGCCGCGCTGCATGATGCCATCTGCGTCGTACACGGGCGTGCCGGTCTGGCGCACCATTTCGGTAATGGCGGCGGAGGTCGCGGCGAAGTAGTCGGGGGCCTTGGCACACAGGCGGCCCATGGCCTCCGAGCGGTGCTTGAGGTCGGGGAGATACACGTCGATCACGCCGTCCAGCAGGCGGAGGGTATCCACCGTTTCGTAGCCGGAGGTGTTCCAAACCAGCGGGGGACAATCGTTCCATTTCCGGCGATAGAGGTTGACGGTTTCCAGCACCTGCGGCACATAGGGCGTGGCGGTGATGAAGGAAATGGTATGCATGCCTGCGTCCACCAGGCGGCGCATGGAATCTGCCAGCTCCGCGGGGGTGAAGGGACGGCCGGCGTTGCGGTGGCTGATGTCGCCGTTCTGGCAATAGGCGCAGCGCAGCGTGCAGCCGCTGAAGAAGATGGCGCCGGTACCGTTCTTTCCGGAGATCGGCGGTTCCTCCCACAGGTGGGGCTGGATGCGGGCGATCAGCATCGTTTCCGGCAGACGGCAGAAGCCGCGGCCTTCATCTGCGGTGCGCAGTGCGCCGCAGCGGCGGGGACAGAGGGTACATTCCATCGGCGGGGCCTCCTTGGGCGTTGTTGTTACTATGGTAGCACGATTTTACGGCGGTGACAACCCCTGCGGCCGCGAGTAAAAAATCTTCGCAAACGCTTGAAAATGCTTGTATTTGCCGGGGAAGTGTGGTATACTCTATTCCGTATGAATGTACTGCGTCTGCAAGGACGCACGAATAGAGGCCGAGCTTTATGCTCGACGAGCGACAGCGATTGCTTGCAATCGCGGAGCGAAGCCCAGCACCCGGTCTTGTGCCGGGGGATGGGCCGACATAAGAAAGAAGGGTTCGACGGTAAAGAGTGGGCATCGCCTGACGGCACGAGCAAACAGCGTAAGGTTGGCATTGGGCTTCGGCCTGACCCCTGGGGGCGCCTTCCGGGAAGCTGGGTTATTCGTGTTGCCTGGCAATGTTGTCCGCTCTTTTCCTATGCCATGAATTGCCAAATTCTGGGAAAAGACCCTTGGGAAGGGAGGACGCAAAATGGCGAAATCTGAACTGACTGCCGTGGTGGAGCCCAAGTGTCAGCGGCTGGCGGACGAGCTCGGCTACGAGCTGGTGGACGTGGCGCTGGACAAGGAGGATACCGGCAAGTACCTGCGCATCTACATCGACAAGCCCGAAGGCGTTGACCTGAACGACTGCGAGCGCTATCACCGTGCCATCCAGCCCCAGCTGGAAAGCTACGACTACGACTTCCTGGAGATCTCCAGTCCCGGCATCGACCGTCCGCTGAAGAAGGACAAGGACTTTGAGCGCGCGATGGGCATGGAGGTGGAGCTGAAGCTCTTCAAGGCTATCGACGGCCAGAAGGAGTTCGCCGGCGAGCTCGTGGGGTACGACAAGGAAAACGTCGTGCTGCTGATCGCAGGCGAGGAGAAGACCTTCGCCCGCAAGGCTGCCTCCCTGATCAAGCCCGTCGTTGATATGGACGGTATCCAGGACGTCGATATGGGCGACACCGACGAGGACATGAACGTCGGCGACGAAATCGAGATCGGCGAAGAATAAGTCAAAACAACAAAACATATAAAGGTGAATATCATGAGAACGAAGAAATCGGCAACTCCCGCCAAGCCTCAGACCAGCGAGCTGGTGGAAGCCATCAAGATGCTGGCCAGCGAAAAGTCCATCAGCGAGGAGATGCTCTTCTCCACCGTGGAGGACGCGCTGAAGAAGGCTTACCAGAAGAACCTGCCCAACGGCGTGCTGGTTCCCAGCCCCAACAACATCACTGCCACCATCGACCGCATGACCGGCGAGGTGCACGTCTATACCCGCCGCCTGATCGTGGAGGAGATCGAAACGCCCACCGCCGATCAGATCACCCTGGAGGAGGCCCGCAAGATCAAGGACACCTACCAGATGGGCGACATCGTCGAGACCGACGTGACTCCCCGCGGCTTCCTGCGCGTGGCGGCCCAGACCGCCAAGGGCGTGATCGTGCAGCGTCTGCGCGAGGCCGAGCGCGGCCGCGTGTACGATGAGTACATCGACAAGGAGAACGAGATCCTCACCGCCATCGTCCGCCGTGTGGACACCAAGGGCAACGCCTTCGTTGACCTGATGGGCCGCACCGAGGGCATTCTGGAGGCGGGCGAGATGATCCCTGGCGAGGTGCTGCAGGAGGAAGACCACGTCAAGGTCTATGTGCTGGAGGTGCAGCGCGCGGTTGCCACCGGTACCCGCGGCCCGCAGGTCCGCGTCAGCCGCATCCATCCCAACCTGGTCAAGCGCCTGTTCGAGATGGAAGTGCCCGAGATCGCCGCTGGCGACGTGACCATCAAGGCCATCGCCCGCGAGGCCGGCAGCCGCACCAAGATGGCTGTCCACTCCAATGAGATCCAGATCGATCCCGTCGGCTCCTGCGTGGGCCAGCGCGGCAGCCGCGTTGACCGTGTGGTGAACGAGCTCAAGGGCGAGAAGATCGACATCATCAAGTGGTCGGAGGATCCGGCTGAGTTCATTGCCAACGCGCTGAACCCCGCCAACGTCCGCGCGGTGTACACCGAGGCCAGCGGCGCCCGCTCCTGCATCGTGGTGGTGCCGGACAACCAGCTGAGCCTGGCCATCGGCAAGGAGGGTCAGAATGCCCGCCTGGCTGCCAAGCTCACCGGCTGGAAGATCGACATCAAGTCCCAGACTCAGTACATGGAGCAGATGGCTGAGGCCGGTCTGGTCGAGGAGATGCCCGTGATGGAGGGCTTTGAGGACTTCGGCGGCGAATCCTTCACCGGCATTGATCTGCCTGTGGACGAGGATGACACCCTGTAAGACGGAGGTGCGATCCCGATGAAGCCAAAGAAGATCCCCCTGCGGATGTGCGTGGGCTGCCGGGAAAGCAAGCCCAAGCGGGAACTCATCCGCGTGGTGCGCGCGCCGGACGGTACGCTGTCGATGGACCCCATCGGCAAGAAGCCCGGGCGCGGCGCCTATGTGTGCCGTCAGGAAAGCTGCCTGACGCGGGCGATCAAGCAGAAGCAGCTGGAGCGTCAGCTGGAGGTGCGCATGACCGAGGAGGTCGCGGCGGCCCTGCAGTACGAGCTGGCTCACCTGCCTGCCCCGGAACCGGAGGCGGACTGATCGTGACAGAGCAACAGGAAAACAAGCTGCGCGGGCTCATGGGACTGTGCGTGAGAGCGAGGCAGGCGGTGTTCGGCGAGGATGGCTGCATGAAGACCATCCGCGGCGGAAACTGCGGGGTGCTGCTGCTGGACAGCGGCGCGTCCCAAGCCACGCAGGATAAATACAGGGGCGTGTGCGCAAACGCCAACACGCCGCTGGTGGAGCTCCCGGCAGGGCTGCTCCACGAGGCCACCGGCAAGCCGGGCATGGCCATGGCGATCCTCAAGGGAGGCTTCGCCAACCAGATTCAACAGATGATGAAACCAACGGATTCCGTAAATCATAGCGGGGGTGCAAGCGTCGAATGACGAAACTGAAACTGAAGGATGCTACCAGACAGCTCCTGGCGGACGCCACCAAGGTGAAGGAAGAGGCGTCCCGTGCGCGCAAGGGTGCGGAGAATCTGCTCCAGTCCCTGCGTGCCCTTGAAAGCGGCTTTGTGAAAGCCAACGAAGAAAAGGACGCCGAGATGAAGCGCGCCGAGGCTGAAAAGCAGCGTGCGGATCATTCCAAGGCGTATGTCATGCTGGACGCGGAAGACCGCGCCGCTATTGAGGCTGCCGAGAAGGAAGCCGCCCGCGTGAAGGCTGAGAAGGCCGCCGCCAAGGCTGCTGCCGAGAAGGTCGCCGCTGAGAAGGCCGCTGCGGACAAGGCTGCCGCTGAGAAGGCTGCTGCCGAGAAGGCTGCCGCTGAGAAGGCCGCTGCGGACAAGGCTGCCGCTGAGAAGGCTGCTGCGGACAAGGCTGCCGCTGAAAAGGCTGCCGCCGAGAAGGCCAAGGCGGAGGCTGCCAAGAGGCCTGCTATCGGCCAGATCATCAGCCGCCCCGGCCAGAATGTGCCCCAGAAGCCCGTGGGCCTGGCCCCCAACGTGATCCGTCCGCCCCGTCCCCAGCAGCCCCGTCCTGCGCAGCCTGCGCAGGGCCAGCAGCAGGGCCGTCCCGCGAATGGCACCTTTCAGCCCCGCCCCCAGGGAGCGCCCCAGCAGGGCCGTCCTGCCAACGGTACCTTCCAGCCCCGTCCTCAGCAGGCGGGTCAGGGCGGCTTCCAGCCCC
>JAFXFR010000020.1 GCA_017513475.1 Clostridia bacterium
ACGTGCTGGTCGCCGACGGCTTTGCCGGCAACCTGATCCTCAAGAACACCGAGGGCGTCGCCATGGCGCTGCTGAAGATCATCAAGAGTGAGATGATGGCCGATACCCGCGGCAAGATCGCCGGCCTGATCGGCAAGCCCGCCTTCAAGCGCGTGAAGAAGCTGATGGACTACACCGAAGTCGGCGGCGCTCCCCTGCTGGGCGTCCAGGGCGCGGTGGTCAAGGCCCACGGCTCCTCCAATGCCCACGCCTTCTCCTGCGCCATCGGTCAGCTGATCAAGATGGTGAACGGCAAGGTGGTCGACATCATCGAAAAGGGCGTTGCCGCCCTCGCTCCCCAGGAAGACGCTTAACCCACTCAGGGTTCGCGATATACTTTCATCATTCATTATAAGGAGGACACACACATGGTTTTTGAGAACGTGAAGAAGATGATCGCCAAGCAGCTAAAGGCTGACGAGGCTTCCATCACCGCCGATACCCGTCTGGTCGAGGACCTGAAGGCCGACTCCGCCAACGTCATGGTCATGATCATGGACCTGGAGGACAACTACGGCATCGTCATCGAGGACGACCAGATCATGAACCTCAAGACCGTGGGCGACGTGGTCAAGTACATCGAGGCCCATCAGTAAGCTGCTTTGAGCCCTCTCCGGTAACCCGGAGAGGGCCTTCCCCTTCTGTTTTCATGCGCAAGAGGACGACCATTGCCCTTTTGCGCATGGATGCAGCCAACCCCGGCCATCGCCGGAGAAAGAATCCGCCATGCAAACGTTGATGAACACGCTGGGCTACCAGTTCAAGAACCCGTCGCTCCTGAAAAGGGCGCTGACCCATCCCTCCATGGGCGGCGAAGACAACCAGCGCCTGGAATTCCTGGGCGATGCGGTGCTGCAGTACATCATGTCCGACATCCTTTACGCCACCCACCCCAAAGACCGCGAGGGCAGCCTGACCCACCTGCGCGCCCTGCTGGTCTGCGAGGCTGCGCTCAGCCAGGTGGCCCGCAGCCTCCATGTGGGCGAGGCCCTCATCATGGACAAGGGCGAGGCCCTCACCGGCGGCCGCGACAAGCCCTCCGTCCTGTGCGACGCCATGGAAGCCATCCTCGCTGCCGCCTATCTGGACGGCGGACTGGACGCAGCCCGCGGCATCATCCAGCGGCACTGGCCCCGGCCCGAGGATGTGCACCGCCCCATGCAGGACTCCAAGGGCGCGCTGCAGGAGCATCTGCAAAAGGACGGCGGCGACGCGCCCACCTATTCCATCCTCGCCCAGGACGGTCCGCCCCACGACCGCACCTTCGAGGCGGCGGTGTACCGCTACGGCGTGGAGCTGGCCCGCGGCGTCGGCAAGACCAAGAAGCAAGCCGAGCAGGCCGCTGCCCTCGCTGCGCTGGAGAAACTCACCGGAAAGTAACATCAAGGCAGACAGCACGTCTGCCTTTTTTGATTGCCCTTCGGCGACATTTCAGACGCGAAAATGTATCTTTTAGCCTTCCCAGCTTGACATGCGCGCCGCCCCGTAGTATGATTTGTATGAAATGTATAACTCATATGACACGGAGGTGTTATTTCATGCATGTGAATCCCCCTGGAAAATACGCCTGGACCGTCAAGGTCGGCGAAAAGGGCCAGTTCGTGATCCCCAAGGAAGCCCGCGAGCTCTTCGGCATCCAGCCCGGCGACACGCTGATCCTGCTGGGCGACGTTGAACGCGGCATCGCCATCCCGCCCAAAGCCACGCTGGAGCAGATCCACCGCACCATTTTTGATCAAAAAGGAGAAGACGCACCATGAAGATCGCCTGGTTCTGTATCCCTGCTTCCGGCCACACCAATCCCACGCTGGCCGTCGTCCGCCGCCTGACGGAAGCCGGCCATGCTGTACGTTATTACTCCTTTGAAATGTACCGGGAGAAGATCGAATCCACCAGCGCGGCGTTTATTCCCGTGGACGAATACTGCGCTGAAATGCACCTGTCCCCCGCGGACGGCAAACGCATCGCCACCGATACCGCCTTTGCCACGAAGATCCTCGCCGACACCACCCTCGCCCTGGATGAAGCCATGCTGACGGAGCTGCGTTCCTTCCAGCCGGACGTGATCGTTGCGGACTCGATGGCGCTTTGGGGCAAGCTCTTTGCCATCAAGCTGGGCGTGCCCTTCGTGTCCTCCACAACGACCTTCGCCTTCAACAAGGAGTCTGCACAGGTCATGCAGCAGGGCCTGGGCGACCTGTTCAGGCTGCTGCTCAGCCTGCCGAAGATCAACCGCGAGCTGAAACGGCTGCAGAAAGCCGGCTACCAGGTGAAGTCCATCCTGGACGTGGTGCAGAACGACAACAGCACCAACACCATCGTCTACACCTCGAGACATTTCCAGCCCAGCGCGGAGAGCTTCTCCGACCGCTACGTCTTCGTGGGCCCCAGCGTGACGGAGAAGGCTCCCCTGCCCCGCACGACTGACAAACCCCGCGTGTACATCTCCATGGGCACCGTCAACAACGACATGCCTGCCCTGTACCGCGCCTGCATCGCCGCGCTGGCGGACAAGTACGAGCTGATCCTCTCCGTGGGCGAACAGGTGGATCCCGCCTGCCTTGGCGAGCTTCCTCCCCAGGTCACCGCTGATCAGCGCGTCGATCAGATGGCTGTGCTGGCGGACTGCGACGCCTTCCTCACCCACTGCGGCATGAACAGCGTCAGCGAGGCCCTGTACTGCGGTGTGCCGCTGGTGCTCTTCCCCCAGACGGCGGAGCAGAAGGGCGTGGCCAACCGCACGGCGGAGCTCGGCGCAGGTCTGCTGCTCCCCGAAGGCACAGAATCCGCCATCCGCGCTGCAGTAGAGGCGGTCATCGCGGACGAGCAGTACCGCAAAGCCGCCGCAACGATCCGCGACAGCTTCCGCAGCTGCGGCGGCCCGGAGGAAGCGGCGGAGTTCATCCTCAGCGTGGCAACCAATTAAAAATCGACCGGCAGGACTCCATTCCGCCGGTCTTTTCTATTATCCCCCCAAACGCAAAAAAGTGGCATACGCCACTCTTTTGACTCACGCGAACAAACACGCGGAAGCAAGCATGCCCAACCCCCGATACTCAATCGCGAGCTTGGGTCCAGGGGCGAAGCTCCTGGTTAGCCCTGCTTCTGCTTGTGCTTGGGATTCTCGCAGATCACCATGACCTTGCCCTTGCGGCGGATGATCTTGCACTTCTCGCAGATGGGCTTCACGGACGGACGAACCTTCATGCT
>JAFXFR010000021.1 GCA_017513475.1 Clostridia bacterium
ACCGGCTGGCGAAATACTTTGACGAAGTGATCGACATGAATGAAATGACCTCCGGGATGCATGATGCCCCCAATGCAAAGGAGTTGAGTGAGATGCTTAAGTTTGCATTCAAAAACATGGCGATCAAGAAAGTCCAGATCCTCCTGATCGTATTGTCCATCGTAATCTCTGCAGGCATTGCAGTATTGGCCTTCAACGTGGCAAACCAGGTGGACGAAGGCATCACCAGCAATGCGGGCTACTATTCTGTGATCGTGGGCCCCGCCGGCAGCAATACACAGTTGGCCATGAATTCCATGTATTTCACCGACGAGCCCATTGGCACCATTCCCTATTCTGTGATGTCTGCCCTGCAAAAAGATTCCCGGGTGACAAAGGTGATTCCCTTTGCCATGGCGGATAACTACAATGGTTACAGTGTTGTAGGTACAAGCCCTGACTTCCTGGCTGAGAAGGAAATCGCCCAGGGCAGCATGTTCGGCGCCTCTGATACGATGCAGGTTGTGGTGGGCGCCAACGTCGCCCGCTACAATTCGCTGAAAGTCGGCGATGTAATCTACACCAGCCACTCTGCTGGAGGCACCGATGTGCACACCAAGGGTTTGACGGTTGTGGGAATCCTGGAGACAAGCCACTCTTCCTACGACAATGTGGTATTCACCCAGATCAAAACCCTGTGGGATATGCACGACCACGGCGAAGAAGAGGTTCATGACGAAGCATCCGGTGAGGAGCATCATCACCACGGTACTGTCTGCGCTGTGCTGATCAACACAAAGAACCCTGGCTATGCCATGCAGCTGGTGGAAGAATACGATGGCAAAATCATGACTGCAGAGGATGGCGACAGCGTAACCCTTCAGGCGATCGAGCCTATGGCTGTCGTCCGCAATGTGCTGCGCGATGCAGATGATACCAAGTACATCGTTTTTGTCTTGTGCGCAGTCATTCTGGTGATGAACATCATGATCATCTCCATCATCACGCTGCTGAATATGTATCATTCTGCCAAGGAGATCTCCCTGATGCGCCTGATTGGCATCAGCATGAAGAAGATCAATCTGCTTTACATCATCCAGAACAGCGTGATGGGCCTGTGCGCCGTGATTCTTGCCTTTGGCGTTTCCCGGCTGTGCATGATGATGATGAATGATTATGTGGAATCCATGGGTGTGGTGCTGAATATGGGCAAAACCTACCCGCTGGAGTTTGTGATTCTGCTGGCCGTATTCCTGATCAGCGTTCTGCCTACGGTGGTCTGGACTTTTGCCATGTCCCGCAAGGACAGCATTGCAGAGTGAGGTGACTGATATGAACAAACGGTGTTTGAAAACCATCGCCCTTCTGCTCCTGCTGACCATGGCTGCCTTTGTGATGTGCGGCTGCGAAAAAGCCCCCGAAGCGCCGATCAAGCTGAGCTTCAAGGCGGCTTCCGGCTATGATTACCTCAAAAGCATCAATGGGAAAACCGTTACCATCAGCGGCTATATGGCCACCAGCTCTCCCGTGGATGGTTCCTTCATGTTTCTGATGAACCTGCCCTATCAGAGCTGCCCTTTCTGTGTACCCAACACCTCTCAGCTCTCTAACACCATGGAGGTATACCCCAAGGATGGCGATACCTTTGGTTATACAACACAGGCAATCAAAGTCGTTGGCACCCTCGTTGTGGCAGAAAGGGAGGATGAGCCCTTCACGGACCGTTACGGCTACCAGTTCAACTATAAGATTGTTGATGCAACCTATACCATTATTCAGGCCGAAGAACTGTCTGCTGACATGGCGCTGTGGCAGGAGCTCGCCAGCACCGATGTGATCAGTGATATCTACGCCATGTTTGATTACGTCCACTTCCTCTGCGCATGGAACACCTACTATGTCAATTCCTACACAGATGATGATGGCAATATCGTCCCCGGCTACTACCTGTATGCCAGCGACGCCATGAACTTCCTGACCATGGATGGCGCACAGTACAATTACGGCTACCAGGAGGGCTATTTCGATGGCATCGTCCGTAAAATAGAGGCTGTTGATCCGAGTGCGTTCAAGGATTTGGTCGACAACATCCGCAAAGCGGAAGCGTTGGCGAAGAAAGCCCTCGCCGAACTGGAGAACGGAAATTACACCTACGAGCTGCAATACATCGAGATGTTTGACAACAAGGACTACGTCTACACCCTCAACATCGGCGAAGAATTGCAGCAGCAAATGCAGACTATCTACGATGAATTTGCCAACTGGCTTGGCAGCTGGGAAATGTAATACTTCTTCCCCATGACAATTTTCACAACACAGCCCCTGCGACTCACCATCGCAGGGGTCCTCTTCAACCCATCATCTTCATATACTTATACACCGTCGACCTACTCAACCCACACACCCGCGCCAGCTCTGACACATTCATCTTGCCCTCCATTCCTCCTTTTGTGTTCAGGATGTATGATCAATCCTGTAATTACATTATACAGGATTTTCTTTAGTTCGTCAATAGCGGCATCAATATTATCCTTTATTTTTTCTCATTTCGATTGACAAACGAAAGCTGTTCCTGTATAATAATTTTTGAGGTGATAAGCATGACTATTTCACAGAAAATCAAAATGGCGTTGGCTTATAAGGGCATGAGCGAAGCGGAACTCGCGCGCGCTGTGGGTTCAAGCCCCCAGGCGTTCAATCAGCGCATGAAGACCGGCAAATTCTCTACCGAAGAAATGGACAAAATCGCCGCTGCCCTGGAAGCGGACTACTATTTTGGCTTCCAGTTCAAGGACGGCACGAAAATATGACACAAAAAAGGGAACAGCCACGCTCTGGTGGTCTGTTCCCTTCTGCGTATGTGGGGTTAGGTTTCGGGTCGCGTGCTGCCACACCATTCCGAAAAGGCCGTGCGCGCCACAACTACCGGGAGATTCCTTACCGGAACATATTCATGATGGCGTCCCGCACTTTCTTCAGAGAAGCCTTTGTCACATATACCTCGGCTTCCACCTGGGGGAGATTTGTCTGACCTGGTTTCTGCCTGAAGACGGCATCTTCCAGGCGGGTAATACGCTGGTTCATTTCTTCCAGAATAGCCAGAATACTGGTGAACTGCTGCTCGTTGTAGTTGCTATTATCATTGAAGGCCTGTTCCATACACTGCGTAAAGTCGGTAATATGCTGGTTGTGGGATGGATTGTCGGTCATTGTTGCGCGAAGCTGCTATGTTGCGCGCGAAGCACTGAATGGATTTCTCATCAAAATGTTTCACTCCCTTAGGGCACTGCCCCTTTGTATATACTTATTATACTATAAAATTTGGAGAAAAAAATTTTGCTCTCGGTGGAGGATGCGGGCAGAAAAAGTTTTTTGATACTCGCGATTAACCCGGCAATGGCAAAATGGCTCACAGAACAATCAAAACCAGGAGAATAGCTATGTGCGGACGTTACTTTGTAGACAGGGCGGAATCACCGGAAGACCTGGAGCGAATCATTGATGCGCTGAACCGTAAGGGGCAGATTGTCAAGACGGGCGAGGTCTTCCCCAGTGACACCGTGGCGGTCATCGCCAACACAAAAGCACTGGCCCCTGCGCCCTTCGCGATGGCTTGGGGATACCGGATGTCCGATGGGAAGCTCATCATCAATGCCCGCAGTGAAACAGCGGCAGAAAAGCCCATGTTCCGGGACGGCATGATGCAGCGCCGTTGCCTTCTGCCTGCAACGAACTATTTTGAGTGGGAGAAGCGCGCCAGCGAGAAAATCAAATATGCCATCAAGCCCTCCAACCTGGACATGTTCTACATGGCAGGCCTGTACCGCATTGAGGGGAACCAAGCCCGCTGCACAATCCTGACACGGAGTCCGGCGGACAGCATTGCTTTTATTCATGACAGGATGCCCGTGCTGCTGCACAAGGATGCGCTGAAGGATTGGCTGAACCCCCGCTATAATGCACAGGATGTTTTGAAGGCCGCAATGACAGATGTGTCCTTCGTGCCGGTGGAGGGTGTACAGCAGATGCAGTTAGGAGAACAATCATGGCAGAGATAAGGCCGCATCCACGCGCGGCAAGAAGTTCAATCAGAAAATCAAGCCCTATGTGGTGCTGCAATATCTCCTGAAATACACCGACGAAGACAACATTGTCACGGCTCCTGAAATCGTCGATTTCCTGGAGGAGCACGGCATGGAGGCAGAACGCCGCTCCATCTACAGCGACATTAAGGAAATCAACAAGGTTGCCCTAATGATGGAGGAAGATTGTTCCATCGAAGACGCTGGTGAAATGCTGGAGGGCGATGCCGACGATGAACTGAAGCTGGTGGTATATGACCCGCATCGGAAGGGGTTCTATATCAAGCAGCGGCATTTCGACCTGAACGACATCCGCCTCCTGGCAGAGTGCATCTACTCCGCTAAGTTCGTCACAGAAGGCCAAGCGAAGCGCCTGGTGGAGGTTGTATGCGAGTTCGTCAGCGAGCATCAGGCGGAGCGCATCCGGCACAACGCCTTCCTCACCGACCGCGTGAAGACCAACAACAAACATGTGCTCAACAGCATCGCCGTCATCAACGACGCCATGAGCCACCGCATGAATGGCGCGCCGCACAAGCCGGAGAAGGTCAGTTTCAAATACCTGAAGCACGAAATCAGCAACGTCAGCAATGAGGTGGAGCGCCACCACGGTGACAAGTACATCGTCAGTCCCTATGCGCTGCTCATCAACGAGGGCAACTATTATCTGCTGGCGGTGGATGACCGCTACAAGAAACCGCGCACCTATCGCATAGACCGCATGAAGGAAGTATCCCTGACCGGGGAACAGCGCACGGGCGAAGAGCATTTCAAGGATGTGGATATCCGCACCTACGCACAGCGGGTCTTCGGCATGTATGGCGGCACAAAGTAGTTGGTGACGATACGGTTCATCAACCCGCTGCTGGATACGGCGGCGGAGCGATTCGGCACAAAGGACGCCATCTATGCGAAGGTGGATGACCGGCACTTCTCCGTGACGGCACAGGTGGAAATCAGCGACCTGTTCTATGGTTGGTTGCTGGGGTTCGGCAAGCGGGTGAAGCTGACATATCCTGATGAGGCGGTGGAGGGATTCAAGGCGTACCTGGATAAGGTTAGGGCAATATATGAATAAAAGAGCGGCAGTCGGTGGAGGCACCGGCTGCCGTTTTGATTGAAAGTAGTATAAAAGTTGTTATGGAGTTGATTTGATGCTGTATCAATGCTGATGGAAAGGCATACCAGAGTTGAATGAAAGTTGTTGATTGCTGGATGTGTTAACAAGTCCAACCGCAGTGATTCTATTTCAGTGTAAATCTGACCAATTTTCTGACCACAACACAGGATGAAAAACAGCCGATTTTGGTGTAAAGGAAAGAAAGACGCGCTTCTCGCAAACCCTTGCAATTCCTGCGTTTGCGGCGGTTGTAAAGGGATGTTGCGACTGTAAAAGGCCGACTGGCAGTGTTGGGGTCAGCGGTTCGAATCCGCTATGCTCCACTTGAGGACTTGCAGAAATGCAAGTCCTTTTTCGTGTTTACAGCGTTTTCTGCAGGATGCGGGCGGAATACCAGCGCGAGGCCGCTGCTTCCCGGGAGGCGCTGCAGGAGGTGGATTCTTATGGGGCCAGGTCCAGCTCGAACAGACCGCCGTCAAACACGATGTCCTGCCCGGCATTGTCTTTGTAGAAACTAACCTTCTCCGTGGCGGAAAGGCGGAAGCCGAGGCTTGTCAGCAGCTTCACGGAGGGTGTGTTGTTCAGCGCGGTTCCGGCTGAAAACCGGGTAAAGCCCATGCTGCCCAGGCGGGAAAGGATGGCTGCGAGCGCTTCTTTGGCATACCCCTTGCCGTGGAAGGCGGGATGAAAGCTGTAGCCCACCTCATGCTCGTTGTCCCGGCGGTTGAAGGCGATGTAGCCGATGACGATCCCTTCCAGGCAGGCCGCAAAGAACATGTGCTCTGTGCCGGCTGCGGAGAAAGCCGCCCATCGCGCAATGCGGGCGCGGACAGTTTCCGGATCCGTATGGTGGGGCTTGTCGTACTGAGCCATGGGGAGGGGAGCCAGTTCAGCCCAGATCTCCCGCACGGCGGGCCAGTCCTCGGCGGTGATCGGGCGGATCATCAGCCGGTCAGTCGAAAGCTGCATGGGGAACCTCCCGAATCAGCTGGACGAGGTACTCATCCGTGTCCTCCTCCAGCTCCTTTTCGCCATTGGGATGGAAACCGTGCCTGGCGTAGAAGGCGATGGCACGCGTGTTCTTTTCCAGCGCCCAGAGATGATCGGCGTGCAGCTCGCGGACGGCGTAGTCCAGCAGGGCTGCGCCGATGCCCTGGCCTTGCAGCACCGGCTCTACAAAGAGCTTCATCACTTCCGTGCCCGCGTAAAGCAGGAAGCCCTTTACCACGCCGTCGTCATAGACGAGGATCTGCGGGAGGGCCTCGGCGCGTTCCTGCATCAGGGCGGGGACGGTCAGTTCGGCAAAGTAGTAGTCGTCATTCCGGAAGACGGGATAGAACTGCAGCCGGTAGTTGAAGACTTCGATCTCCGCGATGCGGGCGAGGTCGGCAGCGGTGGCGGGACGGATGGGCATGGGATCACTCCTTCCGGCAGATGTGGAGCAGGTGACTGGAGCAGCCCAGCAGTTCGCGCAGCTCACAGGTGGCCAGATGATGGGCGGCAAAGGCGGCAAACTCCTCGTCGGACATGGCGAAGTCGCGGCGCTCCTCTGCCAGCTCAAGGATGCTGTCGGCAGCGGCGGTCACGAGATGGCGCACGGGTTTGTTTGCGAAGAGAGCCTCGAACCCGGCGATGTCATAGCCGGTGAAGAGCTGTTCCTCGAAGTGGCGGACGCGGCCCGCACCGTCGAAGTTCTCGTCCAGGCCTGCCAGCAGATGACCGTTCAGGTAATTGTTGAAGAGGATCGCGTGCACGGACAGAAACGCTGTGAGGATCACGCCGCCGGGCCTGGTCACACGGATGGCCTCGTCCAGGGCGCGGTGCACGTCGCCTGCGTCATAGAGATGGTACATGGGGCCGAAAAGAAGCGTCACGTCGAAGGAAGCATCGGCAAAACGGGTAAGATCCGTTGCGTCACCCTGACAGGCAGTGAGGTTTTCCAGCCCGCTGCCGTTCTGCTGCAGGATGGCCAGATTGCTCTCCACCAGCTCTACGGCAGTGACGCGGTGGCCCTCCTTTGCCAGTGAGATGGAATATCGCCCCGTGCCGGCGCCGATCTCAAGAATGCGGCTGCCTGCTGCGGCATACTTCCGGATGTAATGCATGGCGGTCAGGGCTTCCAGTTGTCCGTGGCGGCTGCCGGTAAGGCGGCCGTCCTCGTCGATGCTGCCGTAAAAGCCGCTGATGAGATCGGTTCGTTTGCTCATGGGGTGCCTCCTTGCAGCACTTTTTCGCGCAGGATGCCGGTGTACAGCCCGTCCACGCAGCGCCCTGCAGGGACATAGCCCTGGGCGGTGTAATAATCCGCGAGGAAGGCGTTATCGTCGGCGGAATCCAGGCGGAAGCGGGTCTTGCCCTCGCGGATGGCGTATTCCTCGGCCATCTGCAGGAAGATGCGGCCTGCCCCCTTCGCACCAAGACGGGTGGCCAGATGGTGCAGGTAGAAGGCGTGCTCGGCGGATTGCATGGCAGCGGGCCAGCGCTCGTCATCTTTGCGGAGCACCGCGCAGGCGGCGATGCCCTCATCATCCGTGAGGACGAACAGATCGCCCCTGAGACGGGCAGCCTCGTAGTGGGCGGGCGGGTAGCAGCCGGCGTAGTCGGTCACGTTCCACTGGCGGATCCCGACCTCGTCCATCCAGTACACGCGAGCCATGATGAGCTCGTATACGGCGGGGACTTCATCCGCCTTTGCCGGGCGGAATACATAGCTGGACATGGGGCCTCCTTATTTGCGGCGGGGATGCAGCTCGTTGAGAAGCGTGAAACCCAGGATCAGCGCGCCGCCGATGAGCTGTACGGGGGTCATGGTTTCGCCCAGCAGCGTCACGGAGAGCAGGCAGGCCAGCAGCGGGTCGATGTAGGAGAGAATGGCGGTCTCCTGGCCGGGCAGCGCCTTCAGGCTGGGAAAGTACAGGCAGTAGGCCAGGCAGGTGTGCACACCGCCGACGATCAGCAGCATGCCCCAGCCCAGGCCGTCCAGCTTGTGCAGCGTGATCCCGGAGGTTGCCAGCACGTACGGGATCAGCACCGCGATGGCCGCCAGGAACTGCAGATATGTCCGCTGGAGTCCGCTCACGCCCTTGATGCGCTTGTTCAGCAGCATCACGCTGGCGTAGAGCACTGCCGCGCCCAGGCCGAAGGCGATGCCGGTCAGGTGGCTGGAGCCGGCGCTCAGGTCGCCCAGCCCGGTGATCAGCACCAGACCCAGCGTGGACATGGCGAAGCACAGCCACTGTACAGGCCCCATCTTCTCCTTGAAGAGAAGGGGACAGGCCACCGTTACGATCACCGGGGCGAAGTAGTAGCTCAGCGTTGCCACGGATACGGTCGTGTACTTGTATGCCTCAAAGAGGAGGATCCAGTTGAAGCCCATCGCTGCGCCGGAAAGCAGCAGCAGGGGCAGCTCCTTTTTGATCTCGCCCAGGCGGAGGCTGGTGCGGGTGATCAGGAAATAGCCCGTCAGCAGCACGGCGGCGATGACGGCCCGATACAGCGCCAGCTCAGCCGAGGCGACGCCGATGGCGCGCACAAACACCCCGATGGTGCCGAAGATCGCCATGGAGGCAATAATGGAAAGTCTTGCGCGGGTTTGCATGGGAAAATCCCCCGTTCGTACAGAATGCATAGGAACATTATCCCGGAGGAAGACGGCGGTGTCAAGGCGGAGGGCTGTCTTTCTTGTGTTCTGCGGGGGACCGTGCTATAATGAAGCAAAGGAGGGAAGAACGATGAAAACCATGCTGGTGACCGGGGGCACAGTGTTTGTCAGCCGGTATGCGGCGGAATATTTCCTGCGGCGGGGCTGGCAGGTAAGCGTACTCAACCGGGGCACGCGGATGCAGCCGGAGGGCGTGGAGCACATCCGGGCAGACAGGCATGCCCTGGGCGACGTGCTGCGCAGCCGCCGCTTTGATGCGGTGCTGGACGTGACCGCCTACACCGCCGATGACGTGAACGCCCTGCTGGACGCGCTGGGCGGGTACGGGCAGTACATCCTCATCTCCTCCAGCGCGGTGTATCCGGAGACGGGCGCACAGCCCTTCCGGGAGGACGCTGCCATCGGGCCGAACGCCTGCTGGGGCCGCTACGGCACGGACAAGATCGCCGCCGAGCAGGCCCTCCATGCCCGCAGGCCGGATGCGTACATCCTGCGCCCGCCCTACCTCTACGGCCCGGGGAACAATGTCTACCGCGAGGCATTCGTGTTCGACTGCGCGCTGGCAGACAGGCCTTTCTTCCTGCCGGCGGAGGGCGGTATGCGCCTGCACTTCCTCCATGTGGAGGATCTGTGCCGGTTTGCGGAGATCCTGCTGGAAAAGCGGCCTGCGCAGCGCATCTTCAACGTGGGTAACCCGGAAACCGTCACCGTGCGCGACTGGGTGAGCGCCTGCTACGCCGCATGCGGCAGGGAGCCGCGCTTCGTTTCCGTTGCCCCCGATGTGGTGCAGCGGCAGTACTTCCCCTTCTACAGCTACGAGTACGCGCTGGACGTATCCGCCCAGTGCGCGCTGATGGAGGGCTTCATGCCCCTTGAAGAGGGGCTGGCGGAGTCCCTCCGCTGGTACCGCGCCCACGGGGACGAGGTGCGCAGAAAGCCGCTGCTGGAATATATCGACCGTTATCTTTCCTGACGGATTGCCAGCGGCAGGGGACTGTGCTATAATGACAAAAACCCCGCACGGCGGGCGCAAGGAGTTACATCATGAAGAAGAATCTTGGCATCAATCGCGGCGTGAACCTGGGCGGCTGGCTGAGCCAGTGCGATTACAGCGCGGATCGCCTGAACCATTTCATCAAGGAAGAGGACTTCGCGGTGATCGCCTCCTGGGGGCTGGATCACGTGCGCATCCCGGTGGACTTCAACGTCCTGGAGGACGACAACGGCGGCTATGACGCTCCCGGCTGGGCGCGCATCGACTGGGCCCTCGACCTGTGCCAGAAGCATGGCCTCAAGACCGTCCTCGACCTGCACAAGACCGCCGGCTTCTCCTTCGACAAGGGCGAGATGGAGACCGGTTTCTTCGAAAGCGAAAAGTACCAGGAGCGCTTCTACCGCCTGTGGGAGGAGATCGCCCGCCGCTACGGCAAGTGCAATGACCGCGTGGTCTTTGAGCTGCTGAACGAGGTGACCGACGCCAGCTTCATCGGCGAATGGAACCGCATCGTGGCGGAGTGCATCCGCCGCATCCGCGTGATTGCCCCCGACACCTACATTCTCGTGGGCAGCTACCACAACAACAGCGCCCCCGCCGTGAAGGATCTGGCTGCCCCCGCGGACGCGAAGGTGCTGTACAACTTCCACTGCTACGATCCCATCGAGTACACCCATCAGGGCGCGTACTGGGTGGATTTCCTGGATCGTGACGCCCGATTGGCCTTTGACGAGAGCGGCATCACCGAGGAGACCTTCGAGAAGCTCTTCGCCCCCGCGCTGGAGACCGCTGCCAAGTACGGCATGGGCCTGTACTGCGGCGAGTACGGCGTGATCGACATCGTGTCCCCCGAGGACGCGGTGAAGTGGTTCCGCGTGATCAACAGGGTGTTTGAGAAGCACGGCATCGCCCGTGCTGCATGGAGCTACCGCGCGATGGACTTCGGCATTGCCGACGCCCGCTGGGACGCTGTGCGCGACGAGCTGCTCAAGGTGCTGTAAGCGTGAAGGTTCTCCGGTTGCCCGGGGAACCTTTGTTTTACCCGAAATGAAAAAGGAGGATATGCGCTATGCCGAAGATCACATTCATGGGCGCCGGCTCCACGGTGTTTGCAAAAAACGTGCTGGGTGACGCGATGGTCACCCCTTCGCTGGAGGAGAGCGTCATTGCGCTGTACGATATCGACCCCAGCGCCTGGAGGAGAGCTACCTGATGCTCACCGCCATCAGCAACAACCTGGGCAACAAGGCACGGATTGAAAAGTACTGCGGCGTGGAAAACCGCAAGGATGCCCTGCGCGGCGCAAACTATGTGGTCAACGCCATCCAGGTGGGCCTGTACGAGCCCTGCACCGTCATCGACTTTGAGGTGCCCAAGAAGTACGGCCTGCGCCAGACCATTGCCGATACTTTGGGCATCGGCGGCATCTTCCGCGCGCTGCGCACCATCCCCGTCATGATGGACTTCGCCCGCGATATGGAGGAGGTCTGCCCCGACGCCTGGTTCCTCAACTACACCAACCCCATGGCCATGCTCACCGGCGCGATGCTGCGCTACACCGGTGTGAAGACCGTGGGCCTTTGCCACAGCGTGCAGGTCTGTGCGCCGACGCTCCTGGGCCACGCCCAAATGGCGTATGATGACAGCATCCAGTGGAAGATCGCCGGCATTAACCACATGGCCTGGCTGCTGGAGATCAGCAAGGACGGCAAGGATCTTTACCCGGAGATCAAGCGCCGCGTTGCCCAGATCACCGAAAAACACGGCGACATGGTCCGCCTGGAGATGATGAAGCGCTTCGGCTACTACGTCACCGAATCCAGCGAGCACAACGCCGAATACCTGCCCTTCTTCATCAAGGACAAGTACCCGGAGCTGATCGACCGCTTCAATATCCCGTTGGATGAGTATCCCCGCCGCTGCGTCAATCAGATCGCCGACTGGGAGAAGCGCCGCGACGAACTGACGAAGGATCCCCACCTGACCCACACCCGCACCCAGGAGTATGCCAGCTACATCATGGAGGCCATGGAGACCAACCGGCCCTACAAGATCGGCGGCAACGTGCTCAACAACGGGCTGATCACCAATCTGCCCCGCAATGCCTGCGTGGAGGTGCCCTGCCTGGTGGACAAATCCGGCGTAACGCCTTGCTACATCGGCGATCTGCCCGAGCAGTGCGCTGCCCTCAACCGCAGCAACATCAACGTGCAGCTGCTGACCATCGAGGCTGCCATGACCCTCTCCAGGGACAAGATCTACCAGGCAGCCATGATGGATCCCCATCTGCAAAGCGAGCTTTCCATCGACGATATCGTATCCCTGTGCGACGACCTGATCGTCGCCCATGAGGGCTGGCTGCCCCAGTATCATTGACCGCATATTGTCCAGCGCAGCTCCCGGCTTCGGGGGCTGCTTTTTTCTGCGGCGGCTGCGGAAGCATTGACGGACGCAGGCGGACGCGCTATAATGGATGCGACAAATGAATAGCCGGTGTATCTGCGCAGCAATGCGCGGTGCGGCCTGCGGGCTGCATCACAGGAACGCGGATGAAAGTTCCGGGCTATCCCAGTAACCGTGAAGCTGATGAAAGCGCGATGGAAGCCACTGCGAAAGCGGGAAGGTGCGCAAGTAAAATGAAGCCAAGCCGGGAGACTTGTTTACACCGTGACATCAATCATTCCCCTGGGGGTGGGATATGCTATTGGGCTGACAGCCTCTGTTTCGCATGCGGGCAGGGCGGTCAGTCCGGTTAGTGTTCCTCAGGGAGGGGCGCTTTTTTTGTTCCCTCTCACTGATTCATTTGATCACATCTGTCGGTCGGGTAAACCCGGCCAATGAGAGGCAGCGCTTACGCTGCCCGAATGAAGGAGGGACTACTATGTCCAAGAAGCTCGGTTCCCTGTTTCTGGCCGTGCTGATGATGTTCGGCATGACCGCTGTGATGGCTGAAAGCAACACCATCACCGTGACCGACATGTTCGGCCGCGAAGTAACCATCGATGGTCCGGTGACCCGCGTCATCGCCATGGCGCCCGGCGACTGTGAGATCCTCTGTGCCCTGGGCTGCGAGGATGCTCTGGTGGGCCGCGGCCTGTACTGCGATTATCCTGCCTCCGTGGCGGCGGTGCCTGCGGTGCAGTCCGGCGCAGACATGAATCTGGAGGAGATCCTGGCTCTTAATCCCCAGGTGATCATCCTCAATGACATGGCGCACACCACCGATCAGGTGGCCATGCTGGAGCAGAACGGCATTGTTGTCATTGCCACCGAAGCGGACAGCATTGAGGAGGTGTACGTCAACATCCGCCTGCTGGGTAAGGTCATGGGCAAGGAGGCCGAGGCCGAGGCCATCATCGCGGATATGCAGGCGACCTTCGCCGATCTTGCCGCACGGAGCGTGAAAAGCGGAAAAACCGTCTATTTTGAGGTCATGCCCCTGGAGTGGGGCCTGTGGAGCGCAGGGACCAATACCTTTATGCACGAGCTGGCGGAGATCTGCGGCGTGACGAACGCCTTTGCAGACATTGACGGCTGGCAGGCCATCAGCCAGGAGCAGGTGATCGCCCGCAGCCCCGATTACATCGTGCTGGTGACCGGCATGGGCGATAGCGCGGTGGACGAAGTGATGGGCCGCGCCGGCTGGGGCGACATCTCCGCGATCCGGAACGGGAAGGTCTACAACGCGGACTCTTACACCATGACCCGTCCCGGCCCCCGCCTGAAGGATGCGGCCGTTGCCCTGTTCAACTTCCTCTACGGCGCCGAGTAAAGGCTGAAAATATGAAAAAGCTTTCAGAACATTTTTCCTGGGGGACGTATGTCCTGCTGGCGGCGGCGCTGATTGCCTGTCTGCTGCTGTGCATCTGCGTGGGCAGCGTGGCCATTCCCCTCAAGGATACCGTCGTCGCCCTGTGGAACAGCCTGCGGGGGCTGGAGATCCCGGCGGGGATATCCAAAAACATCATACTGAACGTCCGCCTGCCCCGGGTGCTGAATGTGGCGCTGGTGGGCGCGGCGCTATCCCTTTGCGGCGCGGCGATGCAGGGCCTGCTGCGCAATCCGCTGGCGGACGGCTCCACGCTGGGCGTCAGCAGCGGCGCGTCCCTGGGTGCGGTGCTGGCCCTGGCGCTGGGCGTCTCCATCCCGGGGTTCTCCCTGGGCGGCACGATGCTCATGGCCATGCTCTTTGCCTTTCTGTCCCTGGCGGCGATCCTCGGCCTGGCCTATGCGCTGGACCGGTCGCTGTCCACAAACAGCATCATCCTTATCGGCGTGATCTTCTCCATGTTTGTTTCCAGCGCCATCAACCTGATCATTTCCTTCGCTCAGGAGCACATCAAGTCCATCACCTTCTGGACGATGGGCTCGCTGTCGGGCACGAATCTCAGCTGCGCGGGGGTGCTGGCGCTGGCGCTGCTGCTGTGCGGCGGCGTGATCCTGCGGTACGCCCGGGAGCTGAATGCCTTCGCCATCGGTGAGGACAACGCACGTAACATCGGCGTCAATGTCCGGCGGGTGAAGCTGATCATTCTCATCGCCGTGTCGGTGCTGATCGGCGTGAGTGTGAGCGTATCCGGCGCGATCGGCTTTGTAGGCCTGGTCATGCCGCACATGGCGCGGATGATCACCGGGCCCAACCACAAGCGGCTGCTGCCGGCGTCCATGTTTGCCGGGGCGATCTTCCTGCTGCTGGCAGATCTGACGGCGCGCACCATCCTTGCGCCTGTGGAGATCCCCATCGGCGTGGTGACCTCCCTGGTGGGCGCGACCGCCTTCATCGCCGTTTTCTACCGCACGAGAAAGGCAGGGTGATGCAGATGCTCAAGGGAAATCACATCACCGTTCGCTACGGCGACAATGCCGTGGTGGATGATCTGAGCTTTGAATTGCAGGAAGGCCAATGGCTGATGCTGGTGGGCCCCAATGGCGCGGGTAAGTCCACGCTGATCGGCGCGATCTCCCAGGGGGTGCCCTATACCGGCGACATCCTGCTGGAGGGAGCGGACATCCGCCGGTGCAAGGCGGCCCAACGTGCCCGGAAGATCGGCGTGCTGTCCCAGAAAAACAGCGTCGGCTACGGCTACACGGTGGAGGAGGTCGTACGTCTGGGGCGCTATGCGTACACCTCCGGCTTTCTGTCCACCCGGGACGACGACGGCAAGGCGCAGGTGGAGCGCGCTCTGGAGCTGACGGGTCTGACGGATTTCCGCCATGCCAGTGTGCTGACGCTCTCCGGCGGCGAACTGCAGCGCACCTTCCTTGCCCAGGTTTTCGCTCAGGATCCGCAGATCCTGATCCTGGATGAGCCTGCCAACCACCTCGACCTGGTGTACCAGAAGCACATCTTCTCCCTGATCGGCCAGTGGCTGAAAACGCCGGGACGGGCAGTGATATCCGTGGTGCATGATCTGAGTCTGGCGCGGCGCTACGGCACCCACGCGGTGCTGATGAACCATGGCAAATGCGCAGCCCAGGGGGAGGTCGATGCCGTGCTGACCCCGGAGAACCTCCGCAGCGTGTACAGCATGGATGTATACGCCTGGATGAAGGACATGCTGGCCCAATGGCAATAAGCGACGCCCGGACGGATAGAACGCCGTCCGGGCGTTATGCTGTCTGCCCTGCCGGGGGAGAAGCAAAAAGCCAGTCATCACTGACTGGCGACAGGGTCTGTTCATACCAGAGCTTCGGCGGCGATAGGGATCAGGCAGCCCCGGGCATTCAGATGTCTCTCAGCGCCCTGTGGCCCATGCCGCAGCTTTCGCGAATGATCAGAGAGCATTCCCGGATCTGACTGAAGGAATACACATTGCCGCCGCTGATGGCATTGATGAGTTCGGAAACGGCGGTTCGGCCGTGATCGGCGGGATGCAGATCGACCGTTGTGAGCGGCGGATTGAGGTAGGGGGTGAAGAACTGGTTGTCGCAGCCGATGAGCGCTACGTCTTCGGGTACACGCAGATTCAGCCGGTTCAGCTCGCGCAGGGCGCCGAGCGCCACAAGATCGTTGATGGTGATCAGCGCAGTCGGGCGCTCTCTTTCGGAGAGGCTGGCAAACAAGCGGGCAACGCCCATTTCGCCGTCGCGGGGCGTGAAGCCGCTTTCTGCGCCGACGCGGATGATCGGCTTGCCCAGCCGCTGCATCTCTGCATAGAAGGCCTGCTCCCGGACGGAAGCGGACCGGACATTGCGGCTGCCGCCAATAAAGGCGATGCGCTCATGCCCCATGGACATCAGGTGCGCGATGCTTTTGCGGACGCTCAGGCTCAGATCCGATGTGATGTTGATGCAGTCCAGCCCTTCGATGCGGGGACCGATGATGGCCAGCGGCATGGCCTGGTGCAAGCGCTGCAGAAGCAGGAGCAGCTCGCTGTCCGTGCCGTTTTCAACCATGGAGCCCACCAGAACGGCGCCTGCCGGCTGATGCTCCAGCAGCTGACTGATCAGCGCAGGGCTGATCGGCTCATTCAGATCATGGCAGTAGATCTGCAGCGCATAGCCGTTGCGGCGGGCGGCTTCCTCCGCCCCGGAGGCCAGAGCGGCGTAGTAGGGATTGGACATGTTGGACATCACCAGCGCCAGGGTCTTGCGGGGCGGCATGCGCTCCGGGGGACGGCGGACTTCTGCCGGCTGATACCCCAGGGCCTGGATGGCCTGCTTCACCTTCTGCTTTGCCGCAGCGCTTGCGCTGCCTCCCGACAGCACCCGGGAAACCGTCGCGATCGATACGCCCGCGCAGTCTGCCACATCATAAATCGTTGGCTTTTTCTCGTTCATGACAGGTCCTCTTTTCTGTAACATGCCTGTATTATATCAGGAATTTACTGTAATTACAAGAAGGATTGTAAGAAAAAGAAAATTTTACACTCTCTTACACGAAAATGTATGTTTTACAGATGTATTTTTGGAAATCCTCCGAAAAACTGTTGACTCAGCCAATGCGCAAATGTATAATATAGCCATAGAACAGCCGTAATCCACAAATTGCTGTAAGTGGCGTTGTAACCAATTGTAAGAAACATTCCCTGCATCAAACGGGAGATCCCGTTTAGATAAACATTATAAGGAGGACCCCAACATGAAGAAGCTGCTTTCCCTGATCCTGGCAGCGATGATGCTCCTGTCCGTGGCCGGCTTTGCTGTGGCCGAGGAGAAGCAGGTGCTGACCGTCGTTACCTGGGACGCCAACACCACCCCGTACCTGATCGCTCAGGAAGCTGCCTTCGAGGCTGCTTACCCCCACATTGACCTGCAGTACATCGACGTTGCCTCTCAGGACTACGCCATCAAGGCCGGCTCCATGCTGAGCGCGAACGATACCTCCGATGTGTTCATGGTCAAGGAAGTTTCCGACATCGTGAACTGGAACGCTCAGGGCTTCGCTGAGCCCCTGACCCCCTTCATGGAGCGCGACGGCTACGACGTGTCCGGTTTCGTGGGCATGGAAGCCAACTACGCCTTCGACGGCACCCAGTACGCGCTGCCCTTCCGCTCTGACTTCTGGGTCCTGTTCTACAACAAGGATCTGTTCGATGCCGCCGGCATCGCCTATCCCACCAACGACATGACCTGGGACGCCTACGCTGATCTGGCCAAGGCTATGACCAAGGACGGCGTCTACGGCACCCACTACCACACCTGGCTGTCCGCTGTTGCCAACTGGGCCGTTTGTGACGGCAAGAACACCCTGGCCGACGGTCAGTACGACGACCTGACCTACTTCTACAACCTGTACAAGGATCTGGAAGCGTACGGCGCCTGCATGGCTTACAGCGAGCTGAAGGCTTCCGGCCTGCACTACTCCGCCGCTTTCGCCAATGGCAACGTGGCCATGATGCCCATGGGCTACTGGTACGTCTCCACCCTGATCGGCTACATGAACGACGGCACCTGCAACTTCAACTGGGGCATCGCCGCTGTTCCTCACGCTGAGGGCGTGGCCGCCGGTTCTTCCTTCGGCAACCTGACCGGCGTCATGATGAACAAGAAGTCTGCCAACAAGGAAGCTGCCTGGACCTACATCGCATGGCTGTGCGGCGTGGAAGGCTCCAAGGCCACCGCTTCCACCGGCGCTCGTCCCGCTTGGGTTTCCGAGGATGTTGCCGCTTCCATGGCTTCCGTCGCCGGCTTCCCCACTGACGAGACCTCCAAGGGCGCTCTGCTGCCTTCCTTCGTGGCTGTGGAATGGCCCGTGGTCGATCGCCTGAGCGAAATCAAGCCCATCGTGGAAGAGACCCATACCCTCATCATGACCGGCGAGCTGGACGTTGAGGAAGGCGTCGAGGAAATGAACGAGCGTTACGCCGAGCTGTTCGAGTAATCCTGCCCGAATAAGCTTTATCCCATAGCATAGGACACGGGCGGGAATAGCAGCGCTTCGGCTCCGGCTATTCCCGCCCGGATTCTTTTTCAGGCAGATGAAGACGTACGCAAGATGGCGACAATGCCGCCGTCCTTTTGCATGCGTCTTCACCGCGCATTCACATCACCGACCGTCAGCTCGAAAGGAGTGCATATCCTCATGGCACAGGCAGCTGCAAAGAAGCGGCGCATGGGCAAGCTGGAACGCAAGAATACGCTCATCGCTTATTCCTTCCTCGCGCCGAATTTCCTCGGTTTTGCGATCTTCACGCTCGTACCGGTGCTGTTTTCCATCGTCCTGTCCTTCATTGAGTGGAACGGCGGCGCACTGGATACGATGAAGTGGGTCGCATGGGACAACTATGCCGAGATCTTCAATTTCGAAAAGGTCGCTGACAAGTTTGCCGACGGCATCGCCCTGGTCAAGGCGGGCGAGACGGACTGGGCCAAGCTGATGGAGAAGAACTTCCTGTACTTCTTCAACCGCGTGGACCTGGGCATTGCGCTGAAGAACACCGTCTTCTATACCCTGGTCACCGTTCCGCTGACGCTGGTGTGCGCCATCGCCCTGGCCATCGCGCTGAACAAGGCCGTCAAGGGCGCCGTTGTCTTCCGCACGATCTTCTTCTTCCCCTATGTTGCCTCGATGGTGGCCATCTGCGTGTGTTGGAACTTCATGCTCATGAAGGACGGTCCGATCAATCAGATCATCATGAGCCTGGGCATTCCCTTCAACAAATCCTGGACGGCGGACAGCAACATGGCCATGTGGGCCATCATCCTGGTGAGCGTGTGGCGCAACATGGGCTACTACATGGTCATCTACCTGGCGGCGCTGCAGGGCGTGCCGGTGGAATTGTACGAGGCAGCCACGGTAGACGGCGCCAGCAAGTGGCAGCAGTTCCGCAACGTGACCTTGCCCCAGCTCAAGCCCACCACCTTCTTCGCCTCCATCATGATGATCATCTCCTGCTTCAAGATCTATGACGTGGTCGCCATCATGACCGAAGGCGGCCCGGGCCGTTCCACCAAGATGCTCGTTACCTACATCTACGATACGGCCTTCTCCAAGATCAACTACGGCCAGGCCAGCGCCATCGCCATGGTGCTGCTCGTCATCGTCCTGACCATCACGATCATCCAGTTCTCCAGCGAAAAGAAATTCGCCAACGATTAAGAAAGGAGGTCTTCATTCATGCGTCAAGTATTCACCGGGTCCTCCGGGCGGCAGATCCGCAAGGATAATCCCGTCCTGGCGCTGATCGGCAAAATCATCCTGTATATTGTGCTGATCTCCGTTTCCCTTTTCACGCTGATCCCCTTTGTGTGGATGATCTCCTCCTCCCTGAAGCTGGACCGTGAGGTGTTCGTCTATCCCATCCGATGGATCCCGGAGACCTTCCACTGGGAAAACTATTCGCTCATCTGGCAGAAGGTGCCGCTGCTGACCTACTTCAAGAATACGGCCTTCATTGCCATCGTGGTGACCTGCCTGCAGACGCTGACGTCCTCCTTTGCGGCCTACGCCTTTGCAAAGCTGCAGTTCAAGGGCCGCGACGTGCTCTTCATGGCTTACATCGCCACCATCGCCGTGCCGTGGCAGGCCTACATGCTGCCCCAGTTCATCATGATGCGTTCCATGGGCCTGTATGACACCCTGTGGGCGATGGTCGTGCTGCAGGCGTTCAGCGCATTCGGCGTGTTCCTGATGCGCCAGTTCTATCAGTCCATCCCCACTGACCTGTGCGAAGCTGCCCGCATCGACGGCCTGAGCGAATACGGCATCTGGGCCCGTATCATGCTGCCCCTGTCCAAGGCCGCCATTGCCACGCTGGTCATCTTCACCTTCGTGGGCACCTGGAACGACTACATGGGCCCCATGATCTACCTGACCCGTGATATCAACAAGACTGTGCAGGTTGGTCTGCGCCGCTTCATCCAGGAGAACTCCAGCGATTATCACCTGATCATGGCGGCTTCTCTTTGCTCGCTCCTGCCGGTGTCCATCGTGTTCCTGACGCTGCAGAAGTACTTCATCGAGGGCATTGCCACCTCCGGCCTGAAGGGCTAAATCAAACGAACAGCATCGGGGGAGGGCGGGATTCCACCTTCCCCGGATTTTCTGCATCCCGATGATGCAAAAGGAATGAATGACATGAATGACGTGCGCAACAATCCGCTGCGTACCAGACAGGATCTGGTCAACGCGGCCCTGCAGCTGATTTCGCCGCTGCCCAAATACCTCACCCCCGGCAAAGCACGGCTGATGCTGGGGCATTCCGGCGCGTCCTATCCTGAGAGCGTGGCGGGTATGGAGGGCTTCTCCCGTGTGCTGTGGGCATTGGTTCCCATGCTGGCGGGCAAGTGCCCCGAGGCAGAGCCCCTCTGGACTGTCTGGCGCGAGGGCCTCATCCACGGCACTGACCCGGAGCACGAGGAATACTGGGGCGACATCGGCCCCTTTGATCAGCGCATGGTGGAAATGGCTGTGATGGGCATGGCGCTGTGCCTGATCCCGGAGCGGTTCTATCATGAGCTGACGCCGGCCCAGCAGGACAATCTCTACCGCTGGCTGGATCAGATCAACCGGCACGAAATGCCCAAGAACAACTGGCAGTTCTTCCGTATCCTGGTCAACATCGGCTTCATGCATGTGGGCCGCCCGGTGAATGAGGATCGCCTCCGCCGGGACCTGGACGACATGGAGGGGCACTATGTCGCCGACGGCTGGTACTTTGACAAGGCCACCCAGCGCGATTACTACACCCTCTGGGCCTTCCACTACTACGGCCTGGTGTACGCGAAGGTGATGGAGCAGCACGATCCGGAGCGGGCTGCCCGCTTCCGCGAGCGCGCCAGGCTCATCATGCCCCGCTTTGCCTGCTGGTTCGACCGGGAGGGCCGCGGGCTGCCCTATGGCCGCAGCCTGACCTACCGCTTTGCTCAGTCGAGCTTCTTCAGCGCCTGCGCCCTGTCCGGCGTGACGGCGGAGGGCCTTGACTGGGGCGAGATCAAGGGCCTGCTCCTGCGCAATGTGCGCTTCTGGATGCAGCGGCCCATCTTCGACCGGGACGGCGTACTGACCATCGGCTACGGGTATCCCAATCTGGTCATCTCCGAGGGCTACAACGCCCCTGGTTCTCCCTACTGGGCGATGAAGGTCTTTGCCGTATTGGCCCTGCCGGAGGAGCATCCCTTCTGGCAGGCGGAGGAGAAGCCCTACATGCCCCCTGCCATCCTGTGTGACGAGCAGGTACGCCTTGTGCTGACCCGCGACGCCGACAACCGGCAGGTCATCGCCTACACTGCCGGCAATCATGCCTACGAGCACATGCACGAGGACGAAAAGTACGAGAAATTCGCCTACTCCAGCCAGTTCGCCTTCTCTGTGGTGAAGGAGGCAGGCACGCTGAACAAGGGCGCCTTTGACTCCATGCTGGTGGTGAAGGGTGAAAAGGATCTGTGGCATGCCCGCAGCGGCTGCGACAGCTTCTCCCTGTCGGAAAAGGAGATCGCCTTCACCTGGAGCCCTGTGGACGGCGTGCACATTGAGAGCCGTATCATCCCCGTGGGTATGTGGCATGTGCGCAAGCACGTCATCACCGCGGATCGTCCCCTGGAGGCTGCGGAAGCTGCTTTCGCCGTGCCCCGCGATATGCCCGGGAAGCGGCTGTGCGACCGCATCGAAACTGTCTGCCAGGCGGGTGAAGCCTCTGCCGCTGCCCACGGCGTGCAGGGCAGCACCGCCATCTATGCAGTCCGCGGGTACGAGCGCGGACAGGTGCTGTACCCCGAAGCCAACACCAATTTGATGTCCTCCCGCACGGTGATCCCGACGCTGCATGCGGCGATCCCCGCGGGTACCACGACCCTTGTCTGCGCGGTTTTTGCCGACGCAGGCGATGCTTCCCCCGCCACCATTCCCGAGGAGGTCATGAACATTGCGCAATCATGCTGATGAGATCTTTGCCAAGATCGCAGCCAAGTTCCGGCGGACTGTGCCCGTTGCTGCCCAGATGGGCATCCTGCCCTACAAGAGCGAGAACGGCTGCTGGATTTCTTCCCCCTACGACGGCAATTCCTGGTGGACGGGCGGCTTCTGGCCGGGCCTGATGTGGCAGCTCTATGCCGCCACAAAGGAGGAGATGTTCCGCGCAGAGGCCCGCCGTGCCCAGGACATGCTGACGGCGGAATTCCGCACCTACGGCCTGCTCAACCATGATACCGGCTTCATGTACCTGCTCTCCACCGGCGCGGATTACAAGCTGCACGGCGGCAAACAGGCGCGCACGGATACCCTCCATGCCGCCAGCCTCCTGGCCGGGCGCTTCAATCCGGTGGGCTACATCCGCGCGTGGAATGAGAAGTACAAGATGGGCTTCGCCATCATCGACTGCATGATGAACCTGAGCCTGCTGTTCTGGGCGAGCCGGGAGATCGAGGATCCCCGCTTTGCCAACATCGCGAAGATCCACGCGGACATGACGCTGCGGGAATTCGTCCGCGAGGACGGCTCGGTCAGCCACATCATTGAGATTGACCCCAACACCGGCGCGCGGGTTGCCGAGCACGGCGGACAGGGCTATTGCCTGGGCAGCAGCTGGAGCCGCGGCCAGGCCTGGGGCCTGTACGGCTTCACCCTGGCCTACCTGAATACGAAGGACGAGCGTTATCTGGATGCAGCCAGGCGCATCGCGGCCTATTTCGTCGCCCACATCCGTCCCGACGGCCTGACGGACTGCGATTTCTGCCAGCCGGAAGGGGAGGAGCGCATCGACAACATCGCCGGCGCCTGTGCTGCCTGCGGTCTGATGGAGCTGACCAAAGCCACTGGCGACAACGCCTGGCAGGAAGCCGCCGAGCGCTTGATCGACGGCCTGATTGACCATTGCTGCGACTGGTCCGAGGACCGCTGCGGCATCCTGACCCACTGCACCGCCAGCTACCATGACGACGGCGCGGGCCGCCACACCAACATCACCTACGGCGATTATTTCTTCGTTGAGGCGATTGCCAAGCTGAGGGGCACCGACCCGATGCTGTGGCTGTAAGGAGACGTATATGATCACCATTACCGCAAAGAATGCCGCCGGCGATGTCCTGGCCCAGACCAGCCATGCTTGCGAGACCCTGTTGCGCATTGACCGCATCTACGAGGACGGCGACCTGATCGAGATCATCAGCGACGACAAGCACCTGATCGTGCAGATGGACGCGACCATCCTGCCGGGCGAGGTGTACCTTCCCGAGGGGCGGATGACCTGGCGCATTCCCGCCGGCGAGCACCGCCTGGCCTATTGTCCCGTGGCTTTCCAGGGCCCGCGGCATATCGTGACCGCCCGGGCCATGACCGCCGGGGAGACTGCTGCCCGCCGCAATATTGCCTGCAACCCTTCCGACCTGCGGGGAGAGACAGATTTCTTCCCCCACTGCACCGCCAATGTGGAAACCCGCAACGAGGCCTGCTTCTGCGCTCGCAACGTCATCGATGGTATGCGTCACAGCGATTACCACGGTGAATGGCCCTTCCAGAGCTGGGGCATCGGTGCCCGCGAGGACGCCTGGTGCCTGCTGGATTTCGGCCGCGAGGTTGAGATCGACGAAATGGCCCTGACCCTGCGTGCGGATTTCCCTCATGACGCTTACTGGGTATCTGGCCATGTGGTTTTGTCCGACGGCGCCGAGGTTGCCTATGATCTGGAGAAAACCGGCGAGCGGCAGTTCATCGCGCTGGGACGGCACACTGTCCGCTGGCTGCGGCTGGAGCGTATGCAGAAGAGCGATGATCCGTCTGCTTTCCCGGCGTTGATCGAGTGGGAAGTGTTTGGCAGGGATACGACTGCCTTCCATTCCTGAAGCGCTGGATGATTGGCTGCAGCGCAGCTTCGTTACCGGCGCGGCGGCCAACAAAACTGACGAAAAGGCTGAATGTGAAAGAGTCCGCAAGCCCTCAATTACAGGGTTTGCGGACTTTGTCTTGTGAAAAACAGATGAGGAAACTGATGGAGTGAGCATTGACAGGGGATAAGGTTATCCAGATGACGCTCACGATTCAAATGACTGCACAAACCGCCCCTGAAACAACAAAAAACCAGTCATTTCTGACTGGCGAGGCGGCAATTCCGAAGGATTTGCCGTTTTTTCATGAAATGAAAAAATGCTGGAATCAAGCTTGATTCCAGCACCTTTTGCGAGCTGATACCCGGATTTGAACCGGGGACCTCATCCTTACCAAGGATGCGCTCTACCTACTGAGCTATATCAGCATGCTGCGCCATCGGGCAACAGGTATATACTATCACAAGTCAAAAGAAAAAGCAAGAGGGAATTTGCAATTTTCTCGAGAAAATTTTAGCCGTGCGCAAAAGGCCGGCAATGCTGCATTTTCTTCGTCCTTCGCTTGACAAAATGTCCCTTTCCGCCTATGATACAATGGTATGAAAATTGGAGATCGGCCTGAACCCGACATTTAGTCGGTTTCAGGCTACGCGTCATCATTGCGAGCAATGACAACGCTAGTCGGAGCATAGCTCCGACCTCATGAATAGGAGGAAATCACAATGGCTGAACTGACGATGGACAAGCTCAAGGCGCTGTGTCAGAACCGCGGCTTCATCTTTGCCGGCTCCGAAATTTACGGCGGCCTGGCCAACACCTGGGACTTCGGCCCTCTGGGCGTGGAGTTCAAGAACAATATCAAGAAGGCCTGGTGGAAGAAATTCGTCCAGGAGAGCCCCTACAATACCGGCCTGGACTGCGGCATCCTGATGAACCGCGAGGTCTGGGTGGCTTCCGGCCACGTGGGCGGCTTCAATGATCCGCTGATGGACTGCAAGGCCTGCAAGGCCCGCTTCCGTGCGGACAAGCTGATCGAGGACTTCACCAAGGGCGCCGAGACCGGCGACGGCTGGAAGAACGAGGAGCTCGAAGCCTACATCAACGAGCATGACATCGTCTGCCCTGTCTGCGGCAAGAAGGATTTCACCGGCATCCGTCAGTTCAACCTGATGTTCAAGACCCACCTGGGCGTGAATGAGTCCAGCGCGGCGGAAGTGCTGCTGCGCCCCGAGACTGCCCAGGGCATCTTCGTTAACTTCCTGAACACCATGCGCACCACCCGCAAGAAGATCCCCGCGGGCATCTGCC
>JAFXFR010000022.1 GCA_017513475.1 Clostridia bacterium
CAGACGATGTTCACAGTGTACATCGCAAGCCAAAAAGGCTCAGTTCCCTCATGAGTCAGGAACTGAGCCATCTTATTGAATTGGATTATTCCACCGTCTTGGTGGCGATGACATCCACGCCGGTGCCGCAGACGTTGGCGCATACCACATCGCCCATGTGCACGGGAGCCTTCACTTCGGTGTTGGCCAGCTGCTTCATGCACTCAAAGATCTTGACCTTGGGGATGGGGGTGCGGGTCTTGACGCTGACGGGGGTCTTGCGATCCGCCACAGCGATCACGGCGGTCACCATGCGCTGGGGCGCTACGCACTCCTGCTCAGCATAGGCCACGCCGCGCTTGCAGGTGTTGCCGGTGACGCTGGTCACCTTGCCGTCTTCCACGGTGACGGTCATGCGGCAGCCCACGGGGCAGTTGATACAAGTGATTTGCTGTTCCATAACCGCAGGCCTCCTTACTGTTCAATCTGAATGGTCACGTCGCCGCCGCTCAGGCCCTTGATGACTTCGGGCTTGAGGTTGAGCTCGGCCATTTCGCCGGGGGTGAAGATGAGCTTCTTGAGCTTGGCAACTTCGCGGTCGCCGTCCATCACGCGCACGGTAGCATTCTTGTACACACCGGCGGGACGGAACATGATCTGCACGGTCTCGGCTTCGCCGTCGGGCACCAGCAGCTTCTGGGGCACAACGCCGCGTACGCCGTTGCCGTCCTTCAGGTTCACGTAGTGGCCTTCGCGCTTCTTGCCCTGCACGTATTCGGCAGCGGCCTTGCCGGCCTTGAAGCTCTCGGCGCTCACGAAGTCCACCAGGTCATGCACATGCAGCACGTTGCCGCAGGCAAAGATGCCTTCCTTGCTGGTCTGCAGGCTGTCGTCCACGATGGCGCCGGAGGTCAGCGGGCTCATTTCCACGTTGGCCATCTCGGTCAGCTCGTTCTCGGGGATCAGGCCAACAGAGAGCAGCAGGGTATCGCAGTCGAAGTGCTTCTCGGTGCCGGGGATGGGCTGGCGGTTCGCGTCCACCTGAGCCACGGTCACGCCGGAGAGGCGCTCCTTGCCTTCGATATCCACAACGGTGTGGCTGAGGTACAGGGGAATAGCGTAGTCCTGCAGGCACTGAACGATGTTACGGTTCAGGCCGCTGGAGTAGGGCATCAGTTCCACGCAGGCCAGCACCTTGGCGCCCTGCAGGGTCATGCGGCGGGCCATGATGAGGCCGATATCGCCGGAACCCAGGATGACGCAGCGCTTGCCGGGCATGTAGCCCTCGAGGTTGACGAACTTCTGGGCCGTACCGGCGGAGTACACGCCAGCGCAGCGGGTGCCGGGGGTGGCCAGCGCGCCGCGGGGACGCTCACGGCAGCCCATGGCGAGGATGATCGCGCCCGCCTCAAACATCTGCACGCCCTTATCGCGGCTGATGGCGGTCACGAAGCGGTCTTCGTCCACGCTCAGCACCGTGGTGCCGGTGCGGACTTCGATGCCCAGTTCCTTCACCTTGTCGATGTCGCGCTGGGCGTATTCGGGGCCGGTCAGCTCCTCCTTGAAGCAGTGCAGACCAAAGCCGTTGTGGATGCACTGACGGAGGATACCGCCCATGTTCTGCTCGCGTTCGAGCACCAGCAGGTTGTCCACGCCCGCTTCCTTGGCGGCGATGGCGGCAGCCATGCCCGCAGGGCCGGCGCCGATGACCAGGACGTCTACATACTGTACCTGGCTGCGAAGTTCAGGGCTCAGCATCAGGCATTCTCCTTTCCGGCTGCCTCGGCAATGGTGCCAACCAGCAGGTTGCTCTTGCCGCCGCATTTGGTGATCTCGGTGGGATCAAGGTTCAGTTCTTCGGCCAGAATCTCCAGCACGCGGGGGCTGCAGAAACCGCCCTGGCAGCGGCCCATGCCGGCGCGGGTGCGGCGCTTGACAGCGTCGATGGTGCGGGCGCCAACGGGACGGCGGATAGCCGCGCGGATTTCGGCTTCGGTTACCTGCTCGCAGCGGCAGACCAGCGCGCCGTTCAAAGGATCGCGCTTCACCAGCTCGGCGCGCTCTTCCAGCGTCATGGCGTAGAAGGGCTTTTCGCGCTTGGGAGCGGGCTTCCACTCGGCCTTCTTGGTGAGGCCTTCGGCCTTTTCGATCATATCAACCAGATATTCGGCAATGGCGGGAGCGGCGGACAGGCCGGGGCTTTCCACGCCAACAGTCTCGTACGCGCCGGGGTTGCCCTCGACAGCGCCGATCACGAAGTCGCCGTTGGTTTCATGCGCGCGGATACCGGCAAAGGTGGTGATCACGGTGCGCAGGTTTTCCTTGGGCCAGGTCAGGCGGGCGGCGTCGGCAGCCCACTTGAGGCCTTCGGCGGTGGTTTCTACCGCACTGCCGTCCTCTACGTCGGTAGCGGTGGGACCCAGCAGGAGGTTGCCGTGTACGGTGGGGCTGACCAGGATGCCCTTGCCCATCTTGGTGGGGCACTGGAACATGGTCATGGTGAACTGCAGGGGCTTGGTATGATCCAGCAGATAATACTCGCCCTTGCGCGGGATGATGGTGAGTTCCTTATCACTGAGCATGTTGTGCAGCTTGGCGCTGTTCACACCGGCGCAGTTGACCACGATCTTGGCGGTCATTTCGCCCTTGGTGGTGTCCAGCTTGTAGCCGCCTTCCACGCGCTCGATCTTGTTGACGAAGGTTTCCAGCATGAATTCCACGCCGTTGACTGCAGCATGGTCGGCCAGCGCACAGGTCAGCTCGTAGGGGCTGGTGAGGCCGCTGGTGGGAACGAGCAGAGCGCACACAACGCCGGGGTTGACGCTGGGCTCCAGCTCGAGAATTTCATCATGCTCGATGATGCGGATCTCGGGCACGCCGTTTTCGATGCCCTGCTGATACAGTTTTTCGATGGTGGGACGCTCGTCCTCGTTGAAGGCAAGCACCATGGCGCCAGGGCGGCCATAGGGCGCATC